>CAYXNK010000011.1:2667-23518 GCA_964466395.1 uncultured Oscillospiraceae bacterium | reverse complement strand
ATGGGCGCAGACTCTATCTGCATAAAGGATATGTCCGGCCTGCTCAAGCCCTATGCGGCCAAAAAACTCGTCCAGACCCTCAAAAACGAAATTGGTCTGCCGATTCACCTGCACACCCACGACATCAGCGGCAACCAGGTTGCGGCCTGTCTGATGGCCGCTGAGGCCGGCGTGGACATTGTGGACACAGCGATTTCCTCCATGTCCTCCTTAACCAGCCAGCCGTCGATGAACGCTGTTGTCGCCGCTCTGGAAGGCCAGGAGCGGGACACTGGGCTAAGGCTTGACGAGCTGCAAAAGCTTACGGACTACTGGGCGGACGTGCGTCTGCGCTATGAGAAGTTTGACGGCGGCCTAAAGTCCCCGGTTACGGAAATCTATAAATATGAGATTCCCGGCGGCCAGTACACGAACTTCCAGCCCCAGGTGGAGTCCCTGGGCTTGGGCGACCGCTTTGTGGAGGTGGAGGAGATGTATGCCACCGTCAATGAGATGCTGGGGGATATCGTCAAGGTGACCCCCTCCTCCAAGATGGTGGGCGACCTTGCCATCTTCATGGTGCAAAACGACCTAACGCCTGAAAACATCGTGGAGCGCGGCGAGGCGCTGACCTTCCCCGACTCTGTTGTGGACTATTTCAAGGGCATGATGGGTCAGCCCGCCTGGGGCTTCCCCCAGGGAATCCAGAAGGTGGTGCTCAAGGGCGAAGCTCCCATCACCTGCCGCCCAGGCGAGATTTTGGAGGCTGTCAACTTTGATGAGGTGCGCCGGGAGATGAAGGACTTTATGAGCCCCGAAGACATCTCCATGCGCAACATGCTCTCCTTCTGCCTCTACCCCAAGGTCTACAAGGAATACCGCAGCCACCACAAGGAATACGGCTATCTCATGCGCATGGGCAGCCACGTGTTTTTCAATGGTATGGCCCTGGGTGAGACCACCCGCATCAACATTGAGGACGGCAAGACCCTGGTAATCAAATATCTGGGTCTGGGCGATGCCAATGAAGACGGCACCCGCAATGTGCAGTTTGAGTTAAACGGGATGCGCCGTGAGGTTGCCGTGCCCGACAAGAATGCCATCGCCAGCGCAAAGCAGGTGGCTCTGGCAGACCCCGAGGACAAGAGCCAAATTGGCGCATCCATCCCCGGCGCCGTGACCAAGGTGGACATTAAGCCCGGTGACAAGGTAGAGGAAAACCAGGTCATCGCCGTTGTGGAGGCCATGAAAATGGAAACCAGCGTCGTAGCGAGAATGTCCGGCACCGTTTCCGAGGTCTTGGTAAAGCCCGGCCAGACTGTCGCCGCCGGTGAGCTTTTGGCGACGATTAAGTAGACGGCTCCGGCCCCCAAAAAAGCGAAGAACCCCGCGCCGACGGCGTGGGGTTCTTCTGAACTCGTATGGTTTTTATTTTTTGTCCTCCGGCGGCCCCGGCTCGGGGGAGGCAAGACCCAAGTCCGCCAGCTGATCCAGCGCTTTTTTCTTGGCCAGGCGCTTTTCAATGGCCTCAGTTGTCAGGACAAAGAGAATTGAGCAGAGGGGAACCGCAAGGAGCATCCCCAAAACGCCCGCAACGCCGCTGCCCAGTACAACGGACACCAGCACGAGAATTCCCGGCAGCCCCATGGACTTTCCCACCACCCGAGGATAGATGAGGTTTGTTTCCAGCTGCTGCAGGACAATCAAAAAGAGCACAAACAAAAGGGCCTTGGGGAAGGAGTGGGACAGGGACAAAAGTGCGCCGAGAATGCCGCCCACCCAGGCACCGAACACGGGAATCAGCGCCGTCACGCCAATTACGGCGGAGGTCGCCGTGGGGTAAGGGAAGCGGAAAACAACCATGCCCACAAAGCAGAGCACGCCGATAATGACGGCTTCTGTAAGCTGGCCTGTGACAAAGTTGCGGAAGGAGTTTTTCGAAACCGCGGCGACCTTAAAGATCCCACCTGCCGCCTTTTCACTGCTGAAGGCTTTTGTGAAGCGCCGTAAAAAGCGGAAGATGCGCTCCTTGCCCGTGAGCAGATAAATGGAAAAAATTAAGCCAAGAACTGCGTTCATCAGAGCGCCAAGCACAGAGCGGGCAGTGTTCGCCAGATCCTGAAGCACGCCGTTTTTAAAGGCGTTTTGGATATACTCCGTGGCCGTTGAAAGGAGATTCATCCAGTCAGAGGCTTGCCCGGCGGGAATGCGGAAGTCAATCATTTCAAAGCGGCTCAAAAACTTGTTTATCGTTTCGGCAAGCCCCAAGACGGAGCCCGGTAATGTGTTTGCAAGAATCGTGAAGGCTTGCTCGACCTCAGGAATAATCAGGAGCACCAAAAGGGCAATCATGCCGGCCACAATGATAATTGACAAAAACACACTGATCCCCCTTGCAAGGGACTTGCCCATTTGAGGCAGGCGCTTTGTAAGTGGGGGGAGCATTCGGCTTTCAAGCAGGCTCGCCAAGGGGCTTAGGATGAAGGCAATGCAGAAACCGATGATAATCGGCGTCAGAATGCGCAAGGCTCTCATTAAGAAGGTCCAAACGCTGTTTAGATGAATCAGAACAATATAAAAGACGATGGCAGAAAAGATGATAAAAAGGATTTTTTTGATGGTGTCACGATTCAGCTCCATAGGTTTCCTCCCGCCGAGCCGGCAAGCTTAATGTTTGGGTGAGTCCGCGCCCCGGGCGCGAAGCCCGTCCTTGTTGGTGTAGAGACTATTTCGAAAAACTACGAAGCGGTGATAGAAAAACTCCGTGGCAAGGTTTACAAGCATCGTGCCGATTAACACCAGGTATTCGTTTACGCCCCGATTTGTGAGAGCAACCGTCCACCAGATGGACAGGGGGGCAAAGACCAGATAAAAGGCCAGCACCTTGAGCATGGCAATGGGGACGTTTGTTGCGGAGAGAAAGGTGAATTTTCGGTTCAGGGTAAAGTTCCAGAGCACGGAGAGAAAAAGGGCGATAAAATAGGTCAAACCGTGTTCATTGCCGAAGATTTCATCCAGACCCGTCAGCCGGTCAAGGCTTGTGAAGCGGTTGAGCAGGAAGAAAGCGCCGAACTCAATGATGCCCGCCGAGGCGGAAAACAGCACAAACTTGACAGCCATCCGGAGATTTTGTCGGTTCGAAAGCTGGGGCTGACTCTTTTTTTCCATAGTGGCCTCCCAAAGTGTTTGCTGGAGCGGGGCGAGAAACCCTCTCCCATGCCAATTCTAACCCGCGCAGGTAAAAATTGCAAGGGCCGATTCCGGTGAACAAACTGTTAAAAATCCGCTAAGATTGCCCGAACTGCCCGTTGGCTTCTTGATTTTTACCGAAAAATTATATATCATCTTCTCCGTGGGGGTTTTTCCCACCTGAGAGGCTGCCGGCCACAGGCCGAAACAGAAAGGACGATCGTATATGACATTCAAAAGCGATATACAGATTGCAAGAGAAGCAAAGCCCGTCAGCATCACAACCCTTGCCGCCCAAATCGGCATTGACGAGTCATATATTGAACAATACGGCAAAAACAAGGCAAAGCTCTCCCTCTCCCTGCTGGATCAGCCCGGAAAGACAGAGGGGAAGCTGATTCTTGTCACAGCCATTAACCCCACCCCGGCGGGCGAGGGCAAGACCACCACCACAGTGGGCTTAGCCGACGGGCTACGCCGCCTTGGAAAAAAGGCCGTTGTAGCCCTGCGGGAGCCTTCTCTGGGGCCTGTTTTCGGGGTCAAGGGCGGGGCTGCCGGCGGCGGCTATGCCCAGGTGATTCCCATGGAGGACATTAACCTACATTTCACCGGTGACTTCCACGCCATCGGCGCTGCAAACAACCTGCTGGCGGCTCTTCTTGACAACCATATTCAGCAGGGCAATGAGCTGGGCATTGATGGGAAGAAAGTTACCTGGCGGCGGGCGGTTGACATGAACGACCGCCAGCTCCGCAATATTGTGGACGGCCTGGGCGGAAGAATAAACGGCTGCCCCAGGGAGGACGGCTTTGATATCACAGTTGCCTCCGAGGTCATGGCGGTGCTCTGCCTTGCTGAGAGCATGGCGGACTTGAAGAAGCGGCTGTCGGAGATTATTGTCGCCTATACCTATGAGGACAAGCCCGTAACAGCTGGCGACCTCAAGGCGGCAGGCGCCATGGCAGCGCTCCTCAAGGACGCCCTAAAGCCCAATTTGGTGCAGACCCTGGAGCAGACTCCGGCATTGGTTCACGGCGGACCCTTCGCCAACATTGCCCACGGCTGCAACTCTGTGCTGGCGACGAAAATGGCGCTGCGCCTTGGTGACTATGCGGTCACCGAGGCGGGCTTCGGCGCTGACTTGGGCGCGGAAAAGTTTTTGGACATCAAGTGCCGGCTGGCGGGACTTGTGCCCTCTGCTGTCGTCGTTGTCGCCACTGTCCGCGCCCTAAAGCACCACGGCGGTGTGCCAAAGACAGAGCAAAACCAGGAAAATCTGGAGGCGCTGGAGCGCGGTCTGCCCAATCTGCTCCAGCATGTTGAGAACATTACAGAGGTCTTTGGTCTGCCCTGTGTGGTGGCGATTAACCGCTTCCCAACAGACACCGAGGCGGAGCTAAAGCTGGTCTATGACAGCTGTGCCCGCCTGAATGTAGAGGTCGCCCTCTCCGAGGTTTGGGCAAAGGGCGGCGAGGGCGGAAGAGAGCTTGCCGAAAAGGTTTCCGCACTTTGCGAGAGAGAAAACCGCTTTGCCTTTGCCTATGAAAGCGACTTGAGCATCGAGGAAAAGCTTGAGGCCATCTGCCGCAGAGTTTACCGTGCCGAGGGTGTGGAACTAACGGACAACGCCAAAAAGCAGGCCGCCCAGCTTACGGCCTTGGGCTTTTCCGGCCTGCCCATCTGCATGGCAAAAACACAGTACAGCTTCTCCGACGACCCCAAGCAGCTGGGTGCGCCCCGGGGCTTCAAGGTCGCGGTCCGCAACCTTAAAATCTCAGCCGGTGCAGGCTTTATCGTCGCCTTGACCGGAGACATTATGACCATGCCCGGCCTGCCCAAGCGTCCGGCGGCGGAGAGCATCGACGTGGATGAAAACGGCCTGATTACCGGCCTGTTTTAAGTCTTCTTTCAATTCTTCCCGAAAATACCGGAGACAAACCAGGGAAGTGGGCAGTGCCCGCCCCCTCCGACTCCGTTTTTGCCAAGGTGAGTGTATGAGACAAAGCGTGACAATCGAAAAAATCCAGGAGGCGCCGCCTTCGGCGCTGTCCGGGAAGGTGCTGCCCGCCGGATTGAGCTGGCTTGCCATCCTCGGCCTGTTTTTGTCGGAGAGGCTTTCCGTGGGGCGCATCCCCGAAACCGGGCAGCCCGCCCTGGGAGCCTTGGCGACTGTTTTGCCCCTTGTGCTTGCGGTTTTCGCCATCACCGTCCTTGTGGGAAAGAGCGGGGCGAAGGAGGCAAAGCGCCTGCTCTCCCTGGGAAAACAGGCGGAGGCGGAGGAGAGGCTCGGCGGCAGCATCTGCCTGCTCATCGTCTGTGCCCTGCTGTTTACGGCGGTCTTTCGACTGTTTGGCGAGCCGCTACTGCGGCTTGCGGGAGCGGGGGAGGAGAGCCTTCCCCTGGCCTTGGACTATCTCAATACATATCACTTCGGCCTCGTCTTCGTCCTGCTCACCTGGGGGCTAAACTCCTTTTTGACAGCGCAGGACAGGCACTGGGAAAGTGCGATTGCACTGCTTGCAGCGGCAGCGGTTGCCGTAATTCTAATTCCGCTGCTCATTTTTCGTTTTGAGCTTGGCCTGCGCGGCGCAGCCCTTGGCGGCCTTGCGGCTCACGGGGTTTCCGCCTTACTGATGAGTCTGGCGCTGGTGGGAAAGTCAGCGCCCCTGCGATTGCGGGCAGCCTGCCTGCTGCCGGGATTGAAGGCCTGGAAAACCGGGCTTTCCAAAAGTGTTTCGGCCTTTCTGGTTCTGCTGGGAGAGGGACTTCTCTTCGCCCTGCTCAACCACCGCCTGCTCCGGCAGGAGGGGGAGGCAGGTCTTGCGGTGTTGACAATTCTGGCAGGCGTTATGGCGCTGTTTTTTCTGCCTCTCATGGGGCTTGCAAAGGGGGCAAAGCCCCTGCTGCAGGCGCGCTTTGCCAAAGGGGACACAGAGGGGGTGAAGCGGGCGACAGGGCTCTTAATCCTGCTTAGCTTCAGCTTTTCGCTCTCCCTCTGGGCAGTGGTTCAGCTAAAGCCCCAGGCCTTTTTTCGGCTCTTTGGCGCGGAGGAAAGGCTCCTTGCGCTGGGGCTGCCCCTGCTGCGGCTGTTCTGTGGGGGCGCCTGCCTGCTGGGATTGCAAACGGCGATGCGCCAGGCGCTTTCCGCCGTGGGTGCGGAACGAAACCTGCCTGCCAATGTTTTGCCACGCAGCCGGATTCTGATGCTGACTTTCATTATCGTGCTTCCGGGACTATTTGGACGGACTTCCAGAACCGGCCTAATTTTACTGGCGCAGCCCGTGGCGGATTTTCTCGCCACCGCCTTTGCGCTTGCCCTGTTCTTTCGCGGCTTTCATCGGGCGCTGGAGGAGGGAACAGACTTTGCAGAGCACCGGCAGGGTCGCCTGTTCCGCCTGCTGCGGGTGGTGCTTGCCCTCTTTACCCCCCGAATGGAAACCGTCTGGGAGGAGCCGTTTTCCGGTGCGCCCTCTGTCTTTGTCTGCAACCACGACAGAGCCTTTGGCCCCATTGCCATGTGTGTCCATTTCCCCCTCTGCCGGGAAATCAGGCCTTGGATTAATGCCCAGGTGCTCTCCCCCCGCGAGACCCCCCAATATGTGCGGGAGGACTATTGGTGGGACCCGGACAAGTGGACGGCGCCAATCTTTGACCACAGCCTTGCCTATCTGATGGCGCTTTTGATTCCGCCGATTCTGCGAGGAGCGGACAGTGTTCCCGTCTACCACGATGTCCGGGTCATGTCAACCCTGCGCGCCAGCGTGAAAACCCTCTCGGACGGCAAGCACCTCCTGCTCTTCCCCGAGAGACCCATAGGGTATCACCAATATGGCACGGAGATTTTTGATGGCTTTGTGTCCGTTGGCAGGCTACAGTATAGGAGGAGCCGGGAACGGGTGCATTTTTATCCCGCCTTTGTGAACTGGGAGAGCAAAAAGATTACCGTGGGCAAGCCTCTTGTCTACGACCCCTCGGTTGACCACGCAGCACAGGCGCCCCGGACAGCTAGGGCAATCGAGGATTATTTTGCCGCCTGCACGGAAGATTTGAAGCATGGAGGCAAGAGGCGCAAAAAACCTAATCAAGGAGCAAACGATTCATGAAGCTAAAACTTCCAACCCGGAGACAATGGCTGCTGATGGCCTATCTTCCCATCCACCTTCTCTGGTATCTTCTGCTTGAGCATTTTATTGTGGATAGTTACTATCCCGTCGCCTGCGGAATGGACGCCTACATCCCCTTCTGCGAGTGGTTCATTCTGCCCTATTTCCTCTGGTTTCCCTATATGGTGCTCACAGGCCTCTACTTTCTGTTTACGGACGAAACGGATTTTGAGAACTATATGCTGGGCCTAATGATGGCCTTTTTCGTCAGCACCCTGATTTGCACCCTCTTCCCCAACGGACAGGACTTGCGCCCCATACTGTATCGGGATAATTTTGCGGCGCAGATTATCCGCTGGACCCAGGACTTTGATACCAACACCAACGTCTTTCCCAGCATGCACGTGGTCGGCGCCTTCTGTGTGGCGGTCTCTGTAGCAAAGAGTCGGACGCTGGGAAAAAAGACCTGGCTGCAGGTCTGCAACTGGGTGCTCTGCACGGCGATTATCATGGCCACGGTGTTTTTGAAGCAGCACTCAGTTCTGGACATTTTCGGCGGCATTGCTGTGAGTGTGCCGGTGCTTTGGCTGGTTTACAAGGGTCATCCCAGCCGCTGGCTCACAAAGCTTGAAGCCACCATAGACCGAAAAAGAGCCAAGATGTCCAAGCCACAGAAAGGAGAATGAAAGATTGGAATATGAAGGAAGTGTTTACCGCCCGCCCAGCGAGGCCTATAGCCTGATTGTCCAGGCCACCATCGGCTGTTCCCACAACGGCTGCACCTTCTGCCCCATGTATTGGGAAAAAAAGTTCCGGGCCCGCAGCTTTGAAGAGATTTATGCGGACTTGCAGGAGGCGCGGCGGGAAAATCCCCGGGTGCGGCGAATTTTCCTCGCCGATGGGGATGCACTCTGCTTATCCACGCCCCGGCTTTTAGAAATTTTGGGGGCAATCTCCGCCATATTCCCCGAGTGTGAGCGGGTGGGCATCTATGCCCGGGCGGATAATATTTTGAGAAAAACAGATGCGGAGCTGCAAAGCCTCAAGGAAGCGGGGCTGGGCATCGCCTATTTGGGCGCCGAATCCGGCTCTGCACAGGTGCTTGAAAGGGTCAACAAGGGCGAAACAGCTGAGCAGCTTGTTGAGGCTGTCCACAGAGCCGAGGCAGCGGGAATCCAGGTTTCCGTCACCTTCATCTCTGGCCTGGGCGGCCGGGAGCTGATGGCCGAGCACGCCATCGAAACAGGGAAGATGATTGGCGCCATGAGCCCCTCCTTTGTGGGACTCATGACCCTGATGATTGCCCCCGGCTCGTCGATTTCCGAGGACTTGGCGACAGGCCGATTCGAGCCACTGACCACCACGGAGATCATGGAGGAGCTAGAGCTGATTCTCAGTCACGCCAAGGTGACGAAGGACTGCGTGATTCGCAGCAACCACGCCTCAAACCGTTTGGTGCTCAAGGGCGTTTTGCCCGCCGACCGGGACAGGCTCCTCCAGCAGGTGCACAGAGCCAAGCACGACGAGAGCGTCCTACGCCCCGACCGTTACCGCGGATTTTAACTTTATTAAACAAAGAACATGGCCTCCGAAAACGCTTCGGAGGCCATGTCAGACTGTAGACGAAAAACGCCCCATGCGTTGCATGAGACGTTTTTTGTCTTTCGTCCCTCGTTCTCTTAGCTTCTACCTCGCCGCAACGGGTAGTCTGCGTTACGGCGTAAGCAGACGGAGCTTTCGCGCCAGCGGGTCAGAGGACGGAGCGAGCCCACGCGAGCTTTCTATCGAAAGCGTATTTTCCTCTTTGGAATTCCTCGGGCAAAGCCTGTGCAACCCCGCAAGGGCTTAGCCTGTGCAACCCCTCAGGGGCTTAATACTTCCCCAAATCAATGGTAGGCAACTGCCCACGCGTGAAGGTTGTCTCCGGCAAGGGCGCGGAATGGACGGCCCCGGCCTTGGGCTCATAGCTGTGCGCTGTGTTAAACTCGCCGGTGTATTCCTCATATGCGGGTGCCCCGTTCGGGCTGACATGTGCAGCAGCAAGCCCCGCGGTACGCCGGAGCTGGAAGCCGGAAATTAGGCTTTCTAACAGAGCAGCCTGACCAGAGAGCTCCTGGCTTGCTGCTGCGCTCTCCTCGGCTGTAGCAGCGTTATTCTGCACAACGTTGGAAATCTGCTCGACGGCCTGGTTAATTTGGGTAATCTCCGAGCTCTGTTCCTGGGAGGCCTCCGCAATCTTTTGAATCAGAGCGACCGCCTCACCGGCAACCAGAGCGGAGCTTGTCAGGGATTCTGCCGTGGAGTCTGCCATCTGGCCGCCATTTCGGACGGCGGTGAGGGTCTCTTCAATCAGTGCCGTCGTGTTCTTTGCGGCCTCTGCGGACTTTCCGGCCAGGTTTCGCACCTCGTCTGCCACAACGGCAAAGCCCTTGCCGGCAGAGCCTGCTCGGGCGGCCTCAACCGCGGCGTTTAAGGCGAGAATATTGGTCTGGAAGGCGATGTCGTCAATCACCTTGATGATTTTAGAGATTTCCGATGACTTCTGGGCGATGTTGCCCATGGCGGAAATCATGCCCTGCATTTTTTCCGTGCTGGCATGCAGCTCCCGGCCTGCGACTGTGGCCTTTTCCTGCGCCAGCTCCGCGTTCTCGGAATTCATTTTCACATGGTTTGCGGTTTCTGTAATCGTGGCGGAGAGCTCTTCAATCGAGCTGGCCTGCTCCGTTGCGCCCTGAGAGAGGGCCTGTGAGCCGTTTGCAACCTGCCCTGCGCCGCTGTCCACCTGCTGGGCGGCCTCGCTGATTTGGCTCAAGGTTCCGTTCAGATTGTCGAGCATTGCCTGCATATTGTCCTTGATTTTCTTAAACTGGCCAGTATATTCCCTTTGAGGAACGACGAGCAGATTGCCGTTTGCCACATGGCTTAAAGCGTCTGAAATTTCATCAATATAGCCCTGATAGTTCGTCAGCTGGGAGGTGGTGCGCTCCAGAGCGTGACCCAGCTGCCCGATTTCATTCTTTGATTTGATGGAGAGGGTCACGTTGAAGTCTCCATCGCCGATTCTTTGGGCAACGCCTGTAAGCTTTTTGATCGGGCTTGCAAACATATTGCTGATAAAGAAGCTGACGATGATGCCCAGGAGCATGACAACGGCGCAGCAAATCAGCAGGATACGGGTTAGGCTGTTTACCTCGGCCAAAATCTCGCTGGTTTCCACGGTGAGTGCGATAATCCAGGGCGTGCCCTCAATGGGGGCATAGCCCGCCAGCTTGTTCAAGCCGTTATAGGTATAATCTCCGCTGCCAAAATTGCCGGAAATCATCTTTTCGGTGAGCGCGCCCAAGTCCTTCAGCGCAGGGTCTGTCTTGGCGTTTTCAATGTCGTTGTCTTGCGCTAAGACAAGGTCTGTGTTCTTGTGCGCCACAGTGTTTCCAACGTTGTTGATGATATAGCCGTAGCCTGTGTTTTTATAGAGGATGTCCTTTGCAATATCGCTCAAAAGCAGGCCGTCCCGCCGGCCATAAAGGACGCCGACAATCTTCCCGTCAATTCGTACGGGTGCGGCAAAGACAAGCACGGGCTCGCCGTCTAGCTTGCTGAATATCAGGTCGGAGGAAGCGGGCTCTCCCTTGACGGCCTTCTGGAAAAACTCCCGGTCGGAAACGTCGTTTGCCTCTGCGCTGCTGTTTAGGATGACGGCCTTGCCGTTAAGGTCAGCGAGACCAAAGAGAATATAGCCCGCCCGCTGTGCCTCGGTCTCAAAGAAGCTAATTTTCTCCTCTAAACTTGCCTCCTCGTCGGTAATCACGGCGTTCTGAGCCAGGGCGTCCATATACCGCAGCTGGGCGTTAATCCGGGAGGAGACATATTTTGCCTCAATCCGGGTAAAGGTCTCTAGGTCATAATAAGCATCTTCTAAAAGGTTGTTTTTCACAATGCCGATCGAGACATAGCCAATCACGGCGGCCACAGCCAGGATTACCAGGGCAAAGGCGGATACAATTTGCAGTCGAATAGATTTCATAATAGGACTCCCTTCAAGCCAGGACATGCTCCTGACACGGCATCGTTCACAGTTTCTGACGAACAGGGGGAAGAGACAAGAAATGCGCGCCGGGTTCAGAATGAAGCCCGCGCAGCACCTCTGCGATTCCGGCTGTTCCCGGAAACTTGCTATTTCTTTTATCGGATGCTTTCCCGCAAAATTTAACAATTTTCGACAGAGATTTTAAGAAAATGATAAAGAAACACATAGGACGGAGCCGTCCTATGTGTTTCCAAGGTCTGCACGATCTTAAAGCAGGGCGGCCTTATACAGGGAGGCATACACCCCGTTTCGGGCCAAAAGCTCTGTGTGGGTGCCCTCCTCAGCAATGCCGGTTTGGGTTAGAACCAGGATGCGCTTGGCGTTTTGAATTGTAGAGAGTCTGTGGGCAATCACGAAGGTGGTGCGGTTTTTCGCAAGCTTCTCCAAAGACTCCTGCACCACCTGCTCGCTCTCGTTATCCAGGGCGCTGGTGGCCTCGTCAAAAATCAGGATCGGCGGGTTTTTGAGGAAAACCCGGGCAATCGAAAGCCTTTGCTTCTGGCCGCCGGAGAGCTTCAGCCCCCTTTGACCGATGTTCGTTGCATAGCCCTCGGGCAGAGCTTGGATAAAGTCGTGGGCGTCGGCGCGCTTTGCGGCCTCGATGACCTCCTCGTCTGTTGCCGCCGGTCTGCCATAGCGGATGTTGTCTATCACGCTGTCAGCGAAGAGGTAAACGTCCTGTTGGACCACGCCAATGTGATCCCGGAGACTCTTGAGTTTGAGCTCGCGAATGTCCCGGCCGTCCACGGTAATCCGACCCGAGGAGACCTCATAAAAGCGGGGAATCAGGCTGCAGAGGGTGGTTTTGCCCACGCCCGAGGAGCCGACCAAGGCCACATAGTCCCCGGCGGGAACGCTGAGGTTCAGATTTTCAAAGACAGGCTCGCCGCCGCTATAATGGAAGGAGACCTCCTCAAAGCAAATATCGCCCTGCACCTTGCTCAAATCCTTTGCCCCGGGGGCGTCGGCGATGTCCGGGGAGATGGAAAGCATCTCAAAAAAACGGTCGTAGCCGGACAGGCCGTTCTGAAAGCTCTCTGTGATGAACACCAGCTTGCGAATGGGCTCTGTGAAGTTGCTGATATAGAGGATGAACACCAATAAATCCGCCACGCGCACATGGCCTGTAACCGAGAGTGCCGCACCTGCGCCGGCAACGGCGATCATAATGAAAGTGGTCATGGCGCCTAAAACGGTGTGGTAGGAGGCCATGTAACCATAGCTGTCACGCTTGCTGTCCACAAAGCGCTCGTTTCCTGTGCGGAACTTTTGAATCTCCAGATTCTCGTTTGCAAAGGACTTGACCACCCGAATGCCCGAGAGAGAGTCCTCCATGGTGGCGTTAATCTCGCCGATGCGCTCCCGATTGCGGACGAAGGCACGCTTCATCTTCCGGTTGTAGATGATGGCAAAAACGACCATGAAGGGAATTGGCGCAAAGGCAATCACCGCCAGCTGCCAGTTGATGGTGAGCAGGATAAGTAGGGAGCCGAAGAGACGGATGGTCGAGACGGCGATTTCCTCGGGGCCGTGGTGTAACAGCTCGCTGATATCAAAGAGGTCGTTTGTGACCCGGGACATGAGCTGCCCCACCTTTTGATCGTCAAAGAAGCTGAAGGAGAGTTTCTGGTAGTGCCCAAAAATTTGGTTGCGCATCCGGAACTCGATTTTAGCGCCCATGATGTGGCCGTAATAGGTCATAAAATAGTTGCAGCCCATCTCCGCCAACAGGAGCAGGAGCATCAGGCCGATCACACCAAAAATGGTTTTGAGCGCAAGGCCTGCTTCCCAGGCGACCACCGTATGCGTCATATAGCGCACCAGCAGGGGAAGAATAACGGTGATGGCAGCGCCCAGGGTTGCAAAGAACAGGTCGGCGAAAAACAAGATGCGATGGGGCTTATAATAATCCAAAAGGGATCTGTATTTTGATTTTTTCACTTTTTTTCCTCCCTTGTTGAAAAAATCTGCATTGCGGCCTTTTTTAAGGCTATTCGTATATTTTAATACACCGACGAAAAAAGTCAAGCCCCGGAAGGGAAGGGCTCTTGACATCAAAATTCAAGTATGAGAAACTAAAAGTAGACAAGTCTGCGCTTTTTGCGCGAGCCGTTCTTTGCGCGGTGCGACCTTAGTACAATTATAGGAAAATAGAATATGAATTGGAAAAAGAATGTTTCACTTTTTCTGGCGGGGCAGGCCATCTCTTTGCTTGGTTCCTCCACCGTCCAGTTTGCAATCTCCTGGTATGTGGCGCTGGAGACAGAGTCCACCATGATGTTTGCCATCATTACCGTCTGCGGTTTTTTGCCACAGGTGCTGATTTCTCTGTTCGCCGGGGTCTGGGCAGACCGCTTAAGCCGCAAACGGCTTATCGTCATAGCGGACGCGGGCATCGCCCTTGTGACCCTTGCGCTGGCGCTCATCACCCTGCAGGGAGGCGACTTCTTTTGGGCGCTGCTGGTGATTTCCGTCATCCGCTCCCTTGGTGCGGGCATCCAGACCCCAGCGGTGACAGCGGCGATTACCCAGCTGGTGCCCCAGGAAAAGCTCATGCGCATCGGTGGAATTAACAGCAGTATCCAGTCGGTAATCTTTCTGCTCTCTCCGGCGCTGGCCGGGGCTGTGCTCCAATGGGGCGCCTTTCACCACGTGCTTTTTATTGACGTCATCACAGCCTGCATTGGCATCTTCGTTCTTCTGGCCTTTGTCCGCCTGGACAAGCTGGAGGTGGCGGGAAGACCAGAGAAGGCCGGTTACTTTGACGATTTGAAGGAAGGCCTTGCCTACGCAGCGGGAAGCCCTTTCCTGCGCCGGGTGTTTTTTGTCTGCGCCCTGTTTTGCTTCTTTCTCGTTCCCGTTGCTTTTTTTAATGTACCGATGATCACCCAGGCCTTTGGGGAGGCCTTTGGCGACGACTATTGGTATCTGACCATCAATGAGGTGACCTTCTCCGTGGGCGCCGTTTTGGGCGCAGCGATTCTGGGCGCCTGGGGCGGCTTCCCCAACCGGCTGAAAACCCTGGGCTATGGCGGGCTTGCCTTTGGCGTGACAGCGGTAGCCATCGGCTTTGCCCATAATTTCTGGTTTTATTTGGTGGCCATCGGCGTCTCCGGCCTTGCGATGCCTTTTAGCAACGCCCCCCTGACCGTGATGCTCCAGGAGCGGGTGGAGCCGGAAAAACAAGGGCGAATTTTTTCCCTGCTGCAAATTGTGAACATGCTGGTGATGCAGCTTGCCGCCCTGTTCTTTGGCTATGTGGCGGAGTTTGTCTCCCTGCAGACCCTGACCCTTTGGACGGGGGTGGGGCTTGTTCTGCTGGCTCTTGGGATCTTTTGTTGGAAGAGCTTTTACCTGGAGGGGCAAACCCTTGCCGCCAGCCCGGAGACAGCAGAGGGTGCTGAGGCTTAATATTAGAGAAAAGAGACGATTTCTCCGTCTCTTTTCTTGCACTCCGGGGCGAAATGTGATAGATGTGTGACGAGGTTACAGAAACCGGCGCGGGTCCGGGATAGAATTCTTCCAGTAGAAGAAAGGGACGTAAAGTCCCGGCGGATATGGAGCGTAGTTTTGATGCTCCGACTTGTTATTCGATTCACAAATAACGGGAGGGAACTATGATGGGAAAGACTCTGATTATCGGCGGCGTTGCAGGCGGGGCAACCTGTGCCGCCCGTCTGCGCAGACTGGACGAGACCGCAGAAATTATTATTTTAGAGCGGGGAGAATACATCTCCTATGCCAACTGTGGCCTGCCCTACCATGTGGGCAAGGTGATCGAGGAGCGGGACGCCCTGCTGCTCCAGACCCCGGCGGGAATGAAAAAGCGTTATAATATTGAGGTTCGCATTAAAAACGAGGCCATTGCCATCGACAGAGAGAACAAGACCGTAACCGTAAAGCTCGTGGACACCGGCGAGACCTATGAGGAGCACTACGACACCCTAGTCATTTCAACAGGCTCATCCCCCCTGCGGCCACCGATTCCCGGCATCGAGTCCCCGCGCATCCAGAGCCTTTGGACAGTGCCGGACACGGACAGGATTATAGGGCTGATTCAAGAGAAAAACGTTAAGACCGCGGCGGTTATCGGCGGCGGCTTCATCGGACTGGAGATGGCGGAAAATCTTCACGCGCTGGGGATTGAGGTCTCTCTGATTGAGATGCTCGACCAGGTTATGGCGCCTCTGGACTTTGAAATGGCCCAGCTCCTCCACGAGAACATGACTGAAAAGGGTGTGCACCTCCATCTGGGCGACGGGGTTTCCACCTTCGCGGACACAGAGGGCGGCGTGGAAATATCCTTAAGCAGCGGCAAAAAGGTGCAGGCTGAGCTTGTGATCCTGGCCATTGGCGTGCGCCCCAACGGCGAGCTTGCAAAGGCCGCAGGCCTTGAGATGAACGCCCGGGGCGGCATTATTGTAAGCGAAAACCTCAAGACCTCCGACCCCGATATTTACGCCGTGGGCGATGTGGTAGAGGTGGAGGACTTCATCTTCAAAGACCGAACGATGATTCCCCTGGCAGGCCCGGCAAACAAGCAAGGCAGAATTGCCGCGAACAACATCGCCGGTGCAAACGAGCGCTACGGGGGAACCCTGGGCACGGCTGTGGCCAAAGTCTTTGACCTGACAGCAGCCAGCACGGGCGCCAACGAGAAAACCTTAGTCAAGCGCGGGCTGAAAAAGGGCACGGACTTTGAGGCCATCACGATTGTTCAAAACTCCCACGCAGGCTATTACCCCGGCGCGGTTCCCATGACCTTGAAGCTGCTGTTTACCCCCGATGGCAAGAAAATCTACGGCGCGCAGATTGTGGGCACAGACGGCGTGGACAAGAGGATTGACGTTCTTGCAACCGCCATTCGTCTCGGCGCGGATATCGAGGCGCTGAAAACGCTGGAGCTGGCCTACGCACCCCCTTATTCCTCTGCGAAAGACCCTGTAAACATGCTGGGCTTTGTGGCGGGGAACCTGGTGCGGGGCGATGTGTCCTTCGCTACCTGGGACGTGGTGGAAACCAAAAATCCTGTGCAGCTCCTGGACGTGCGGGAGGCCGCCGAGCTGATGGCCTTTTCGATTCCCACGGCAAAGCACATTCCCCTGGGGCAGCTCCGCAGTCGACTGGATGAACTGGATAAGGAAACGGAAATTGTGGTGTTCTGCGCCATTGGCGTGCGTGCGCACAGCGCGGGCCGGATTCTCCGCAACAACGGCTTCCGGAACGTGAAGCTCTATCCCGGTGGCATGCGCTTTTACCGCGCTACCCATTATCACAAGCTGACAGCCTCTCAGCCGGAGGCTCCCGTGTCAGACAGTGGCTTTGTGGAGGAGAAAAAACCAGGGGAGACCGTACCCCTGCCCGCAGCCTCAGTTCGCCTCAACTGCAGCGGACTCCAGTGCCCGGGGCCCATTATGAAGGTTTTTGACACCGTAAAGGAGATGGAGGAAGGCCAGGTGATGGAGGTTTTGGCCTCCGACCCCGGCTTTGTGCGGGACATTGAGGCCTGGTGTCGCAGAACCGGAAATACCCTTTTGGGCAGCAACAAGCGGGGCACAGACTTTACCGCCCTGGTACAGAAGGGCAGCGGCAAGGCGCCCTGCACAGAGACAGCCTGCACCCCCGAGGGCAAGACCATTGTGGTCTTTTCCGGTGATTTGGACAAGGTGCTCGCCAGCTTCATTATTGCAAACGGCGCTGCCGCCATGGGCAGGCCTGTTACCATGTTCTTTACCTTCTGGGGCTTAAACGTGCTGCGCCGCCCCGAAAAGCAGGCGGTGGAGAAATCCATGGTGGAAAACATGTTCGGCACCATGATGCCCCGGGGCAGCGGGAAGCTCAAGCTGTCTAAAATGAACATGGGCGGCATGGGAACGGCCATGATGAAGAAGATTATGAAGGACAAGAACGTAGACTCCCTGGAGGAGCTGATTCAAAAGGCCATGGAGGCCGGCGTGCGCATCGTGGCCTGCACCATGAGCATGGACGTGATGGGCATTAAGGAAGAGGAGCTCATCGAGGGCGTAGAGCTGGGCGGCGTCGGCGCTTACTTGGGCGACGCGGAGGAATCCAACGTAAACCTCTTTATTTAGGGCAACACCGCACAAAAAGCGGCTAGCGCCTAAAGCGTGATACGGGCAGTCCGTGGGGACAACTCTCCATGGACTGCCTGATTTTCCTCTGAGAAGTTTCACACAGCTCTTGTCTTTCACAGGAAGGATGTTATAATAGAAACAAAGGGGCCAAAACCCCTATCCCCAAACTGGGGATAAAACGATACGCTGCGGGGGAGACTCTCCCTTGCTGCGGAAAACTTGAAGAAACCAAACCGTTCTGACATCGAAGATGGATTTCTGACATGAAAGGCAGTTGCATTAGAGGGGCTTATTTGCCCTACTATTTTGCGCCTGCTGGGCGCATTTTTTTGTGCCTGCAGAGCAAAACAGAAGCACAGCACAGGAGGTCTATGGAAATGGAACAACAGGAAAACAGACTGGCGATGCTGGCAGTGGTTGTGGAAATCCCCGCGTCTGTGGAAGCCCTTAACGCGATTGTCCACGACTTTGCCGTCCACATCATCGGCCGCTTTGGCCTGCCCTGCAAGGAGCGGGGCGTTTCCCTAATCAGCCTTGCCATGGACGCGCCCGTCTCTGTCATCTCTGCTCTTTCCGGAAAGCTGGGAATGCTTCCCGGTGTCAGCGCAAAGGCCGTTTACGCCAAAACCGGCGGAAACTAGCGCCTTTGGTTTGATTCAAGAGAAGAAAGGGAAATTATATGAAAAAGAAACATCTGCTCTCCGTCCTTGCCTTGATGCTTGCTCTGGCTGTTTTCGCAACGGCCTGCGGCAAGCCTGCCACCTCTCAGACAGACCTGCCCTCTGCATCTCCCTCCGAGGAGCCTATCCCCCCGGCAGAGCCGGTCGCTGTCCACATCGCGGGACTCTCCGGCCCCAGCTCCATGGGCATGATTCAAATGATTGCAAACAAGGCCTTAAATGATGAGACCTATGCCGTGGACTATGAAATCGCAGCAGCCCCCGACGCCCTAACCGGAAAGCTCATAAACGGCGAGGTGGACATTGCTGCTCTGCCCACCAACAGTGCAGCCGTCTTGTACAATAAGACAGAGGGTGAGGTTCAGCTTCTGGCCCAGAATACCCTTGGCGTGCTCTATCTCGTCGGGAAGGGTGCAGAGGGAATCACGTCTGCGGCTGACCTTGCAGGCAAAAGCCTGATTATGAGCGGCAGCGGCGCTGTGCCCGAATACGCCTTAAACTTTATTCTTGAGCAGGCCGGGGTTCGCGACAGCGTGACCGTTGACTACCTGCCCGACCACGCCACCGTTGCCCAGACAATTCTGGCCGGCGACGCGGCGCTTGCTGTCCTGCCCCAGCCCTTTGTCACCCAGGTGTTGGCAAAGAACGCCGAGCTGAAGATTCTCCTCGATCTCAACGCCGCCTGGGAAGAGGCCTCAAAGGACGAGAGCCTTTTGGTCATGGGCTGCCTTGTGGTGCGCCGTGATTTTGCCCAGACAAACCCTGAGTTTGTGGCAAGCTTCCTGGCGGAATATGAAAAGTCCGTTGCCTTCGTCAATCAAAACCCCGCAGAGGCCTCCCTGCTGATTGCCGAGGCCGGCATCGTCCCCGACGCGGGCCTGGCGGAAAAGGCCATCCCCTTCTGTAACATCGTATTTCAGGCAGGAACTGAGGCCAAGGCCGGAGTGGAGGGCTTCTTGAAGGTGCTCTTCGGCGCAAACCCCGCCGCTGTGGGTGGCAAGCTGCCCGAGGCAGACTTCTATTACGGCGCATAACCATAAAAAAGGGGAAAGCAGTGAAGGCAAAAGCTCAACATAAAAAAAAGAACTGGCAAAAAACCGCCTTAATTGCGGGCTTTTGGTTGCTTATCTGGGAAGTGGCATACTTGCTTATCGGCAGGGATGTCTACTTCCCTGCGCCCCTTTCGGTGCTAAAGCTCTTTCTCCAGCTGCTGACAGAGGAAAAGACCTGGAAAACCATCGCCATGAGCACCTATCGCACGACTTTTGCCCTGCTGCTTTCCGTGATTCTGGGCGTGAGCACAGGTATTGCCTGCGGTTTGAACAAGAAGCTCTATGACTTTTTAAATCCCCTTGTGGTGGTGCTCAAATCCACACCTGTGGTCTCTGTGATTATCCTTGCGATTCTTTGGTTTCCCTCCTCGGAGGTGCCGGTGTTCTCCGGCCTGCTCATGTGCTACCCCATTGTGTTTGTGAGCACCGTGGCGGGCATCCGCAACACCGACTTAAAGCTCACGGAGATGGTGGCTTTTTATCGGGTGCGGCGAGCCGACAGGCTTTTTTTTCTCTACCTGCCCTCGGCTCTGCCCTATATCAACGCCTCGGCGGTCTCGGCGATTGGCATCTGCTGGAAGGCTGTAGCGGCGGCGGAGGTTTTGAGTATGCCGCGCAATGCCATCGGTGCGAACCTGTTTTTTGCCAAAACTGCCCTAGACCCCGCCCTGCTCTTTGCCTGGACGGCAGTGATTATTTTATTGAGCTTTGTGTTTGAAACACTGTATGCAAGGATATCCGGCTATGATAAAACTGCAAGAAATTACTAAAAAATACGGGGAAAACACCCTGTTTCAAAACTTTTCCGCCGTGCTTCCCCCGGAGTCTGTGACCTGCCTTTTGGGCGCCTCGGGGATTGGGAAAACGACGCTACTCAACATCATAGCGGGGCTTGTCCCGCCTGATGAGGGGGAGGTCGTCTTTGCGGGCTTTTCGGAAGCCCGGCCGGTGTGCTCCTATGTGTTCCAGGAGCACAGGCTCCTGCCCTGGCTCAATGTCCAAGACAACCTGGCGCTGGTACTCAAAAATGCAAAAAAACCTGACGGAAGCCGCTTTTCCAAGTCTGAGCAGCGGGCGTTAATCTCCCGCCAGTTGGCGCTTGTGGGCCTGGAGGACTATGCGAAGTCCCCGATTCAGGCGCTGTCCGGCGGCATGCTCCAGCGGGTTTCCCTCTGCCGTGCCTTTCTCTATCCCTCGGAAATCCTCCTGCTGGACGAACCCTTTCAGGCGCTTGACCCCAAGCGCAAGGAGGAGCTTTATGAGGCTTTTTTTCGCGCCTACGAGAACCAGGAGAGGCGCCGCAGCATTGTTTTAGTAACCCACGACATTCCCGAGGCACTGCGCCTCGCCGATTGGCTGCTTGTTCTCTCCGGGTCCCCCGCCGAAACCGTTGGCAGCTTTGACAAAAATGATTTCTCCCCCGCGCTGGAGGAAAAAATTAAAATGCTCTTGTAAAAACAGGCTGAAAACGAAGGGTTTTGGCCTGTTTTTTGAGATACATCCATGGAATTCCTTACGGCTGCTGATTTTTTGGTTGACAAAGCCCGAAAATCTACCTATAATGCCTACAATACATATCAAATATATATGAAAGAGGGGCGACGCGATGACGCTTACCTTTTTGAGGCTCTTACGCGCAAACTTCCGCTTTGGACGAATGCCCGGC
>CAYXNK010000011.1:0-2567 GCA_964466395.1 uncultured Oscillospiraceae bacterium | reverse complement strand
TAAAAAGAGATAATTTTGAAAGGTGACTCATCATGTCTAAAAATACAAATAATTGGGCCTTTGAAACCAAGCAGCTCCATATTGGCCAGGAGCAGGCAGACCGCGCCACCGGCGCCCGTGCCGTTCCGATTTATCAGACCAGCTCCTTCGTGTTCCGCGATTGCGACCACGCGGCGGCTCGCTTTGGCTTAGCTGACCCCGGGAACATTTACACGCGCCTGACAAACCCCACCCAGGACGTGCTGGAGCAGCGCTTGGCGGCGCTGGAGGGAGGTGTCGCGGCCTTGGCGGTGGCTTCGGGGGCCTCTGCTGTGACCTATTCCATTTTGAACCTGGCCGGTGCGGGCGACCACATTGTTGCGGCAAAGACTATCTACGGCGGCAGCTATAACCTTCTGGCGCACACCCTGCCGGACTACGGCATCACCACCACCTTCGTAGACCCCGACGAAGAAGGAGCCTTTGAACAGGCAATTTTGCCCAACACCAAGGCGATTTTCATTGAGAGTCTCGGAAATCCTAACTCGAATATTATCGACATTGCCGTTCTGGCGGAGCTTGCCCACCGCTTTGGGCTCCCCCTGATTGTGGACAACACCTTTGCGACGCCCTATCTCCTGCGTCCGATTGAGCATGGGGCGGACATTGTTGTCCATTCGGCCACAAAGTTTTTGTGCGGTCATGGCACCAGCCTGGGCGGCGTGATTGTAGACGGCGGTAAGTTTGACTGGGCGGCCGACGGCCGCTTCCCTGGCCTGACGGAGCCAAACCCCAGCTATCACGGCATCCGCTTTGCCGATGCGGTCGGCCCCGCCGCCTTTGTGACGAAGATCCGTGCGACCCTGCTGCGCGACACCGGCGCTGCGCTGTCGCCCTTTAACGCCTTTTTGCTGCTTCAGGGCATCGAGACCCTGAGTCTGCGGGTGGAGCGGCATGTGGAAAACGCGCTGAAGGTGGTGGGTTTTCTGGCCGGACATCCCAAGGTGGAGCGTGTGCACCATCCAAGCTTGGAGACGGAGCCCAGCCACGGGCTGTATCAGAAGTATTTCCCCCAGGGCGGGGGCTCGATTTTCACCTTTAAGGTCAAGGGCGGGGAGCGGGCGGCAAAAGATTTCATTGATCGGCTGGAGATTTTCTCCCTGCTTGCCAATGTGGCGGATGTGAAAAGCCTGGTCATTCATCCGGCCAGCACGACCCACTCTCAGCTGTCGGAGGCGGAGAAAGCGGAGCAGGGGATTTATCCCAACACGGTGCGGCTGTCCATCGGGACAGAGAATGTCCGGGATATCTTGGGGGATATTGAGCAGGCGTTGGGCGACTAAGGGTTGCGCTTAAAGAGAAAATCAGATAAACAGAAAATCACCCCTGAAGCTAAAGTGAAGCTCCAGGGGTGATTTTAATGTTACTTATTCACCGGAAAACCGGTTCTTCTCCGTGTAATGCGTATGCAGCAGCTCATGGGACTTATGGCTGCCCGGCTTCTCCAGGAAGTTCTCATAAAGCTCCTTGAGCACTGGGTTATCATGAGACTTCCGCAGTCCCATGGCCTCGTCCTGGCGATAGAGCGCCTTGGCTCTCTCTGTCTTCAAATCCACATTATTGCGGATATTGGAGGGTTGAATCGGCTGTCCGCCACCATTGACGCAACCGCCGGGGCAGCCCATCACCTCGATGAAGTGATAGTTTTTCTCGCCCCGCTGAACAGCGTCCAGCAGCTCCTGGGCGTTTTTGAGACCCGAGGCAACCGCCACGTTCACAGTCAGGTCACCCAATGCATAGCTGGCCTCCTTCACGCCATCCGTTCCGCGGACGTCGGAGAAGGTCACAGGAGCGCCGGAATCGCCCGTTATCCATTCGGCTGCCGTGCGCAGCGCTGCCTCCATGACACCGCCGGTGGTGCCGAAGATCACGGCGGCGCCAGTGGAAACACCCAGAGGCGCGTCAAAGTCCTCGTCGGGCAGGTTTGCAAAGTCAAGGCCGGCACGCTCAATCATGCGGCCAAGCTCCCGGGTGGTCAGGGCAACGTCCACGTCTGCAACGCCGTTCACCGACTGCTCAGGCCGCTTGCACTCATATTTCTTGGCGGTGCAGGGCATGATGCTGACCATGAAAATGTCCTTGGGCTCGATGCCCAGCTTCTCGGCATACCAGCTCTTAGCCAGGGCGCCAAACATCTGCTGGGGGGACTTGCAGGAGGAGAGGTTGGGGATGAACTCGGGATAATAGTGTTCGCAGTAGTTAATCCAGCCAGGGGAGCAGGAGGTAATCATCGGCAGGGTGCCGCCGGTTTTAATGCGCTCCACCAGCTCGTTGGCCTCCTCTACAATCGTGAGGTCTGCCGAGAGGTCTGTATCAAACACATCATCAAAGCCCAGACGACGCAGGGCAGCAACCATCTTGCCCTCGACATTTGTGCCGATGGGTAGGTTAAAGCACTCGCCCAGGGTGGCGCGGATGGAGGGGGCGGTCTGGACAATTACGCGCTTATCGGGGTTAGCCAGAGCCTCCCAAACCTCGTCGGTCTGATCCTTCTCGTGGAGGGCGCCTGTGGGGCAGGCCACGATGCA
>CAYXNK010000010.1:0-24108 GCA_964466395.1 uncultured Oscillospiraceae bacterium | reverse complement strand
CACGGCGTGCTGGTCGAGGTCTACGGCGAGGGCCTGCTGATTACGGGCGACAGCGGCATCGGAAAGAGTGAAACGGCGCTTGAGCTGATTAAGCGCGGCCACCGCCTGATTGCCGACGATGCCGTTGAGATCAAGCGCATTTCCCACAACGACCTCGTGGGCGAGGCGCCCCGGATTATCCGCCATTTTATGGAATTCCGCGGCATCGGCGTTGTCAACGCCCGCTACATTTACGGGGTCGGCGCTGTGAAGCCCTCCCAGAAAATCCACCTGGTTGTCAAGCTGGAAAACTGGGAGGACTACAAGGCCTATGACCGTCTGGGCGTAGAGTCGGAATTCACTGATTTGCTGGGGGTTCAGGTGCCCTCTGTGACGATTCCCGTCCGGCCGGGCAGGAACCTGGCTGTCATTTTGGAGCTTGCCGCCATGAACAATAGGCAGAAAAAACTGGGCTATAACGCCGCTGAAAATTTAGAGCGGATACATGATTACAGCGTTGATAACGACTTGTTTTAGCATCCCTCTTAAAAAGGAGCAGCAATGGACAAATTTTCTCTTTTAGCCAAAGAACTAAAAAGCCTTCTGCCGGAGCTTGACCTCCGGGAACAGGAACCGATGCGCGCCCACTGCTCCTTTCAGATTGGCGGGGAGGCTGCCGTGATGGCTCTGCCCTCCTCCATGGAGGAAATAGAGCAAACCGGCGTCTTTCTGCAGGAGCGGGGGGTGAGGCCGCTGGTCATTGGAAACGGAACGAACCTTTTGGTGACGGACGCGCCCCTGCGCCGCTTTGTGCTTAAGCTCTCCAAGGGCGTCAGCGAGGTTGCAAGGCTGGATGAGACTCGGATTTTTGCCCAGGCCGGTGTGAGCCTGGCAAGGCTTGCCACAAGTTGCGCCAAGCTCTCTCTGGCGGGGCTGGAATTTGCCCATGGCATCCCCGGAACCCTGGGTGGCGCCGCTTACATGAACGCCGGTGCCTATGGTGGGGAGATGAAGGACGTAATTTTGTCAGTACGCTATCTGAATGAGAAGATGCAGCGCTGCGAAAAAGTGGGAGAGGAGCTTGAATTCTCCTACCGGCATAGTGCTTTCTCCGACGGGAACAACATTCTTTTGGGCTGCACCCTGTCCCTCTCCTCCGGGAAAGAGGAGGAGATTCTGTCGAAAATCCGGGAGCTTTCCCAGCGGCGGCTTTGCTCCCAACCCTTGGATATGCCCTCGGCGGGCAGCACATTTAAAAGGCCGGCACAGGGCTATGCCGCCGCCCTGATTGAAGAGGCAGGGCTCAAGGGCTTTGCCCTGGGCGGCGCACAGGTCTCAGAAAAGCACGCGGGCTTCGTCGTGAATCGTGGCGGCGCCAGCTTTGACGATGTGCTGCGCCTCATCGACCACGTCCGAAACACGGTCTTTGAAAAAACGGGCATTCAGTTGGAGCCCGAGGTACGGCTGATTGAAAATCAGGAGGAGGGGCCATGGAATTTCTAATCATATCCGGCCTGTCGGGCGCAGGAAAGAGCCGGACGGCGGATATTCTTGAAGATTTGGATTATTACTGCGTGGACAATATGCCCATCGCCTTAATCCCCAAGTTTGCTCAGATTTGTCTGGCTGCGGGGGAGCGCTACGAAAAAGTCGCCCTGGTCACGGACATCCGTGAGCGGGCGAACTTCGACGAGCTGTTTGAGGTCTTAGATGGGCTTTGGGATTTGGGCTGCGACTACCGTATTCTCTTTGTGGAGGCGGATGTTGCCAATATCGTCAAGCGCTATAAGGAGACCCGCAGGAGGCACCCAATCGCCCTGCCGGGCATTTCGGTTGAGCAGGCGATTGAAAGTGAGATTAAGCTTTTGGCCCCTGTGCGGGAGCGGGCGGACTATGTAATCAACACCTCAAACTACACCCTTGGAAACCTCCAAAGCGAGCTGTTCCGGCTCTTTGTGGGGGAGGGCTCCAGCAGGAAGCTTGTGGTCAATGTGATGTCCTTTGGCTTTAAGCACGGAATCCCCCTAGAGTCCGATGTGGTCTTTGACGTTCGTTTTTTGCCAAACCCCTTCTATGTGGCAGAGTTGCGGGAAAAGACCGGTTTGGATGAGCCGGTTGCAAACTTTGTGCTGCACAATCCGGTGGCGCAGGAGTTTGTGGATCGGCTGCGTCACCTGCTGCGGTTTTTGCTCCCCCTCTATGTGGAGGAGGGCAAAATGAGCCTGACCATCGCCATTGGCTGCACCGGCGGACGGCATCGCTCCGTTGCCATCGCAAGAGCCTTGGCGGAGGATATCGCAGGGCTTGGCTATGCCGCCCAAAACATCAACCGGGATGTTCAGAAATAGTCTGCACCTTGAAGTAGCAGTCTGTTTGAATCTGTGAGGTCAAGATGATGAATATGCAAAAACCCGAACCCGCTGTTGTCGTTATCGGCGGCGGAAGCGGACTTTCCAATATGCTCCGGGGTCTGAAGCTGCAGACCAGACGGCTGACGGCCATTGTCACAATGGCGGACGACGGCGGCGGCTCCGGCAGGCTTCGGGACGAGCTGGGGATGCCCCCACCCGGGGATGTCAGAAACTGTCTCCAGGCTCTGGCCAACACGGAGCCGACCATGGAGCAGCTTCTGGGCTATCGTTTTTCCGAGGGCGTTCTCAAGGGACAAAATCTGGGAAACCTGTTTATCGCCGCCTTAAACGACATTTCCGGCTCCTTTTTCGAGGCGGTCAAGAAAATGGGCGAGGTTCTAGCGATTACGGGTAGGGTTCTGCCTGTGACCACGGAGGACGTCCGCCTGCTTGCGGTTTTTGAGGACGGGACGGAGGTCTTGGGGGAATCCAAGATTGCTGCCCATAAAAAGAACACCGACGGGCGCATCCAGAAAGTGACCCTTCTGCCCGTGCACCCGCCCGCTTTGGAGGAGAGCCTGCAGGCCATCCGGGAGGCGGAGCTACTGGTCTTTGGCCCCGGCAGCCTCTACACCAGCATCATCCCAAATCTGCTGACAGAGGGCATCACGGAAGAGATTGAGCGCTCCCGCGCCCTCAAGGTCTATGTGCTCAACGTGACCACGCAGGACGGGGAAACCGAGGGCTACACGGCCTCCGACCACGTGCGGGCGCTGTTTTCCCACGCGGGCAGGCAAATTTTTGACTTCTGCCTTGCCAATAGCGAGCCACTCCCTGACTATGTGACAAAGCGGTATGCGGAGCAGGGTGCGGCACAAACGCTTGTGGACGTGAACGCACTGGAGGCCATGGGCGTAAAAACCATTCTGCGTCCGATGCTGGACTGCACCGGCGGCCTTGCCCGCCACAATCCGCGGCTTTTGGCGCAGGAGATTATGCGCATATATCGGGAGGCGTCTCCCACGAAAATATTCGGAACCCGCAAGTAAGGCGGTTTGGCAGAAAAAGAACCTGAGAACAGCGATTTGGGAGGTGGGAAAATGTCGTTTTCATCGGAGGCGAAGGCCGAGCTTTGCAGAGAGCCGATGCAGAGGCGCTGCTGCGCCATTGCCGAGGCCTATGGAATTTTGCTCTACTGCAATCTGTTTACCGTGGACGAAATCCGCATTGTCAGCTCCAGCGCGGCTTTGGCAGAACGGCTGCCCAAGCTCTTCAAAAAAGCCTTTGGCCTTGGCTTTGACCCGGAGCCGTCTGTAAAAATCCGGGGCAAGCGCACCTTTTCCATCACGGACAAGGAGAGCCTGAGCCGGATTATGGAGGCCTTTGGCTATGATGCCAAGGGGATTTTAGCCCACCACATCAATCTTGGCGTACTGGAGGAGCCTTGCTGCAGAGCGGCCTTTCTGCGAGGGGCGTTTCTCGCCGGAGGCAGCATTACAGACCCCGCAAAGAGCTATCACCTGGAGCTGGTGACGGATCATTATAATGTGAGCCGGGAGACCTATGCACTGCTCTTGGATCTGGGCTTTTCCCCCAAGGACGCCACAAGAGGCGGAAACTACATCATATATTTCAAGCAGTCCGAGGCGATTGAGGATTTGTTTACCCTTTTGGGCGCGCCGGTTTCGGCCATGGAAATCATGTCTGCCAAGGTGGAAAAGGACATGAGAAATGCCGTGAACCGCCGTGTCAACTGTGACAGCGCCAACGCAGACAAGGTGGTCTCCGCTGCCCAGGAGCAGTTGGACGCCATCCGCAGAATTGAGAAGACCACAGGACTTGGGGGCCTATCCGAGAAGCTGCGGGAGGCAGCGCTGCTGCGGATTGCAAACCCTGCGGCCAGCCTTTCAGACCTTGCCACCCTTTCGATGCCGCCGGTGTCCAAGTCCTGCATCAGCCACAGGCTCCGCAGGCTCACAGAGCTGGGTGGCCGATAAAAACCCCTGCTAAAGAGAGAAAGAAGGAGCGTGCGCCATGTCCTTTGTCCATCTTCATGTCCACAGTGAATACAGCCTTTTAGACGGCGCCTGCCGGATCGAAAAAATGGCGGAGCAGGTCAAAAGCCTTGGGCAGACTGCCCTTGCCGTCACTGACCACGGCGTCATGTACGGCGCTGTGGCCTTTTATAAGGCCGCAAAAAAGGCAGGAATCAAGCCAATTATCGGCTGTGAGGTCTATGTCGCCCCCCGGGGGATGGAGGACAAGGAGCATCCGCACGACAGCAACTATTCCCACCTGATTTTGCTCTGCAAGGATGAGATTGGCTACAAGAACCTCTCCTATCTGGTGAGCGAGAGCTTTTTGCGGGGATTTTACAGTAAGCCCCGTATCGACTGGGCGCTTTTGCATGAACATGCCGAGGGGCTAATCTGCCTCTCCGGCTGCCTGGCGGGGGAGATTCAGCAGAAAATCATAAATGGCGACTACGATGGCGCAAAGGTGCGCGCTCTGGAGCTTTCCGCGCTTTTCGGGAAGGACAGCTTCTATCTGGAGCTCCAGTCCCACGGGATTCGGGAGGAACGCATTGCCGCTGACGGCCTCGCCCGGCTGCATAGGGAGACAGGGATTCCCCTGGTGCTTACCAATGACGCCCACTATATGAAAAAAGAGGACGCCCGGGTTCAGGACGTCCTGATGTGCATTCAAATGGGAAAAACCCTGGACAACCCTGATAGGATGCGTTTTGAGGGCAGCGAATTTTACTTAAAGTCCGAGGCGGAAATGCTGGCCTTGCTCTCGGGCATTCCCGAGGTGGCCGAGGCGGCGGAAAACACAGCACGGATTGCAGAGCGCTGCAATTTTGATTTTGAATTTGGCCACTATCACCTGCCAAGTTTCCCCCTGCCCATCGGGGAGGCGGACGGCTTCGCCTATCTGGAAAAGCTCTGCGACCGGGGTTTTGAAAAGCGCTATGCCCATGTCTATGCGGAGGAAAACGCCGAGGCAGAGCTGGAAACTCTAAAAAAACAGCTGTACAATGAGCTGGAAACTATTAAAAGCATGGGCTTTACGGACTATTTTCTAATTGTCTCGGACTTCATTGCTTATGCCAAGGGCCAGGGTATCCCTGTTGGCCCCGGGCGCGGATCGGCGGCGGGGAGCATGGTCTCCTATTGCCTGGAAATTACGGATGTTGACCCGATTAAATACAGCCTCTTCTTTGAGCGGTTCTTAAACCCAGAACGAATTTCTATGCCGGATATTGACATTGACTTCTGCGTCGAACGCCGGGGTGAGGTCATCGAATATGTGAATCAAAAATATGGCGCCGACCACGTGGCACAGATTGTCACCTTTGGCACCATGGCGGCAAGGCTTGCGATTCGTGACGTGGGGCGCGCCCTGAATATCAGCTATGCCGAGTGCGATGCTGTGGCAAAGCAGGTGCCCATGGCGCTGGGCATCACCCTGGACGAGGCCATGAAGATATCCAAACCACTGCGGGACATGGTGGAGGCCGACGAGCGCATCCGGGAATTGATTGAGATGGCAAAGGCATTGGAGGGGATGCCCCGCCATGCCTCCACCCACGCGGCCGGTGTGGTGATTACGGGCAGCCCGGTGCACCAATATGTGCCCTTGGCAAAAAATGACGAATCTGTGGTCTGCCAGTATCCCATGACCACCTTAGAGGAGTTAGGGCTGCTCAAAATGGACTTTTTGGGTCTGCGAAACCTGACAGTTTTGGAGGCTGCCAACAAGCTGGTGCGGAAGAAATTGCCTGATTTTGACCTGGAAAAGGTGCCGGATGACGACGCTGCGACCTTTGAGATGCTGGCGCAGGGCAAGACCTCCGGGGTGTTCCAGTTGGAAAGCACAGGCATCACAGCGGTCTGCACGGGGCTAAAGCCCCGATCGATTGAAGATATCACGGCGGTGATTGCCCTCTACCGTCCGGGACCTATGGAGAGCATCCCCCGGTTTTTGGAGTGCAGCGCAAACCCCTCAAAGATTCGATATAAGCACGAGATGCTTCGGGATATCCTGGACGTGACCTACGGCTGTATCGTCTATCAGGAGCAGGTCATTGAAATTTTCCGCAGGCTGGCGGGCTTTTCTCTGGGACAGGCGGACATGATTCGCCGTGCCATGTCCAAGAAAAAGGAGAAGGAAATCCGCCGTGAGCGGGAGGCCTTCATCTATGGTGACCCTGAGCGGGGCATTGTGGGAGCGATTGCAAACGGCGTCTCCGAGGCGATTGCCGGCAGCATCTATGATGAGATTTTAGACTTTGCGAACTACGCATTCAACAAGGCCCACGCCGTTTCCTATGCGGTGATTTCCTACCGCACGGCCTATATGAAGCGGCATTTTCCCCAGGAGTACATGGCGGCGCTGCTTTCCTCGGTGCTTGACCATTCCGGCAAGGTGGCGGAATATACCGGCGAGTGCCGGGATATGGGCATCCGCCTTCTGCCTCCGGACGTGAACGAGTCCGAGGCGGATTTTACGGTTTCCGACGGCAACATTCGTTTCGGTCTTGTGGCGATTAAGAATATTGGCCGTGGTTTTATTGCAGAGCTGATGGAAAACCGAGAGCGGGAGGGAAATTTCCAGAGATTTGAGGAGTTCTGCCGCCGGCTTTACGGCAAGGAGTTTAACCGTCGCGCCGTGGAGTCCCTGGTGCGCGCCGGCGCATTTGACAGTCTGGGCTACCGCCGCAGTCAGCTGATGAGGATGATCGACCGGGTGATTGACAGCATTGCCGAGGCCACGAAAAAGAACATTGCCGGTCAGCTTGACCTGTTTTCCATAGGTGGGGACGAGGAGGGGGAAAACCGCGCCGCCTCTGTGGAGGGCGAGCTGCCGGACATCCCCGAATTCTCCCCGACAGAGCTGATGGCGATGGAAAAGGAGATGACAGGGCTTTACTTAACGGGTCACCCCATGGACGAATACCGGGTGGCGGCCCGGCGGGCGGGGGCTGTGCCCATTGGCGAGATTCTCGCGGCCTTCTCCCCCGAGGCGGGGCCGAGCCAGTTTGAGGACGGGCAGTTTGTGACCCTGGCGGGGGTGATTTCCTCCGCCAAGACAAAGACCACCCGAAACAATACCCTGATGGCCTACATCCAGCTGGAGGACGCCTCAGGCATGCTGGAGCTTTTGGCCTTTCAGCGGGTGCTTGACGCCTCGGGTGGGTATATTAAGGAAAACGCCCCGGTTATCGTAAAGGGACGCATCTCCGTCCGGGACGAAAAGGAGCCCCAGCTGATGGTGGAAACCCTGCGTCCTTTGACGGACTTGGAGTCCCCCGACGGCCATGCGCTGCCCCAGACGGAGCGAAAGCTCTGGGTGAAGCTGCCCTCAGAGGGGGATTTGCGGCTTAAGCGGATTGAAAAGCTTCTGTGCGTGTTTGAGGGTGAGGAGCGCATGATTATTTATTGTGAGGACAGCAAAAAGCGCCTCTGCGCCCGCTGTCTGATTCACGACGCTCTGATACGGGAGCTAAAGGAAATGTTGGGCGAGCAGAATGTGGTGATCCAATAGCTGCTGCGCAGCAGGAAACCAAGGAGGATACATTAGATGAACAGCTTTGAATTTCAAAACCCAACGAAGATTATTTTTGGTGAGGGCGCCATTGAAAAGCTCGCCGGGGAGCTTGCATTTTTTGGCGGACGGGTGCTTCTCGTTTATGGTAAGGGCGCAATCCGCCGGGAGGGCATCTATGACGCTGCCCTGAACCAGCTCAAAGCCGCAGGCAAGGAGGTTTTTGAGCTCTCCGGCGTGATGCCAAACCCCACGGCAGAAAAGGTGCGGGAGGGAATTGCCCTCTGCAAGGCACATCAGATTGACTTTATCCTCGCTGTGGGGGGCGGCAGCGTGATTGATTGCTGCAAGGCCATTGCGGCAGGGGCGCTTTTGGAGGATGACTTCTGGGCGGTGTTGTTTAATCGGCGGCTTACGGCGGAAAAGGCCTTGCCCCTGGGTACGGTGCTCACTATGTCCGGCACGGCCTCGGAGATGAATGGCACCGCCGTGATTACCAACGCGGAGGAAAAGCGGAAGGCGAGCTTCACAGCGGCCGCTGTGTATCCGAGATTTTCCATCCTTGACCCCACCTATACCTACAGCCTGCCTACCGATCAGCTGGTCAGCGGTGTCTGTGATGTGCTCAGCCATCTCATGGAGCAGTATTTCAGCGGTGAGGATGACAACCTCTCCGACGAATTGAATGAGGCGCTTCAGCGGAGCGTGATTAAAAACGCCCGGATTGCTTTAGAAAATCCCCGGGACTACACGGCGCGCAGCAACATCATGTGGGGGGCGACCCTGGCCTTGAACCGCATCATGGGCTGCGGCAAGGGAGGCGATTGGCAGATGCATCAGATTGAGCACCAGATTGCGGTCTTTTATGACGTGGCGCATGGCATGGGGCTGGCGGCGATTACAGCGTCTTATCTGCGGCATATCCTGCAAGACGGCCTGCCCAAGCTGCGGCGATATGCCGTGAATATTTGGGGCGTTTCCGAGGAGGCGATGACCGACGAGGCGATTGCCTTGGAGGGCATTGCCCGGCTGGAGGACTTCTTTGAGGAGCTTGGCGCGCCGATTTCCCTGCGGGAGCTGGGCGTGGAGGAAAAGACTCATTTTGACGAGATTGCGGCCAGCACAAACCTTTTGGGTGGCTACCGTAAGTTTACAAGTGAAGACGTTACGGCGGTTTTGGAAGCGAGCTTTTAATACTAAGTCGGGGTATAAAAAATGGGCGGACACGAAAGGTGTCCGCCCATTGGCGTTTTAATTTGTGGACAGGGATTAATCCCTGCGGCGGCGATAGCTGCCTTTTTTGTCCGCATACATGCGGCTGTCGGAGATGCGGCTGTCGGAATCCTGCATAAACTGCTTGAGCTTATCCTCAAAGCCCAAATCTGCCTGCTGGGGCGCGGGCTTCGGGTTAAAGCCCTGGTGTTTCGGAGGAAAGCTGCGGTTCCTGGACTGAGCAGGTCTTTCACCCTCCGACCGGGGGGGCGGAGCTTCAGCTTTTTTGATGGACAGGTTAATCTTGCCTGCCTCGCTGATTCCGATGACCTTGACCTTTACGGTCTGCCCCTCGGAAACATGGTCATGGACATCGTTGACATAGGTGTTCGCAATTTCCGAAATGTGAACAAGGCCATTGTTCCCATCGGGCAAGGAGACAAAGGCACCAAACTTTGTAATGCCAGTGACCTTCCCTTCAAATATCTCTCCCACTGTTGGCTGCATATAAGAGCTTTTCCTCCTGTTTATTTTCGCGCTGCGTCATTCCGGGGGGATTAATCATTGACGTCGTAAAAAATTTTTTCGCCGGGTTTTACGAGACCGAGCTTGTTTCTTGCGATGTCCTCCAGAGTTTCGGGATCCTCGCTGTGGCTGATGGCGTATTGGAGCTCGGCGTTTGTCTGCTGTTCTTTGTCCACCTGGGTCTGCAGCGCCTCGCGCTTCTCCCGCGCCTCCGTCATCTGCGCCTTCAGAGAAACGAGGGAGCTTCCCGCGTAAACGACGATTGCCAGTATCACGATAATTGTGAGAATTCCGGCCTTCTTGAACCGCATCGGCACCCTTCCTTTCGCCTTGCCGCAGCGCTGCTGCCTTGGCAAGCTTTTCACTTCTTCTCATTCTATAACAGAAAAGGAATTTTTGAAAGAGCTTTTTAAAAAAATTCCACAATTCCCGTAGCTTTGCAGATAAAAATCGGAAGGGGCTTGCGAGAACGTTAAAAATCTTTGCAAAAAGCGTAAAAAGAGTGGAAAACAGGCCGAGAAATGTGGGGCTGAACAAGATGAAATATAAAAGGGAACCAAGGAAAGCGCAGAGAAAAAGGTAAAGCCGCACCTCTCCGCCGCCTGGCCCCATGAAGAGGTACAGCAGGAGGAGAAAGCCGAACAGACAGACCAGCGTGTCGCAGAAAAAGACGAGAAAGGCCGCTTTCAGCCTGAGCCGCAGAACCTTCATGGCATCGTAGAACAGGCCGAACATAAGCCCCGCAGCCAGGGAGAAAAAGGCCAGAATCAGCTGGGATAAAACCGGCTGTGCCAAGGCTTATTTAAAGAGTCGGGACCAGAGGCTGCCACCGCCTGCGGCGGTTTCCTCATAGCCCAAATCGGTGATGAGCCCTGTCACAACAAGCTCGCCGCTGTCTAAGCTTAGCTTGTCGATGTGCAGGTCTCCGCCGCGGATAATCAGATTGCCCGTCGGCGTCCTTGCAATAATTTGTCTGTCGTCAAAGCTTTCCACGTCCAAAACGCCGGAGACGGACAGATGAGCCCTGTCCTCCATAATGATGTTGTGGGACTTGGGCACAATCTTTTCCTTTTCTTCATAGAGCATAGCATATCCCTCCATAAAATAGATGGTATATCCTATGCGCCCGGGACAAGGTCTATGTTATAAAATAAGAATTTGCCAGATAGAGGAGCTGGGCTCTTTCTGCCATTTTGAGCAGGGCCTCGAGACCTGTGCCATAGGTGTTGCCGTCCCAGAGCAGGGCGCCACGGGCGACATAGCCCGTCTCCTCCAGATTCGCATAAAGCTGAGTGTGCGCCGCCTCATAGGCCGCCTGGTCACAGGGCTCTCCGGCAAGCTTGAGCTGAGTCTTTGTCAAAGTGCCAGTTTCGAGGTCATATTCCTCATAGCGGTACATGAGACTCTCCAGGGTCAGAACACCGCCGCTGTTTCCAAAGCGAATCAGCTCTCGATAGCTGAAGTCCACGGCGCCGTTGCCGCTTTCAATCAGGAAGAAGTGCTCGCCGGTCTCCTTGTTCTGCATGAGTCGAAAATCCTCAAAGCTGTTGGCGTTGACGAAAATCTCACTGAGATGGTCGCCGCCGAAGGCCGTACCGATGGCGGACATGTTTGCCGACACACATTCCACGGTGCCATCAATCACATCGAAAAACTGGAGTCCCATGGCGGCGGAGGCGCCGGCGTCAAAGATGAGCAGCTCAATTTCGCCGTCCAAATCCAGGTCGAGGTAGCCCAGGCCGGAGATGCCGCCGGAAAATCCGGTGGAAAGGGTCTGGTAGTTCTCCGACAGGAAGCTGCGGAAGATTTCAGCCCGGGGAAGGATTGCGTCGCCCACGGGATTCGGGCTGTCGCTTGGCGCGTCGGGCGGGGCTGTGTCCGTGGGAGCAGGGCTCTGCGCGGGGGAGGGGGTCTCTGACGCAAGCTTTGTGCTTCCGCAGGAGCAGAGCAGGGCGAGGCTCAGAGACAGAATCAATATGGAGCAGCTTTTCAGCATAAATACCTCCGAATTGTCTGGAAAAACAGGTGATTTGCCAATGGGGAAAACCAGACTTCTGTAGAGTATAGCACAGGAAGAGCAAGGGGTAAACACAACAGGGCAAACTGTAGAATTTGTATTACATTTGCAACTTTTTTAAAAAAGGGACACGGAAGTTTCTTCCGTGTCCGATATTTTTTAGAGCACCTTGGCCAAAAAGGTGCGGAGCCGTTCGCTTTTGGGGCTGTCAAAAATGACGGTGGGGATATTTTCCTCGACGATTTTACCCTCGTCCATGAAGATGACCCGAGAGCCGACCTCACGGGCAAAGCCCATCTCGTGGGTTACGACAACCATGGTCATGCCCTCGTGCGCCAGCTGCTTCATGACCTCCAGCACCTCGCCGACCATCTCGGGGTCCAGGGCGCTGGTGGGTTCATCAAAGAGCATGACCTCGGGGTTCATGCAGAGGGCACGGACAATGGCGATACGCTGCTTTTGTCCGCCGGAGAGTTGGCTGGGATAGGCCGTTGCCCTATCATCCAGACCCACTCGGCGGAGAAGTGCCATTGCCTGTGCTTCGGCCTCCTCCCGACTCTTTTTCAGGAGCTTGATTGGAGCAATGGTCATATTTTGAAGGATGGTCATGTGAGGGAAGAGGTTGAAGTGCTGAAAGACCATGCCCATATGGCGGCGGTGGAGGTTAATGTCCGTCCCGGGGTCTGTGATATCCGTACCGTTAAAGCGGATGCTGCCTACCGTGGGCGCCTCCAGGAGGTTTAAGCAGCGCAGGAAGGTGGACTTTCCGCTGCCTGAGGGGCCAATGACGACGACGACCTCACCCTTGCAAATCTCGGCGGAAACCCCGTCCAAGGCCTTGATTTCCTCGCCCTTAAAGTATTTTTTTAATCCCGTTACAGAGATGAGTGCCTTATCGTTCACTTGTGCGCAGCCTCCTTTCAAGCTTGCCCACCAGCCAGGTGAAGAACATGACCAGGGTGAGGTAAACCAGAGCCACGCCAAAGACCAGAGGCATAAAGTATTCATAGGAATTGCCGGCGACGATATTTCCGGCATAGGTCAAATCGTTTAGACCGATGTAGCCGGCCACGGCGGTTTCCTTGAGCAGGACGATAAACTCGTTTGCCAAAGTGGGCAGAACATTTTTAAAGGCTTGGGGCAGGATGATGTATCGCATGGTGGACACATAGCCGAAGCCCAGGCTGCGCCCGGCCTCGTTTTGTCCCGCGTCCACGGACATGATGCCACTGCGCATAATCTCCGCGACGTAGGCACCGGAGTTTATGCCAAAGGCCAAAACACCCGCAAGAAGCTTGCTAGAGGAAGACATAATCACAAAATAGATGATTAAAATTTGCACTACCACGGGGGTGCCGCGGATGACTGTTAAGTAAATGCGGGAGAGAATGTCCGCAAAGTGGAGAAAAAACTTGCCCGCGCCGGGCCGCATATCCGCACCGTTTTTGTCCCAGGTCACCCGAACCAGGGAGACGATAACGCCAAGGGCGATACCGACGAGCAGCGCGATGAAGGTCAGGAGCAGAGTGTTTCCAAGGCCCTTGACGAACATGAGGTAGCGGTCATCGAAAATAAAGGTCTTGAAGAACCTATAGCAGAAGGTGCTGGCCCAATCCGGCAAATCCAAAATCATCTGGGGCGCAACCTCCAGCCAAGCGGCCATTGCGCCGCGGACTGCTGTTTCACTCATATCTTTTCCCTTTCGTGGTAAAATAAGGGGCAGAAACCCGCCCCTTATCCGAACACTGCTATTGTTATGCAGGAATGTACTTGGAGATAATTTCGGCAACGGTGCCGTCGGCAATCAGTTCCTTGAGTGCCTTGTCAACAGCCGCAAAGAGGGCTTCATTGTTTTTGGACATGGCGGCGGCGTAGTCCTCCAGAACATACTCGGTGTCCAGGATGATGAGGCCTTCATTTTCTGCCACAAAGGCCTTTGCGGGCTCGTTGTCGATGACAACACAGTCCACCTTGCCGGTCTTGAGCGCCATAACAGCGTCTGCGCCCTTGCTGTAACGGTCGATAGTGGCCTTGCCCTCGTCCTCTAAATCCCAGGTGGTGTAGAGGTCGCCGGTGGTGTTGCGCTGCACGCCGATTGTGAAGGAGGCGCCGTCTGCAAACAGATCGTCAACAGAGGCAATCGCGCTGTCCTCGGAAACAATAACGACCTGAACGCCGGTGGAATAGGTTGCGGTGAAGTTGACCTCCTCAAGGCGGTCGGGGGTTACGGTCATGCCGGCCATGCCCATGTCTGCCTTGCCGGTCTTGACGGCTGTGATGATGGAGTCAAACTCCATGTCCTCAATTTTAAGCTCCAGGCCGAGCTTTTCGGCAATAGCCGCTGCGATTTCAGCGTCGATACCGGCAATTTTGCCGCCCTCATAGAACTCATAGGGAGGGAAGGATGCGTTTGTTGCCATGGTCAGGTAACCGGCATTGGCGGTGGTAAAGTCTGCACTTGCAGAAGGATCGTTGGACGTTTCGGGATTCTGGCTGACGTCCCCTGCCGGAGGCTTCTGGCCGCCGCAAGCCACAAGAGAGAGCATTAAGGTCAAAGCCAAAACTGCCATTAGAATTTTTTTCATGTTTTTCATTTCATTCACCCCATAAAATAATATCTGAGAGTTGGTATTTCTCCATGACAGTCATTATAGTACGCGATGAATGAATATTCAAGTCTTTTTTTGAAAATTTCAATATTTTTGCATATATATCAAAATAACGTGGATATATGCAAGATGTTCCAAGGAAAATTCACAATAGAAGCGGCGCACTCAAAGCTTCGCGCTGCCGCCGAAGCCCTCGGCTAGAGCGCTGTATTTGCGGCAAATGGCAAGTCTTTCCGCCTCCCTGCCGCCGATGGCCTCTACGGAAATCGAGGATTCCTCGGACAGGGGGGCGATGCGCACCTTGCAGCGTCCGTCCGTCAGGGTAATGCCGTCTGTGAAATCCGCGCCCGCTTCCCAGAGCACGCCGGAGAGCTCTCGCATGAGGCTTGCTCTGTTATCACAGGTGATTTCCCGGCAGAGCCCCACAGCCCGGCGGGCCGCGCGCGGCTCAGCTTCGGGAGCCGCGGGCGGCTGGGCGCTGACGGGAGAGAGAACGTCCCCATAGCTGGTTACGGTGTCGGGGTATAAGACCGCGTCCCGACAGAGGATGCTGCCGTTTACCACGCAGTATTCCGCAACGGTCGCACCGTCCACAACGGAGGAGAGAATGCGGCTATGCGCACCGATGCGGCTGCCTGCGTGAATGACGCTGCCGCTGATGACGGTTTCGTGGGCAATCTCCACCCCGTCGCAGATGACACAGGGGGGGATCAGCCGCACGGAAGCCGGCAGGTTTGAAGGGGCATAGACCCCGGAGGAGAGGGTGCTTTTTTGAGCGGAATGCACCTTTAATTTACCCTCTAAGGCGTCGAGACAGCAGCGGTGATAGCTCTTTGCGCTGCCAATGTCGCACCAGTAGCCCTTCATGGGCACGCCGAGAATCGGAAGTCCCTGCTTTGCCATCTTGGGAAAAAGCTCGCGGGCAAAGTCAAAGGGCTGGTTTTCGGGAATCAAGTCCAGCACTCGGGGCGAGAGCATATAGATGCCGGTGTTGACAAGGTCTGTGACCACCCGCTCCCAGTTGGGTTTTTCGATGAAGCTGATGACTCTGCCTTCCCGGTTGAGCAGAACGGTTCCATAGGGCAAGGGCTCGGCGTGGGGGTAGAGCGCCATGGTGACAAGGGAGCCGCTCCGCCTGTGTTCCCGCTGGAGGTAGTTTAAGTCAAAATCACAGGCGGCGTCTCCGCTGATGACAAGAAAGTCGTCCTCGCCGATGAAGTCCCGGCAGGCACGGACGCCGCCGGCTGTGCCCAGGGGGGTTTCCTCAACCTGATAGACTATGGAAACGCCGAAATCCGCGCCGTTTCCAAAATAAGTTGTGATTGCCTCGGGCATGTGGCCGAGGGTAACGCAAAGCTCCGTAAAGCCGTTTGACAGCAATAGCTCTGTGAGATGGGCGAGCAGGGGTTTGCCCAAGAGTTCTGTCATGGGCTTGGGCATTTTTTCGCAGATGGGACGCAGCCTGGTTCCCTTTCCTCCTGCCATGATGATTGCCTTCAAAGCCTCACTCCCTTTCCAAAAAGAGTATTTCCCGGCAAAGGGGAAAATAACCTTGGAAATGAATTTAGGATTTTTTGGCCGGGGTTGCTATTGTCAGCAGCGAAAAACACTGATATAATAAGAAATCCAGCGTAAGCTGCCCCAATGCCGAAGCTGTGCACAGATGACTCTTTTTCGGATGGAGTCTGCCTCCGCGAGAGAAAGGACAGACCACTCCCATGAACAACAATTTGAAAAGATTGCTCGAGCCGGGAACCAGGCTCTATTTCATTTTCCTTGTGATTTTTGCAGGGATTGCCTTCCTGTTTAATGAAAAGCTCGCCTATGCGGAGATTGGAATCGTCGCCCTTCTGCTGATTTATTCCATCATCGTCAATCGGCGGCGGCGGCGCCAGTTTCTGGCCTACATTGATTCCATCACCTCGGATGTGGAGTCGGTGCAAAGTGACACGCTGATGAATTTCCCCCTGCCCATTGTAGCCTTTAAGCTGCAAAACACGGCCATTGTCTGGGGAAACAGCTTCTTTTCCGATGTGTTCGGGCGCAGGCTGAACTATGACACCCATCTCTCGGATTTGGTGCCGGAGTTTAAGTCAAAGTGGCTGACAGAGGGCAAGCTCCAGCATCCCGGTCTTCTGGAGGTGCGCGGCAGGCAGTATCGGGTGTATGGCAACATCGTCCGGGGCGAGAATGAGTCCAGTCTGGGGTTTATGGGCATTAGCTACTGGCTGGATGTGACAGAATATGAGGAAATCAAGCAGGAATTTGAGGCCTCCCGTCCGACTATTGCGGTGATTTTGTTTGACAACCTGGACGAGCTCTCCAAAAACCAGCCTGACCGGGTGCGGGCAAATTTACAGACCGCGGTTTCCGAGCTTGTGGAAAACTGGTGCGCCGAAATGCAGGGCATCCTCTGCCGAACGGACAGGGATCGCTTTGTGGTGATTTTTGAGCAGCGGTATTACGCGCGCCTGGCCGAGGACAAGTTCTCAATTATGGACAGGGTGCACGAGATTGTCAGCCCCGGCGCGATTCACGCCTCCTTGAGCATCGGCGTGGGCAGGGACGGGGAGAGCCTGGAGGAAAACTACGGCTTTGCCCTTTTAAGCACCGAGATGGCGCTCTCCCGAGGCGGAGACCAGACCGTTGTGAAAAACCGCTTTAACTTTGAATTCTTTGGCGGCCGGGGCACGGAAATCGAAACCCGCACCAAGGTCAAGTCCCGCGTGATTGCAAGCGCTTTGGCGGAGCTGATTAAGTCCTCCGACCTGGTGCTGATTATGGGACATAAATTTGGAGATATGGACTCCATTGGCGCGTCGGCAGGCCTTGTTTGCATTTGCCGGAAGCTGGGCTGCAAGGCACAGATTGTCATCGATGAAAGCTACAGCGCAGCGCGAAACCTTCTGGAGCTGCTGCGGGCGGAGCCAGAGTATCAGGGCGCCTTTATCAGCCCCCAGGAGGCCATTTTGAAGGCGGATCGGAACACTCTGCTCATTATTGTGGACACAAACCGTCCTGAGCAGGTGGAAGATCAAAGCCTGCTCATGGCCTGCAACCGGGTTGCGGTGATTGACCACCACAGGCGGGCAGCAAGCTACATCCAAAATGCGGCACTGACCTTTTTGGAGCCCTATGCCTCCTCGGTCTGTGAGCTGACCTGTGAGCTGGTGCAGGAATTGGCGGGACAGTCCGACATTCTCAAGGCCGAGGCGGACGCCCTGCTTGCCGGTATTGTGATGGACACGAAAAACTTCAACATCCGAACCGGGGAGCGTACCTTTGAGGCGGCGGCCTTCTTGAACCGGGCGGGGGCGGACACCGTTGCCGTCAAGCGAATTTTGCAAAACAACATGGACGACACCGTTGCCCGGTATAAAATCTTGCAGCAGGTGCGCAGGTACCGGGACAATCTTGCCATCGCCCTAATTGAGGAACCTCAGGACAGAATTGTCGCAGCCCAGGCGGCCGACGAAATGCTCAACATTACGGGGATTTTCGCTTCGATTGTCATGTATCCCGCGGAAAACGGCGACTTTATGGTTTCCGCCCGTTCGATTGGCGACATTAATGTTCAGCTGCTGTTGGAGGAGCTGGGCGGCGGCGGAAACGCTTCTGCCGCGGGGGCGCAGGTGAAAAACACCAGCCTGCAGCAGGGGGTAAACAAGCTCTTTGCAGCGATTGATAAGTATTTGGGAGAATGAGCCGGCAGAGCTTTGCCGGACAGAAAGCGAGGCATTCGATATGAAGGTAATATTTTTGGAAAATGTGAGAGGTCAGGGAAAAAAGGACGAGATCAAGGAAGTGTCCGACGGCTATGGTAGAAACTACCTGATTCCGAGAAAGCTGGCCTTGGAGGCCAGCGCCGACACCCTAAACGCCGTGAAGCTGCGGGAAAAAGCCAAGGCTGCCCAGGCGGCAAAGGAAAAGGCTCTGGCCGAGGACTATGCAAAGCGGCTGGAGGCACTGGTGGTGAAGATTCCCGCCAAGGCCGGCGCCGGCGGCAAGCTCTTCGGCTCTGTGACCTCCAAGGAAATCAGCGACGAGCTAAAGCGCCAGCATGAGATAGAGATTGACAAGAAGGATATTGTCCAGGCAGAGCCGATTAAGACCTTTGGCAGCTTTTCCGTACGCTGCAAGCTGGGATATGAGGTCTCTGGCACTATTAACCTGATTGTCACTGAAGAAAAATAAGGCAGGTTCCTTCCGCGCCCAAAGGCGGAGAACATCGGGCGGACGGCGCCCAGGCAATTTTTACCCCAGAAAGGTATGGTCGTTTTATGGACGGACTTTTTGATTTGAGGGTCCCGCACAGCCCGGAGGCGGAACAGGCGGTTATCGGCTCGATGCTCATTGACCCCGCCTGCATTCCCGACGTGCTCCAGCGGGCGCGTCCGGACGATTTTTATCTGGAACTGAACCGGAACATCTTTGACACCGTGAGCGCCATGTATGTTTATGGCCAGACCGTTGACCCCGTTACCGTGCTGGATCAGCTGCGGGTGCGGGGGCTGACACGAGACGGCTCCCAGGGCTATCTTCTGGAGCTGATGCAGGTGACACCTACGGCGGCGAACGTCTTAAAATATGTGGATATTCTGCGGGAACAGTCTCTTCTGCGCGCCCTGCTTCGGGTGGGCAACGAGGTTGTCGAGATGGTGCGGGAGGGCGCCGGTGAGGCGGATTCCATGCTGGAGGCTGCCGAGCGGAAGATTTATTCCTTGCGCCAGGGTCGCACCATTGGCGGACTTGTGAAAATTTCAAACGTCATCCAGGACGTGTATAACCAGATTTCCATGATGGCGGCAACGGGCAGTAAGATGCCCGGCCTGCCCACGGGTCTCTCTGAGCTGGATACCACGATTTTAGGCCTTAATAAGGGCGACCTTGTGCTGATTGCCTCCCGACCGGGTATGGGTAAAACCAGTATTGCGTTGAACATTGCCATGCACGTGGCGAAAACCTCGAAAAAAAGCGTGGCGATCTTTTCCCTTGAAATGTCACGGGAACAGCTGGCCACAAGGCTTTTGTCCGGCGAAAGTCTAATTGACAGCCAAAAGCTCTTGACAGGCAGGCTCACACCCATGGACTGGCAGCGCATCGGCACGGCGGCTTCCGCCATCAGTGAGACGGATATTTTGATTGATGACAACCCCTCCCTCTCGGTTGCGGAGATGAACTCCCAGTGCCGCAGGCTGGACAATCTGGGCCTTGTGGTGATTGACTACCTACAGCTTATGCAGTCGGCGGGAAAAGGGCATACTTATGCAGGAGAAAGCAGAACGCAGGCGGTTTCGGACATGAGCCGGATGCTCAAGGTCATGGCCAAGGAGCTGAATGTGCCTGTCATCTGCCTTTCCCAGCTCTCCCGCGCCAACGAGGCCCGTACCAACAAGCGGCCCGTGCTCTCCGACCTGCGCGAATCCGGCGCCATTGAGCAGGACGCAGATATTGTCATCGGCCTATATCGGGAGGGCTATTACGACAGGGAGTATGAGAACCCCAACGAGGCCGAGGCGATTATCCTCAAAAATCGCCACGGAGAGCTGAAGACCATTCCGCTCATGTGGCTGCCCGAATACACCAGCTATGCCTCGGTGGACCACCGGCATGATGACGATGGATATTGAGTTTTGCAGACAATTTGATATGCTGCCCCGGGACGGCCTCATTCTCTGTGCTGTCTCCGGCGGCAAGGATTCAATCTGCCTTTTGGATTGGCTCTTACGAACAGCGCCTAACGAGGGCTTTACCCTCTGCGCCGCACACTTTGACCACCGTCTGCGGGGAGAGGAATCCGACCGTGACCGCCGTTTTGTAGAGGATTTTTGCAGAGAATGGAACGTCAGCTGCCACGTAGGCTCCGGCGACGTCCGAGCCTTTGCTGCAGAGCAGGGCTTAGGGCTTGAGGAGGCGGCACGGCGACTGCGCTACGCTTTTTTGGAAGAAACCGCAAGGCAGCTGGGCGCTGACCGGATTGCCACAGCCCACACGGCAGAGGACAATGCCGAAACCCTTTTACACAACCTGGCCCGGGGGACGGGGCTGCGCGGTCTTTGCGGGATTCCGCCCGTGCGCGGCATTATTGTTCGGCCGCTGTTGCGCACGAGCACGGAGGAAGTCATTGCTTATTTAAATGAGCACGGCCTTTTTTTTGTGGAGGACAGCACCAACGCCTCTGACCTCTACGCCCGCAACCGCATCCGCCATTGGGTGATGCCGGAGCTTCGGACATTGAATGAGGGCTTTACCCAAAATCTTATCCGCTGCCAGAGCCTCATTCTCGAGGACGAGGTGTTTTTGACTGGTTTGGCGGAGGATTTTATCCGGTTGCACCTTCAAAACGACAGCCTGCCGGCGGCGAAGTTCGCGGCGCTGCCCCCGCCCATTTTCGGCAGAGCGCTGCGGATTCTTGTGCCCTGCGGACTCTCCCAAGGCCACGTTGAGGCCGTCCGCGCCCTAGCGGGAGGAAGCCGGGTGCATGCTTTTGCGGATTTGCCCGGTTTGCGTGTGCAGCGGGACAGGGACAGGCTGATTTTTGGCGCGGCGGAAGCAGAGCGTCTGCCCCGGCGGGAGCTGCTGCCGGACACGGTGACGGCTCTGCCCGAGGCGGGTTTGGAAATTTTCTGTGAACTTATTGAAAACTGCACAGAAATTCATAAATCCTTCAACATTTTCATCTTCCAAAGTGATAGCATTTGTGGTAATATATTTGTCAAGTCCCGCGGGGAAGGGGAAAAAATCCGCCTCGCAGGCCGAAATTGCACCAAGACCTTGAAGAAGCTTTTTTCCGAGGCTGCCTTAAACGGGCGGGAAAAGGGACTTGTCCCGGTGTTTTACGACGAAAAAGGCCCTCTTGGAATCTATGGCTTTGGAATTGCCGAGCGCTGTCTTGCAAAAGCGGGGGACAGGGTTTATCGGCTGACAATCAGACCATTGGGCGCCGAATAAGAAAAACAGGCACCGGCGCCTTTTTAATTTTTTACAGGGAGAAATTTTGGGATGACAGAAGACATCAAGCAGATACTGATTTCTGAGACGCAGATTGCACAGCGTGTGGCTGAGATGGGTGCGGAGCTGACAGAGCGGTTCAAAGGACGTGAGCCTCTGTTCGTCGGCGTGCTCAAGGGCAGCTTTATTTTTATGGCAGATCTCCTCCGCTGTGTGAAGTTGAACTGCTCTATGGACTTCATGGCTGTTTCCTCTTACGGCGCCGGTACAACCAGCTCCGGTGCTGTGAAGATTAACAAGGATTTGAACGAGGATATTGAGGGCCGCGATGTGATCATTGTTGAGGACATTTTGGACAGTGGTGTTACCCTGACCTACCTCTGCGGCTATCTGCGCAACCGCCGCCCTGCCTCGATTACGCTGGTCACGCTTTTGGACAAGCCCGCCCGTCGGCGTGCCCCCTTAACCGCCGACATGATTGGCTTCCAGGTGCCCGACGAGTTTGTTGTGGGCTATGGCCTGGATTACGATGAAAAATATCGCAATCTCCCCTTTGTTGGGATTTTAAAGCCGGAGGTCTACGGTGAATGCTAACCGGCTGTTAGATAGGAAGGAAGTGATTTTCGCTTGAACAAAAACCGAAATCAAGCCAGAGACGTTGGCTTTTACGTACTGATTCTGCTGATTCTTCTGGCAACGGTTTTCAGCATGACCTCACAGCCGGAGACGACTGTCGAAGTAAAGGACTCAGAAATTGCTACTCTGCTTTTAAATGAGCAGGTTAAGACTGTCAATGCGGTGGGCAACCAACTGACACTGGAGCTTCATGAGCCCTTCAATGACAGCAAGATTGTCGAAAAAGAGCTGTTCTCAATCCAGCTGTTCCGCGATAAATATGAGGACTTAATTCAGGAGCAGAAGGAAAAGGGTATCATTGAGGAGTATAACTTCAACAAGCCCTGGACACCTCCTATGTGGATGAATTTCCTGCCCTATCTTGGCGCAATTCTGATTTTCGGCATCTTCTGGTATTTCATGATGAAAACTGCAGCCAAGGGCGGCGGCGGTGGTGTCGGCGCTGCCAAGTTTGGAAAGGCCAGAACAAGACTGGGAACCGAGGAAAAGAAAAAGATCACCTTTAACGACGTGGCCGGCGCCGATGAGGAAAAGGAAGAGCTCCAGGAGATTGTCGGCTTCCTGCGCAGTCCGGCCTCCTATACGGCTTTGGGCGCGCGAATTCCCAAGGGCGTCTTGCTGGTCGGCCCTCCGGGAACGGGTAAGACCCTAATCGCCAAGGCTGTTGCGGGCGAGGCGGGGGTTCAGTTTTTGTCCATTTCCGGCTCCGACTTTGTGGAGCTCTATGTGGGCGTGGGTGCCTCCCGTGTCCGCGACCTGTTTGAGCAGGCAAAAAAGATTGCACCCGCGATTATCTTTATTGACGAGATTGACGCTGTCGGTCGCCAGAGAGGCTCCGGTCTTGGCGGCGGACACGATGAGCGTGAGCAGACTCTAAACCAGCTGCTGGTTGAGATGGACGGTTTCGGGAACAACGACGGCGTTATTGTGATTGCCGCCACCAACCGGGCGGACATTCTGGACAGCGCCCTGCTGCGTCCCGGCCGCTTTGACCGCACGGTCTATGTGGGTATGCCCGACGTTCGTGGCCGTGAGGCCATTTTGAAGGTTCATGCCCGGGGCAAGCCCCTGGGTGACGATGTGAATCTCAACAGTATCGCAAGGGGAACCCCCGGCTTCTCTGGTGCGGATTTGGAGAACCTTTTAAATGAGGCGGCAATTTTGACAGTGCGCCGGGATAAGCGTTTTATCACGCAGTCGGAAATTGACGAGTCGATTCTGAAAGTGATTGCGGGCCCTGAGAAAAGGAGCCGGGTTATGTCCGACCAGGCAAAAAAACTCACGGCCTATCACGAGGCGGGACACGCTGTTGTGGGGCATTTCCTAAAGCCCAAGGAGCCGGTGCAGTATATCACCATTGTGCCTCGCGGACCCTCGGGCGGCATGACCGTTTATCGTCCTTCGGAGGACAAAGAGAGCTATCAGGCCAAGGGCGAGATGTTTGCTGACATCGTTGTCAGCCTTGCCGGCCGTGTGGCCGAACGGCTGATGCTGGACGACATTTCGACCGGCGCCTCGGGTGATATCCAGAGCGCCACGAAAACCGCCCGCGCCATGGTCACAACTTACGGCTTCTCCGACCGCTTAGGCCCCATCTCCTTTGAGGACGCGGGTCACAGCATCTTTATCGGCCGGGATTTCGGCACGACGAAGAGCTATTCCGAGGAGACTGCTGCGATTATTGACGAAGAGGTCAAGCGCATTTTCGACGAGGCGGGTAAACGGTGTGAAGAGGTACTCAATGAGCACCGCGAGATGCTCATCGCTGTTGCCGAATACCTTCTGGAGAATGAGACCATGGAGGGCGAGGACTTTAAGTTCCTCTGCGAAAATGGCTATCTTCCCGAGAAGAAAAAGGCCGAGCAGGGCGGAGAGCACGGGCAAGCTCAGGAAATTAAAGCCGACGAAGTCAAGTCGGACGAGGTGCTGTCCTATCGGGACATCGCCTACGGGTTGGAGGGCGAGAAGCCTCAGCCTGACGAAAAAGACCGGGAGAAATAAATGGAAGGGCGGAAGATATTCCGCCCTTTTTACAGGAACATACAAGGAAGGACTGGCTATCTAAATGAAACTTGGCATTGTTGGCCTGCCAAACGTGGGGAAAAGCACACTCTTTAACGCAATTACAAACGCAGGGGCGGAGAGCGCAAACTATCCCTTCTGCACAATCGAGCCCAATGTGGGCATGGTTACCGTTCCGGACGAGCGGCTGGACTACCTGGCGGACATGTACAGCCCGAAGAAGTACACCCCCGCTGTGATTGAGTTTGTGGATATTGCG
>CAYXNK010000009.1:17740-24390 GCA_964466395.1 uncultured Oscillospiraceae bacterium | reverse complement strand
GGGCAGGGTGTAACGGTAATCGACATTTCAAATAACTCCGATCTCCTGCAAGTATCGTGTCAGCGCCTCCCGCCAGGGGGGAAGCTCCGAAAATCCGGCGGCGGTGAGGGACGAGGTATCGAGCCTGCTGTTTTTCGGCCTTTTTGCCGCCGCACCGTATTCTGCCGCCGTCACGGGGCTTATGTTCCCGTATTCCCCGCCGCTTTGACGGAAGATTTCCCGGGCAAAGTCGTAAAAACTTATAAAATCGCCGGTGCCGGAGGCGTGGTATACGCCGTATTTTTCGCTCTCCGCCATGTCGGCGAGAAGCCGGGCAAGGTCGCGGGTGTAGGTGGGTCTGCCTGTTTCGTCGCACACGCAGCGTATGGGTGTGTTACGTTTGGAAAGAGAGAGCATGGCGCTCACAAAATTGCGTCCATTTTTGCCGTATAACCACGAGGTGCGCACGATGAAAAGCCTTTCAGTCGTCTCCCGGGCGTAGCACTCGCCCAGAAGCTTTGACGCACCGTAGATGTTATGTGGCGCCGTGGCGTCGCAGGGCTTGTGCGGAAGCTCGCTCACGCCGCCGAAAACATAGTCTGTGGAAACGTATAAGAGCTTTGCGCCCGCCATCCGGCAGGCATAGGCGATGTTTTTCGTGCCCTCGGCGTTTGCCGCAATGCAGGGGGTGGGGTCCTTTTCCGCCGCGTCCACGGCGGTGTATGCCGCGCAGTGAATGACGGCGTCGGGCCTGATGGCAAGCATCGCGTCCGCGGCGGCGTCGCCGTCCGCTATGTCCATATCCGCGCGTAAAAGCCCCACGGCTTCGTGCCCCCGCCGGATAAGCTCAGCCATAACGTCGGTGCCCAGCATACCGGCGGCACCGGTTACCGCAATTTTCATACGCCGCCCTCCCCGGACTTGTATTTGCCAGAGGAAATGCGGTCAAGCCAGTCCGGGTTATCGCGGTACCATTCTATGGTGAGGCAAAGTCCTGCTTCAAAGTCCGTGCGGGGCTTCCAGCCGAGCTGCGCGCGAATAAGGGAACTGTCCATGGCGTAGCGCAGGTCGTGCCCCGGCCTGTCCGCCACAAAGGTTATAAGGCTCTCCGGCTTGTTAAGGGCGGTGCAGATCCTGCGGGCAATGTCGATGTTTTTTAGCTCGCAGTCGCCGCCGATGTTATAGACCCCGCTGGGTCTGCCGTTAAAGACAACGAGGTCGATGGCCTCGCAGTGGTCGGCAACATATATCCAATCCCGCACGTTGCAGCCGGTTCCGTATATGGGCAGCGGCTTATCCGCCGAGGCGTTTTGGATAAGCAGGGGAATGAGCTTTTCCGGGAACTGATAGGGGCCGTAGTTGTTGGAGCAGCGGGAGATGGTGGCGTTGAGCCCGTAGGTGCGCACATAAGCGCCCACCAGAAGGTCAGCCGACGCTTTCGATGCCGAATACGGGCTGGAGGCACGCAGAGGTGTTTTCTCCGTAAAACGCAGTTCCGGCATGGAAAGCGGCAGGTCGCCGTAGACCTCGTCGGTCGATACCTGGTGGAAGCGGCGCACGTCGTACCGGCGGCAGGCGTCCATTAGAACCTGGGTTCCTATGATGTTGGTGCGCAAAAAAAGCCCCGGGTCTTCGATGCTGCGGTCAACATGAGATTCCGCCGCGAAGTTCACAACGATGTCCGGCCTGACGCTTTTGAAAATGCTCTCCACGGCGTTCGCGTCGGCAATGTCCCCCCGAATAAAAGAAAAGTCGGGGTTTTCAAGAGCGGCTTTCAGGTTGCTGATGTTACCCGCGTAGGTGAGCTTATCGACGCAAACGATGCGCATACCCGGATAGCGGGACAGCTCGTGGTATATGAAATTTGTTCCTATGAAACCGGCGCCGCCGGTTATGAGCATAACGTCCATTTTATGGCTCCCTTTCTTCCGCTATTTTGTACAGCCGCTGCCCGTACGGCGACGCGGCGCAGCTCTCTGCGCAATCGAAAAGTTCTGCACGGCTTATCCAGCCCTTACCAAAGGCTATCTCCTCCGGCGAGCAGATATCTATGCCCTGCCTCTCGTTCAAAAGCCGCACAAATTCTCCGGCGTTTGCAAGGGATTCAAAGCTGCCGGTGTCGAGCCAAACATAGCCGCGGCCCATTTTGCACACGTTGAGCCTGCCCTCGTCCAGATACAGGCGGTTGAGGTCGGTGATCTCAAGCTCCCCTCGTGGGGAGGGGACGAGAGTTTTGGCCCTTTCGGAAACGCCGGGGCCATAAAAATACATACCAGTAACGGCGTAATTGCTTTTGGGAATTAAGGGTTTTTCCTCGATGGAAACGGCTTTACCGTCTTCACCAAATTCCACCACGCCAAAACGACCGGGGTCGCTGACATAATAGCTGAAAACGGACACCGTGCCGTTTCGCGCGTCCTGCGCGGCACGGGACAAAAGGGAGGTAAGGCCATTCCCGTAGAAGATGTTATCTCCAAGAATCATGGCGCAGCTATCGCCATCGATGAAGTCTTCTGCAATGATGAACGCCTGGGCAAGTCCGTCCGGTGAGGGTTGAGCGGCATAGCTTATGCTCAGACCAAATTTTCTTCCGTTGCCAAGAAGCCTCCGGAAATTAGGCAGATCATCGGGTGTTGAGATGAGCATAATTTCCCGTATATCAGCAAGCATGAGGGTCGAAAGCGGGTAATAGATCATGGGCTTGTTATACACGGGCAGAAGCTGCTTTGATGCCACTAAAGTCAGGGGGTACAGCCGTGTTCCGGCGCCGCCCGCAAGAATGATACCTTTCATACCGTCAATCAATTTTGACGGCGAGAAACGCCGACTTCGGCACAAGCTTGCGCGCAGGGGAAGACTCCGCAGCCTCGTCTTTTTCACAGCTCAAAATGAGCTTCTCAGCGGCGTGCAGCGAATCGAGTAGGCAGTCCGCCACGAATTTCGAGCGCTTTACTATGGAGTGGTATTCAAGCCCCGTCGCCACGTTCTGGTGATGCAGAACAGAGATGGAGGGGTCGTATCGCGTGACTGCGCCTTCCCGGCGGCACAGCCATTCGAGAATCTCCATTTCATAGTACATGAACGTACCGGGGAAGAAGGGTTCCGGGTGAGACGCGAGATAGCGACGGGAAAAAATAATACAGGAGCCGTGCAGCACAACGCCCTCTATCGGGGCGGAAAAGTCGATGCCGCTTTTTTTGCGGCGGCGGCGTTGGACATGGCCCCATATAAGGCGGCTGCTTTTTTCGCCGCTGCTGAGATACATGAGTACGGGGTTCTGGCTGCGCTTTACATAGGCGGCCTTTTCCCGTACGGAGCGCAGGGTGCAGCCGTGCAGACGCTTGGGGCTCTGGTGTATGCCATATACCTGGGAGATGATGTCCGGCCCAAGAAGGTCGAAGGGGTGTTCTGCGTAAATCTCGCCTATGCGGCCACAAAAATCCGGCTGATGGATCTCCACATCGTCGTTGAGCACCACCACAAAATCCGGGGAGAGGCGACGGCAGGCATAGGCAATGCCCACATTGTTGCCCCGGGCAAAGCCGGAATTTTCGCCGTTGAGCAGTACAGTAACAAGCTTGTCTCTGGCGTATTTTTTTCTCAGGGCAAGTCCTGTGCCGTCGGGCGAGGCGTTATCGACGATTATAATGTGCTTATCGCCGAGAAGAGCTTTTATGCCCTCAACGCAATTTTCTGTGCTCTCTATGGCGCGGTAATGGAGAATTACAAAAACAGTCATAATGTTACCTACATCTAGTTATAATTTTGGTACTTATTCTACATTTAAGATACATGAATAGGTCGTATGGATATCGGGAGAGCTTCAGACTTTTGAGAAAGTATTCCGCCGCTAACGCGGGTTCCACGTTTTTTAAGCGCTTTCCCATGCGGCGGTACAACATGGCAAGGCACCGGGGACGGGAATCAAAATCTTCCCTGTGCGCGTCGTACAGGTGCTTTAGGGCGTCATAGGAATTGATAGAGGCGGATATACTGTCGGAATTTACCTCTGAAACAACAAGAGCCTCAGCGAGATAGGCCATGGAGCTCACCTTTGCCGTGCGTATGGCGAAATCCCAGTCCTGATAGCGGCGAAAGCTATCGTCAAAGCGCACACGCGCCCATACGTCCCTGTGCATCAGCATCGTCTGCGTGCCTACGCGGTTTTCCAGCAGAAGCTCGGTCACGGGGTCTTTTCCCGTGAAGCCGTGTACTGGAAAGTAATATTTCCCACCGCTGGGGGATAAGCGGTTCATGCCGCAGTAAACAAAACCCGCGCCGGTTTCCGCCATAAAGTGAAGCTGACGCCGCAGCTTATCCGGGAGCCAAATATCGTCGCTGTCCTGAAACGCTATGTATTCGCCGTGGGCGCGCTCCGCACCGTAATTGCGGGCGTGGCACGCGCCTTTGTTCGGCATATAGCGAAGATAGGTGACGCGGTCGTCGGAAAAATTTTCAAACAGTCTTTGCGTTTCGTCGGTGGAGCCGTCATCTACAACGATGACCTCAATATTGGGGTAGGTCTGGGCAAGAACGCTCATTAAGCTGGGCATTATTCTGTCCGCCCGGTTGTAGCATGGAATAACGATGGAGACAAGTTTTTCCTCCATGACTGTATCCTTTCAAATAATGATGGCGTTCGGTATGGGATAGGGAAATGTGGCAAGCATATCCCTCTTTTTGTGCCGTACGGCTTCGCCCGTTATCGGATACTCCGCCGCTATTTCCGAAAGGGAGGGAATGGAGCCCACACTTAGATCGGTCAAGATATGGGGCACTCCGTAGGCGGAATAGTAATCGTCAAACTTGAAGCCATCACCCAGGGGCCGGTCGGAAAACACCACATGGCGGTTCGGTATGCCGAAGCTGTCTGCCACAATGAGCCCGTGTAGACTGCTTGAAAGTACGGTGTTGCATTGGGCTATTGTGCGTAGAACCTCCAACGGCTCGTCCTTAACATTTATAAGCACTGTGCTCTTGCCGGGATAGCTTTCTAGAAGCCGCGCCGCCTTCGGATCCGGAAGGTCGCAAACATGGGGTACGACGCCGAGGTCGTATTTTTTTTGCACAGGTTCTTTAATCAGCAGCGAGGCTAATAGCCCCCCGTCACCCGTGGGTATGTTCAGGGTGTTTCCGGTGAGCATTTCGGCTCGTTTGCGGCTCAATTCCCCACGCACCGCGCAAAAGCGCATATCTCGCTTAAAAAACCGTTCCTTTTCGGTGGCATAGTTTATAAATCCCGTGCCCCAGACGCAGACGCTTGGGCGGACAAGGCCGTTAAAAAACTGCCGCAGACGCATGAGGGCTGTGCCGTGAAAAACGTACTGATCGAGCCCGCTGCCGATGGCGGTCATCTCACCCGTCAGAAAGGAATGACGCTCAACGTCAAAGCCGAAAAGACCGCCGATTATCAGCGGATTGAGTAGGTCGCCCATGTTGCCGATCTTCGCGTAATAGAGCTTGATAGCGTCCTTCATCCGCCCAACCTCCGATTCTGAAAAATGGTGGGGTTAAACATTTGTCAATCTGCGTTGATTATAAGTTGCGGACGGGGGTCGGTCAAGGCCTCCATAAGGGATGATGTTAGCGATACTAACAATTAGGGACAATGGGATTCGTTTAGTAAAAAACGTTGAATTTACAGTGAAAATTAACAATCTAAATCGCGAAAGTGCGGTGATATTTGTTATTTAAATTTAATGGGATACAGGGCTAAGTGGAAGTACTTTTAAATATTTTGTACCAATCTGTGTTAGCGTTTACAACACGGCCTTCAAGGCAGAGACGGCGCAGCTGGGAATGTTATAAGATATACAGATTTTGTCCCCCTCCGGCGTAGAAAAAGGCGAGTTTTGAACGGGTTTGAAGAACAGATTATGTTAAAATTGCATCAAGCGACAGCTCTGCCCTTTATTTCACAGCCGTATTGCAGGGGGATGATGCTGACAGGCCGTTTAAATCCTGAAAGTATAAAACAGAAAGGACAATTCCTATGAGTTTTAAAGAAGTTGATTGCAGACTCCAACAGAAATTCGATGAATATCCCGAATTCGGCGCCCTCAAGGGCGTAAAGGTCTTTGTTTCGGGCACTGCCATCGCCGGACCCTTTGCCGGCTGCCTGATGGCTGAAATGGGCGCGAAAGTGCTCCAATCTGAGGCCCCAGGCATCTCCTGCGGCACCCGCGGCACCACCAGCTGGTCTCAAAACCACCGCAACGAGTACTCCGTCACCATCAACCCTAACACCCCCAACGGCAGGAAGCTATTCCGCAAGTGTCTGGCCTGGGCTGATATTTGGATCGAATCCAGCAAGGCAGGAACCTATGCCCGCTTCGGTTTTGCGGATGAGGAGTGCTGGAAGATCAATAAGAAGCTAGCCATTGTCCATGTTTCCGGCTACGGCCAGTCCGGCCCCTATAAGGCGAAGGCCTCCTACGACGTTTCCGGCCAGGCTATGGGCGGCTATATGTACATGAACGGTGAATCACCTACCTCCGCGCCGTTGAAGGTAAACCCCTATCTGTCCGACTATGTCACCGCGTACAACGCCTGCATCACGGCGCTCTCCGCCTACATCAACGCCCAGCATACCGGCGAGGGTGATTCCTGCGACGTGGCGCAGTATGACACCATGTTCCGCCTGCTGGACAACTACCCCACCCTGTGGTATA
>CAYXNK010000009.1:0-17730 GCA_964466395.1 uncultured Oscillospiraceae bacterium | reverse complement strand
GGGCTACCCCAAGGACGGCGAGCCCGTGCCATATCGCACCGGCAACCACTCGGATCTGGCGGCCTGCTTCTCCTTCTACGAGACCAAGGACAAAAAGCAGCTGTTTGTAGCAATCACCGGCCCCGGCATCGTGGCGAAGGGCTATCCCATCATCGGCGCAGGCACCCCCGGCTTGACGCCCGGTCTACCCAAGGGACTCCCCGGAATCCCTCTCTCCATTCCCAAGGGCAAGGAGATTGACGAGCTGTGCGCTAAATATTGTAGAGAGCACACCTGCGCGGAGTTGGAGGAGACCTTCAACAAGGCCGGTATCCCCAACCAGAGAGCCTATGAGCCCTCCGATATCGAGGCCGATCCCCAGTACGAGGCTCGTGAAAACCTTGTGGAATGGGAAGATCAGGTCTTTGGCAAAATGAAGGGCATCGGCGTCACCAACCGTTTCAAGAAGAATCCTTCTCAGATTGTTGCCTCCGCTCCTACGTTTGGCGAGCACAACCGCGAGGTGTTCAAGTCCTTCGGCATTACCGATGAGGAGCTGGACTCCATGTACGCCAAGGGCGATCTGGTGACCTGGACGCCTGCCGACACCGCAGTCAACCGCCACCTTCCCGATTGGGGCTTCTTCTGGGATATGGACAACCAGTGCAAGCGCATCGGTCTTGAATTTCCACCTAAGAAGTAAGAAAGGAGTTCCAGTGGGTAGACTAAACGGCAAAGTATGTCTCGTTACCGGCGCAAACTCCGGTATCGGTGCCAAGACCTGTGAATTGTTCGCCGAGGAGGGTGCAAAGGTCATCATGCTGGACCTCCGGGATGAGGCCATGCAGAAGGCCGCAGACGGTATCGTGGCAAATGGCGGAGAAGCACTGGCCATTCTCGCCGATATCACCGATAACGACGCGGTAAAAGCGGCAGTAGCCGCCGGCGTTGAAAAATTTGGCCAAATCGATGCTCTCGCCAATGTTGCCGGCATTCTGGACGCGTCCATGCGCCCCATCGAGGATTTTCTCACGACTGACCTGGACGCTGCTCTGAGCGTCAATGTCAAGGGCACCATGTATGTTACCAGGGCGGTAGTCAAGCGGTTTATGGAACAGGGCCATGGCACCATCGCCACGGTGGCCTCAATCGGCGGCGTTACCGGCAACGGTAGTGCGGCCTACACCGCCTCCAAGGGTGCGCTGATCGCCATGACGAAGCACGTCGCGCTGCGTTTTTCAGGCGGCGACACCAAAATTCGTGCCAATTGTGTGTGCCCTGGCACTGTCATGACCCCCATGGCCATCCGCGCCATGAAGGCCAGAAGCAGCTATACCAAGGGCGCCAAGGCCATGCAGGCTGCCACGGCTAAGCATTCCACACTGGATGTGGGCACGTGCAGCGATCTGGATGTGGCGAAGATACTGCTGTTTTTATGCAGCGATGAATCTGCCCCCATCACCGGTCAGAGCATCAACGCTGATTACGGCGCAAATCTATAAAAAGTAAAGATGACCCGGTCAGTTCTTTCTGACTGCACCAGTAAAACGAAAGTAGACACTCAAAAAGGGTGTCTACTTTTTTGTATATAATGAGAAAAAGAAAGGATGTGAAGGAAATGAGCAAAAAGGGCATCACTCATCGAAAATGGACAAAGGAAGAAAATACCGCTACCGCAAGCCGGGGGCGGAGAGCTTGAAATTTGAGAATCTGATACATGGGCAATGGAATGCCAATGCCCCACTTCAAATCGCCGTTTCCGATATGGCCATTCTCTGCAACAAGAAAGAAAATTACGAATGGACACTTAGTTGGATACCTTAAGAACGAGATCATTACCCACAGCGTATCCTTAAAGTATTGTGACAACAGTCCATATTATCATAGTCTTGAAGTTAAAGCAGAAAGCTGGAAAAATCGAAAAGCAGACAGCCCCGGTAGTTTTGCACACCGACCAGGGAGCCGTCTACTCATCTAGAGCCTTTGCCAAGCTCATCAGCATTATAACATACTTCGTTCAATGTCGCGCGGGGGAACTCCTACAGATAATCCAATCATTGAAGCAATTAATGGCTGGGTAAAAGGATACTGAAGATGTTCCCGCTCTCCTGAATGACTATGTTGAATTCTTTAATAATCGTCGTTCCGCTGCTGCTCGGGATTATAAAAGCCTAGTTCAGTACAAAACCGAACTGGGCTTTTAATTATATTGTTTCGTGTGTCTACTTTTACTTGACAGGTGCAGTCAGCTTTTTCTGACCGGGTCGTTTCCGTTTGTACGTTACGCGATGGCTTTCAGATAGGGCAGGGCGTACATGAATAGGAAGAATACTCCGGCAAGGACGCCGAAGGCGGCGTAAACAAGCCACAGCCGGTGAGTCTTGCGCACTTCAATAGCATCGCCCTCGCACTCCGGTTCAATGAAAAGCTTTGCTCTCGCGTCATTTTCAGCCGTGGTCATGGAGCCAGCGCGCGTACCGATGACGGCACCTAGAACGCTCATGGCAAGACCAATGAAAAACGGGTCGAGGTATATGGGTAGAGCAATTCCGCTTATGGCGGCTGCGGCCTTTGCTCCCGCGCAACCCACAAAGCCCATGAGCATGGATAGATATGCACCGCGCTTATTGAGCCTTTTGCTCCAGACGCTGCCGAAAGCGGTCACACTCCAGGAACTTGCAATGACGGTTCCACCGAGGTACATTATCAAGAATATCTGGGGCGGGTTAAAATACGCGAGACCCAGCACCACAATGCTTGTACCCAGCATGGCAAGCCGGGAAACGCGGAGCCTTTCCTTTTCACTGCCGGTTTTGAGGGGGATAATGTCGTTTGCCAGCGAAAAGCCAATCAGCGATAGAAACGTGGACGCAGAGGATATACCGGCTGCCGCAATTCCAGTTAACATAACAATGCCTACAAAGGTGGGCAGCACATTCATGGCAGCCCATATCATGGCGTTGCTGCCCTGAAGGCCTCCATTTATGTGGCGGATGAATACGGCGGTAAAATAAAGCGACAAGGTCACAACCATAACACCTATGGATGCCCAAATTGACGAGCGCAATACGGTGTGCTCGTTTTTTGCCATAAGATAGCGGCTTGTTTGCCACGGACTTATGGACACAACCAACGCCCACACAATGCCGTAGGTAATCGCCCAGACGAGGTTTGATGAGCCGTTGGGGTAGAGGTACTGCGGATTCCCCGCCCAGGAAATGATGCCGGGAATGTCCTTTGAAACTGCCATATCTGCGATGGTGGAAAACCACCCGCCGGAGGCGGAGATTATGAACGGGACGGCGATGAGCGCCGCCGCCAGAAATACGAGGAACATTATTGTATCCGTCAGCAGCACACCGGGCGAACCGGAATAGATGGTGAACGCAGTGAAGGCCGCCCAAGCGATGACGGTGCAGACCTTGTAATCAAGCCCGGTGATGCTGCTCATAAGCGTTGCTACGCCCTGTATGGCGGAGAGCAAATATGCGCATACGGAAATAATCATTATAACGGCTGACAATCTGCGCAAGTTGGTGGAGCAAAAGCGCGTACCAAAATATTCCGGCACGGTGTTTACCTTACTGCGTCTTATATATTTGCCGAAAAGTCCCGCGCCGTAGATATAGCCTGTAGCCTGCAGTACGCCCACGATGACGATGCCCATGAAAAAACCGGAATACACCTCGCCCGTGTCGCCGAGAAACGCACCAGTGGAGAGAAACGATGCGATAAGGGAGCCCACGATAAGTGCCGTGGGCGCTTTTCGCCCCGCCACAAAATAGTCGTTTACATCCTTCACCTTGCGGCCCGCCGCCATACCCACAACAAAAAACACGGCGAGGGAAATCAAAACCCCGAGAAGATATATGTTCATTTTTTCCCCTTTTTGCCGGGCTTTGTCAGAGCGTGGTATACAAATGCCGTGAACACAATCCAAACGCCAAACCCGACGGATATTACTGCTTCCATTGCGTGTCCTCCAATTTATTAAAGCCTAATGAGGACTTTTTCATAGTCCAACATATTTGTAAAGGGTTTGCCGTTTACGGCTTCGTCGAATATGGGCTGATAGCCCATGCCGTTCGTGATCTCGCGAAAGCCGCGGTACTGAGCGGTGTTGAAGCCGGGTATGGTGTTTGCCTCCACGATCACTGGCCCAGAATTTGTGATGGCGACATCCCAACCGATGTTCGAAATATAGCTTGCCTCCGGCACCGCTTTCTTCATCATTTCGATGGTCTCTACCCAGAAGGGTATCTGAAAACCCTTAAAGGCAACGCCCGTAACAGGATGGACGACATAGTCGCGTGTTAGCCGCTGATCCACGGCATCCGTTATCACAACGCCAGTGCGGATATCGGCTATGGCAGTTAGAGCGTCTTTGCAACCGTTTGAAATATCCATGGTCATGGACGTCGTGAGCACGGGGCAGAAAATGTACATCCCTTTTGGTGTACACACGGAGTAGAAGCGAATGATACTCACGGCCCCTGGGTTGAGACGGTTAAGCTCATCGTGTTGACAGATGAATTCTTCCAATATTCCGGCGGGCAGAGCCTTTATGCGACTCATTGCGTCAGAAATTTCCTTGTCGTTTCCGGCTGGGATGACGCACACGCCTCTGCCCTGACCCTTACTTATGGGCTTATACACCACTTTACCGCTGCTTTTTGCAAGGACACGCAGACTATCCGGCGTAAGGTCTCGGGTGTGTATACAGCCACGGGAAAAATACTCCGAAAACACCTTTGAAAAGATGTACTTATTCATGAGCACACCTTTGTAGAGGCGGTTCGTGTATTTTTTGCGCAGCTCTGCCCGGGTCCACAGGGTGGATACGGTACGTTTCTGCTTAGCGGTCATGTCGTAATACCCTACCCATTTGTATTCGTCTAGGGAGATGTGATTTAGTCTTTTGGCACGCATAATGTCGTTTGTCAGCCATAGGACATTTTTGCCACAGCGCTTTGAAAGCCCCTTGGCAAAGGCGTGGATGTTCTTGTGGGCTGCGATGGAATTATGTATCTTCATGTCGTCTCCGCCTTTACATTTTTGATATCAGGGCTTCAAGCTCGTTTTTCCGGCCTATGCACGGCACAAACTGCATACCGGACATCTGGGCCGTGCAGTTTGCTTCAACCATGCACCAGCCCCGCTCCTCGAACAGGGCGAGATCCCAGCCGCAGTAGTGGTTGCCGGGTACCATGAGAGCGGCTGTTTTCACCATTTCTATGGCTTTATCCCAGTCTGGTATCTTAAAGCCAATGAAACGCACACCGGTGTCGGGATGGGTTTCATAATGCTGACCCTGTTTATCAGCGCCGTCCGTAGAAAGAATACCGGTCACAGGGTCAATGATGACGCTTATGCCGCCAGCACTAGTGTTGTCGATAACGCTGCCATGCTGCCCCACGCGAAGGGTGGGGTTATAAAGTCGCACCTCGTCATTGCCGTTGCTGTCCTTAATGATAACAGTGGGGATGCGCAGCGTGTTCACGGACTGGGGATGCAGCGCCGCCATGCGGCTATCCTGTCGTATTATCTCCTCAAGCACGACGCCGGTTTCGTGGTATGCGTTCAATGCGCTCTCAGGCGATGGGTAGTTGAGGATGCTGTCTATTCGAACGCCGTGACCCATGCTGGCGTAGGTGGGCTTTACGACGTAACTTTCGTGTTTTGATATAAAATCCTGAAAACTATTCACGATTTTCGGCGTTATGGGGTCGTGGGCGCGAATGCAAATCATGTCACGCTTAAACATATCGCAGAATTTCCTGTAAGTGGAATACTTGTTTTCAAGCATATTGGTGTTTTTTGGGCTGTTCATGCGCGGATAATAGCTCATGCGTATGCCCTCAGTGATGAATGAGGAGCGGTATTCGTGATCCTGCCCTTCAAAGCCGAAGAGAAAATACTCATCGTAGTACGAGCCGTATTTCATAAGACAGTATTTCATGTCCCGGCGAAGCTTTGAACGATAGCGTTCATCCTTCAGGGCGTCCTCCCCCCCAAATTTTGCTATATAATCATCCAGTTTATGGCGCTTGCGGTGATAGTAATAGGCCTTGCGGTACCAAGTTTGAAAGCGTATTTTGTGGTATATCTTGCGTCGCTGCTTACGGAACATGGCAGTACCCTCGCTTCAAAATGAGGTTAATAAGGTGCTTAAGGAAAAATATACTGCCCGAATCATCAGGCAGTATATTTTTTGCAAAATGTACGAGTCAGCGTTTGTTTTTCATCATCAGCATATCGCCGTATACGGGGGAGGGGAGACCGAAGCCGCCGTGCACGGCCAGAACCTGACCGGTGGTATAGGGTGCTTCGGCAAAATAGACGACGGCGTCTGCAATCTCTTCCGGTTCGCCCATGCGGTGAATGGGGGTGTGCTTGAGGAAAAATTCCTGGAACGCAGGGGAGAGGTTGTTCTTAACGGCCTCGGTGGCTGTCATGCCGGGGCACACCACATTGCAGGTGATGTTGTCCTTGGCGGCGTGGCAGGCAATCATCTTGCTCAGGTGGATGATTGCGGCCTTGGAAGTGCCGTAGGCCACCTGGCTCGTGTCCGGGGTGATACCGGCAACGGAGCCGATGTTTATGATAACGCCGGACTTCTGCTTTGCCATTGCCTTGGAAATGGCAGCCTGCGAAGCGAGAAAAACGGTTGAAAGATGGGCCTCTACATAAGAGGCGTATTTTTCGTAATCCGTGTTCATGAAGTCCTTGTCGTCCACGGGGCTTGTACCGCCAAAATTGTTTACGAGAATGTCAAGTCTGCCTTCCTCGCCTACAACGGTGTCGATCATGTCGATTATGCTTTTTTTATCGTGAGCCTCAAAATATACGGGCTTTACCTTGAGCCCCTGAGCGCAGAGAGCTGTGCATTTTGCCTTGCCGGCTTCGAGATTACGGCAGGCCATGTAGACCGCAGCGCCCTCTTTTGCCAGCGCTTCGACGGAGGCGTAGCCAATGCCGCGGGTGGATGCTGTGACCAATGCTACTTTACCTTCGAGTTTGTTCATGAGAGCTCCTTTCAAATAGAAAATTTCCGGGGAAAATTACTGACTTCTCAGTTATTCACACTCAGATCTCGCCAAACACTGTGTAGGAATGATCCTTCTTGTTGTTGCGGTGGGTGTTATAGTTTTCAAATTCCTGGGCGGGTACGATCATAAATGTGTTGTCGCCGGCGACAACGCGGTCGACGATGAGCCATTTTCCATCGCGCTTTTCCCAGCGGTCGATATCGCGGCAGCGGGCCTCCACGGTGAAGGAGCCGGTTTTCTTGTTGGGGAACTTGCAGGCTGCGTACATATAGGTTTCGGAGGAGGCCTTGGTGCAGTCGTCGTTGAGCTTGATGAGAATATTTGTCATCATGTGGTGGGTGGAGATCATGTGACGGTGCTGGTTAAGCATATTGTCCATGAACTGACGGCCGGTGCCGCTGGGGAAGGTGGAACCGTAATTTACGGTGCTGTCCTCCGCAAAAACGGTATAGCCGAGCTCGTTGTCGATGCGATCAAGCGCACGGCAGTAGGTGTATATCTGATCGCGAATAGCTTCCTTAGCAAGCAATACCTCAAGGTCACGGTTTTCCATGTGAATGTATCCTCCTTAAAATTTCTTTTTATATTAATGGGTCTTGCGCAGAGTAAATGATTATTTCTTGGCGGCGGGCTTCTTTTTTACCACGGGCATATGCATGTTCTTGGTAATCTTGTGGGAATCGTCGCGTTTGAAGAATTCCTCGTACACGCGGATGTAGCCAGTCTCCACGATGAGCCACTTGCCGTCCACCTTCTCATATTTGTCGGTGTAGATGGCGGAACCCTGGCACTGCTGTCCGGCGTAGGGATTGGGCTCGACCCAGACAAGGTTATCCTGCAGATACCAGTGGCCGTATGCCACGGTGTCGCTCTCAAACCAGATTTCGGGGGTGTGCCCCTGATGCAGGGTGATGTCCGTTTCGGGCATAACCTTTGCAAAATAAGCGGTAACCTCCTTCGGACCGTGGAAAACGAGCTTGCCGTTGGAGTAGGACGTGGATACGTTGGGGGAGAAGGTCTCTTCAAGGCCTGCCCAGTCCTTGGTGTCAAGGCATCTGAAATACTTCCCCTTGAGGCACTTTATCTCCTCAATGTCGCTCAGGCGCTGCACCTGCTTTTCAAGTGCTGCAAGGCGTTCTTCAATAGTCATTGAAAAAAGTCCTTTCTATTGAATAAGTGTTAAATTATCAGATAGTGGCTCCAACAGCATAAGCCTCGGCGGTGGCGTCCAGCGCCATGCGGGCCTTCTTGGCGTCACCGATCACATTAAAGGGGATGCCAAGCTCGGTGCACTTTGCCTGGAGCTCATCGCTTCCGCGGGAAGCAATGCCGGTGCAGATGACGAGAGCGTCGAATTCGCGCTCCTTGTCGGTGACCTTCTTGGTCTTCTTATCGGTAAGCTTGTAGAGTATCTTGTGATCCTGGACCTCAGTGACCGTGGCAAAGGAAACACGCTTGATTCCGTAATCAGGGAACTCAAGATCCATGAACATTTTTCTGAGCATGCCCATGCCGTTACCCACGCGCTTTGCGTCGAGGATGGTGACTTGAGCGCCCTTAACAGCCAACTGCTGGGCGACCTCTGTGCCGACTCCGCCGCCGCCGAGAATGACTACATTTCCGGTGGGGGAGACTTCGCCGCGTAATACCTGATACTGGGTGTAAACATCGGCGCCGTCAAGACCGGGAATAGCGGGAGCTACATAGTCGGAGCCGATGGCAATGACCACATGGTCGGGCTTTTCGGCGGCGATGAGCTCCGGAGTCACACGGGTGTTCATGCGAATATCGATTCCCATGCGTCTGGCTTCTTCACCTTCCCATTTGGCAGCAGCGGTGAACTCATCTTTCTTGGGGGCGACGCCGGCAAGGAGCATCTGACCGCCGAGAGTGTCGGAGGCTTCAAAAACGATGGGGTTGTGACCGCGCATTTTGAGGAATTCGGCAGTTACAAGGCCTGCCATGCCGCCCCCGACGATCATAACCTTTTTGGGCGTTTCAGCCTTGGTCAGTCCTCTGTACTCCAAGCACAGCATGGGGTTTCTAAGGCAGGTGATGTGTGTTGAGTTTGGATTGATGACGGCGTCATAGCAACCCTGGGTACAGCCGACGCATTTGCGTATCTCGGCATCGCGTCCGGCCTTGGCCTTGTTGCACCATTCGGGGTCGGAAAGCTGAGCGCGTCCAACGGCCACCATATCCAGCTTACCTTCTTCTACAAGCCGGTTTGCAAGCTCCGGAGTGTTTATGCGGCCCACGCCCGCTACGGGGATTCTAACTCTTGCCTTGACTGCGGCGATGATGTCCATATTGAAGCCGGGCTCCAGATTGAAGGGGGGGACCTCATAGACGGTGGCGTTGGAACGGGCATTGCCGCGGGACAGGTCGACGAGATCGACACCGGCGTCGGCGGCGAGGTTTATGAAATCGACAATCTCATCCTCAGTGAGGTTTTTAGGCATCATCTCGTCAATGGCGTCTAGACGCATGAACAGAGGCATATCCTCAGGAATGTTATCGCGGATGGATTTAATGCACTCCAGCAAGAAACGGCAGCGGTTTTCAAAGCATCCGCCGTATTCGTCGGTGCGGTTGTTCAGGCAGGGATTGAGAAACTCGTGGGGGATATAGGTGTGTGCTGCGTGATACTCCACCATATCGAAACCGGCTTCCACGGCGAGCTTTGCGGAGCGACCGTATGCGGCGACGATGTCGTGTATATCCTCAACAGTAGTGTTGTCGGGAGTCTGGAGCTTGCAGGTGCTGTCCAGAAATGCTTCCGGCACGAAGCCGCCGTGCCAGAGCTGAACGCCGGCCTTGCCACCGTTTGCATGGATGGCGTCGGTGACCTTCCTGAGCTCGTCTCTGTGGTGCTCGTTGTACAGGCCCATGTAGAAATAGGCATGGGTCGCGGGACTTATCGCCACCACTTCCATGATGTTCAGGGCGCAGCCACCGGCGGCGCGTGCGGCGTGATAAGCCACCATGTCGTCGCTAACGCTGTGCTTATCCTTGACCATCTTGGTGTTCATTCCCGGCATGAGGATGCGGTTCTTAAATTCCACCCCACGGATTTTTATGGGGCTGAAAAGTGCGTCAAAACTCATTGCGTTACGCTCCTTTTTCTTTGTTTATGTGTTCATGTTTTTTGATTGTTTACAGGTGCAGTGCGCGTAAAAACCGGTCACTTTGTCCGGCTCGCGGATCATATGGACGTTGTGCCGCGCTGCGTCTGTAAAACTCACCTTGCCAAAACTCTAACACATTCGAACATCCAATATTGGCAAATATTTTGCAATATCATGCATGTGTTCCAGCCAAAAAAAGAAAATTTACTATCCAAAGGCTGAATCGTCGGTATATTCCCCACCCACCATTAAATATGTAATTGCGCTTGACAACCGCTGTGAAAATGTCCTGTGTACAACAGCCGCCGTGTTGGAGCAATAGCAGGCATCAGCCAAATAATGATATGAAAGTTATATTTTCTGTCGTAAAAAGTGATGGCAGTTTATAAAAAGAGATACGGCGTCAGATTAGTTTCCCGGGGAGATTTAAGACACATTGCAAATAAAAATACGTTATACTCATAACAAAGTCGGAGGTGCACATACCCCTCACGCACACCCACACCCAAATGGAACAAATACGAACGTAGAGCTTGCCGCTTAAGAAAAAATACAAATCAAAAACAGGAGATATCATCATGATAACTGACATGAAAAACGCAAAGCTATTTACCCCGCTGAAGCTTGGCAAAACCACCCTCAAAAATCGCATAGCAATGGCACCAATGAGTATGCACTATGAAGCTACCGACGGTACCGTACCCAAGCAGCTGGCCGACATTTTTGTGCGCCGCGCCGAAGGCGGCGTGGGCTACGTCGTCATCGACGCAGTCACCGTCGACCATAAGTATTGGTACATCGGCAAGACTACGGCATTGGATAAGGACAGCCTTGTTCCCCAGTTTGCAGATTTTGCCCACCGCATTACCGATGCGGGCAGCACCCTGTTCCCACAGATAATCCACCCAGGCCCGGAATCTATCTGCGCACTCAAGGGTATAAAGCCCCTAGGCCCCTCTGTAAACACCAATGCAAACGGATCTGTAAGCCGACCCATTACCATCGAAGAGATAATGAAAGTCATAAAGCAGTACGGTCAGGCTGCAAGACGAGCCGAGGAGGCCGGCTGCGGCGGTATCGCCCTGCACGCGGCACACGCATATATGCTGCCCGGCGCATTCCTGTCCCCGCTGCGCAACAAGCGCATGGATGAGTACGGTGGCTGCATTGACAACCGCGCAAGACTTATTCTTGAGATAATTGAAGAGTGCCGCCGTTGCGTAAGCCGCGATTTTCCCATCGTGCTGCGTATCTCCGGTTCCGAGCGCATCCCCGGCGGCAATTCCCTGGATGAAATGCTGTACCTTGCCCCTAAGTTCGAAGCTGCGGGCGTCGATATGTTGGAAGTTTCCGGCGGCGTGCAATACGAGGGACTGCAGAACATCCTACCCTCCCACGGTCAGAAGATCGGCTTGAACGTTTATGAGGCGTCCGAGATCAAAAAGGTCGTCAATATTCCTGTTTTCGTCGTGGGCAAGATAAACGATATACGCTACGGCGCAGACATCGTAGAGCGCGGTCTCGTTGATGGCATCACCATGGGCCGTCCTCTATTGGCTGACCCGGATCTGCCCAAAAAGGCGCTGGAAAACCGCTTTGACGATATCACCCCTTGTGGCTCCTGCGGCGGACGCTGCATCACACCGGAGGACCCCAATCACCCAGTGTGCAAGTGTCACATCAATCCTCTGGTGGGTAGAGAGTACGACTTCCCGTTCAAGCCCGCTGAAAATCCCCGCAAGGTGCTCATCATCGGCGCGGGCCCTGGCGGTATGTACACCGCCGTCACAGCCGCGGAGCGTGGTCACGACGTGACAGTGTGGGAAAAAGACCCCCGCATCGGCGGGCAACTCAACCTTGCCGTCACCGCTCCCGGAAAGCAGGAGATGTGCAAGTGGCTCACCCACCTCAACTACCGCGCTAAGAAGGCCGGGGTGAAGTTCGAGTTCAAGAAGGAAGCAACTGTTGAAATTGTCAGGGAATTCGTGCCCGACGTCGTGATTGTCGCCACCGGCGCAAAGCCCTTCATCCCCACCTTCATAAAGGGTGTGGGCGAATATCCAGTCATCACCACTCATGACATTCTGCGCCGGAAGATCACCATTCCCAAGGGCCGCGTGTGCATTCTCGGCGGTGGCGAGGTTGCCTGTGAGACTGCCGAGATGATCTATGCCGACGCCCGTCCCAACGGACTGATGCAGACCGGCAGCACCGGCGATGTGGAAGTGACCCTCATTGAAATGCTGCCCCAGATGATGACCGGCGTGTGCCTGCCCAACCGCAATATCGCCATGGCGTCCCTGCGTCAGCACGGCGCTCAGATGAATGTAAACACCAAAGTGCTGGAAGTCACCGAGCACGACGTGAAAGTTCAGCGCCGTGACGGGACCGAGGAATGGCTGCTCGGCTTTGACTATATCATTCTGGGTCTGGGCTCCCGCGCTTACGATCCCATGTCCCAGGATCTCAAGAAGTTCGTTCCCGAAGTTCACGTCATCGGCGACGCCATCAAGGCGCGTCAGTCCAGCGACGCCATGCACGAGGGCTTCGAGGTAGCCTATAATTTGTGACCTGAAATCCGGCCAAATGCCTGACGCCGGGAGCAAGACGGCGGTGGGAAATATGCATTAATGTACTGAAATCCTCACAAAAAACATACAGTCTGCGCAAACCGGCGCGGGCTGTATGTTTTTTCGCAATGCGGCGCATTTGAAGGGAAAACTAGTTAATATAACGGCACTTTTGAAGTCATTTTTAACATTTTGTTAGACAATTATCCCAAAGGTCGGGATTATAAAACGGCTAAAACGGAGAAAATTGGTCAGAATACACCGCAGGCTATTGCGTATACAAAAAGCTAATGTTATATTCATGACAAGGATAGGTATGACTCGGCATGGTTTGCCGTAAAAAAGAGAGGTGCATTTTCAGTGCCTGTAAAAAGCAGACCCCTGTGCGACGCTCCCAGAAACCATATTTTCTGCGGGCCGGACAAATATCTGGTGCTGCAGAAGCTCATCATAAGTGAACCGATGTACCCCGTTATGGAGGAGGACAGCTATTTCGTCCTCATAAAAAAAGGTAGCGGCACCTTTACCATAAACGGCGCCGATTTCCGGGTGACGCAGGGCTGCCTTGTGTGGATACAGACCACCCAGGTGCTCACTATCCAGCCCAATTTTGGGGATAGTCTGGATGTGTGGGTTTGCGCATACGACTATCAGCTCATAAGCTACTTCATGTTCAACCGCCCAACCATGTCGGAGGAATCCCAGATAGTCATGTCCACTCCCGTGGTCGGTCCCGATAGCGATGGAATGGGTCGTATATATGCCCTTTTTGACGATTTTGATATGCTGTGCGACTCAAACAGCCGTGGTAAGGCTCTTATGAGAGCGTCCATATTGAGACAGATTGAAGTCCTCTTTACAAGAGAATCTGCCAGCCATGGCGTGGGAAGCAGTGAGGAACAATCGCCGTTAGGCAGGCGGGCAAGCCTTTATATCGCCACCCACAGCACCCTGCCCCTGACAGCGGAGCAGGTGTCGATGGCAATGGGCGACGATGTGGACGAGGCCATGCTCAATCACGAGCTGCGTATTGCCACGGGCATGAATTTCAAGCAGACGGTAATACGGGACAGGCTCATGTTCACCACTTCATATTTTCTGTATGACAGCCTGCCCTTCGATTACATCGCAAGCTGCGCCGGATTCAAGACGGACATCACGTTTTACCGCAGATTCAAGAAGCTCACAGGGCTCACCCCCCAGGACTATCGAGATCGTATGCTGTGTGACGGTTCCGACGGCAGAGTCTACCGCGGCATGATAATGAGCGAAATTTTAGTTTCAGCCGTGAACTATCTTTATGAAAATCTATCAGAGCATATCGGAATTGAGGACATGGCGCGGGAAATCTACACCTCAGGCAGCATAATACGAAGCCTTTTCAATGATTATCTGGGCACCAGCAGCAAGCACGTTCTAGCACTGTTCCGCGTGCGCTATTCAGAAGCACTACTTTCCACCACCGACCTGCCACTCATAGATATATCCATCGAATCGGGTTTCAGCTCGGATAGGACCTTCGGCCGCACGTTTTTTGAGATAAACGGCATTTCACCCGGTGAATTTCGGCGCAGATGCAGGGAGGGGAAACCGCTACATGATAAATAAAAAAGAAAACCCCAGCAGCGGCTATTCGCCCTTCGGTGTGGACGATTACTTTGTAAAAAATGTGCTGCCGGCCTCCATATATGCGCAGGAGCGCCGCATCACTACCCCCACGCCCAGCCTCCACAATCGGGATGAGCTGCTGATTCTTGTGCGTTCCGGCAGCGGCGCTATCACAGTGAACAGCATTAGATATCCGGTGAAAAAGAATACCATCATAAGTCTCGGCCCCTTTCACCGCTATTCGCTTACGCCGAATCAAGACCAGGAACTGGTTATCGCAGAGGGACGCATGAATGCGGGTACCTATGTTTATATCCTTGCCTGCCCGTATTACAAGGTCAAGAACTTGAGCGTACCATCAGAGCCCGCCGTGGCACATCTAACGGGCAGACTTGCGGAAATGGCCTGCAGGACCATGGACGCATTTTTGCGCGAGAGCATTGAAAACAGGGAAGACCGGAACAAGATCTGCTATTGCTACATGATGGAGCTTTTCGGTGCCATGACGGAGGGAATGTCCCAACGGATTAAGCAGGAGCGCCGCTCAGCAGAGCTGGAGGATAAAAAAGAATAGGGATTTAAAATACGTCGGGGATGGGTTAGCGCATCCCGGACGTATTTTTCGACCCTTCGACAGGATTGTTAGTGATTTCGCAATTTTTGCCCGTCCAGACCGCATAAAAACGCATGAATAAGTAACAACAAAAATAGAGGGGGTGTTAAAATATTGTCGTATAGCGCGAGGCTACCGCTGCGGCACTTCTCGGCACAAGCGGTGGCGCGCGAGCGTAAAAAATATTTTAACACGAAAGGATATACTCCAATGTTTGAACATGCATTTGATGGGAAAGTCGTCGTCGTCACTGGCGGCAGCCGAGGCATCGGCTTTGCAGCGGTTAAAAAGTTCCTCGGCGCCGGAGCGAAGGTCTGCTTCCTCAGCCATTACGAGGAGACCGGCAAAAAGGCCTTAGAACAGCTCCTAGCCGAAAATCCCGCCTATGAGGTCATGAACGAGTGCATTGACCTGTGCGACTTCAAGGCAGCGCAAGAGCTTTACGAGAAGGTCGCGGCCAAATGGGGACGTATCGACGTGCTTGTCAACAACGCCGGCATGGATAGCCACGCCCCAATCGTCAAGATGAAGCAATCCGAGTGGAACACCGTTATGGACACAAACCTCAAGTCCATCTTCAACATGTCCAAATATGCCGTCAAGTATATCAAAAAGTACCACGGCTGCATTGTCAACACTGCCTCCGTCGCCGGTGTCTTCGGCTCCGGCATGGGCTGCCCCTATCCCGCCAGTAAGGCCGGCGTCATCGGCCTTACAAAGTCTCTGGCTTGGGAATTCGCCGGTGTGGGCGTGCGCGTTAACGCGGTGGCTCCCGGCGTCGTTGACACCGATATGGTGGCTGCCTTGCCCAAGATCGCCAGAGACACCATCAACCACACAATTCCGCTCACCCGCTTCGGTCAGCCCGAGGACATTGCCAACGGCATGGTCTTTCTTGCCTCCGACGCTGCCAGCTACATCACCGGCGTCACCTTGCAGATCGACGGTGGCTACATCCCCTCTAACACTCTCGCCTGATATCTTTACCGGCGCAAGCCAGGTTTAACAGGAGCAAAAAATGCGGAAAAATAACAGATACTTCAATATTTTCAACACAGGCGTCGAAGATTTTGTTACTCCAGGAAGGCAGCTTAGTTACATAGCCGCAGTAAAGCCGAATGAGCCAGCAATTATCTATATCTCGCCGGAAAAACACGAAACGCGGATGACCTGGAGAGAGCTTGAAGTTCTTTCTAACCGCATTGCCTGGTACCTTTTGGACAAAGGTATCGGCAGCCGCGACAGCGTCATTGCGGCGCTCCCTAATATACCCACACATATAGCGCTGGCCTTCGCCATTTGGAAGGCCGGCGCGTGCTATGTGCCTGTTTCCAACCGCTCACCAATGCGTGCCATGGCGGAGATATGCACCTGCGTTTCACCCGCACTCGTGGTGACAAACGGCAATAAACCTGCGGGATATGCCTGCATCAGCACGGCCGAACTGCGACAGGCCTGCGCGGATTATCCCGCATCTATGCCAGCGGACAGACTTGCAGTGCCGAACATCGCAAATCTTTCGGGCGGCACCACCGGCAAGCTCAAGCTTATTGAGCAGAACATGGCGGCAGGCATGGACGACAACTCGTTTAAAAGCTGGTTTAATATATCCGGCATGGAATTTGAACAGCGGCAACTTCTGGCAGGGCCGGTTTTCCACGGCGCGCCCCACACTGCGGCCTTTGACGGGCTGTATTCTGGAAATACACTTGTGATGTCGGCGTCGCTCAGCCCGGAAACTGTGCTGGAGTTGATTGGCAAATATCAGATTGAATTTGTGCAGATGGTGCCGACGCTGATGCAGCGCATAGCCCGCCTTGAAGGCGTGAAGAGTGAGGACTTTGCTTCTATCAAAGCGCTGTGCCACACGGGCGGCGCCTGCTCAAAGGAACTCAAACACCGGTGGATGCAGCTTATGCCGCCGGAAAAGATCTTCGAGATATATTCCATGACCGAATGCATAGGTATGACGTCCATCCGCGGCGACGATTGGCTGCACCATGAGGGCAGTGTGGGAAGACCACTGGGCGGCAGAATATCCATCCGCGCCGAGGACGGCACCGAACTGCCCACAGGCGAGGTGGGCGAAATTTTCATGATCTGGGGCGATAACGGCCCCACTGTGGAATACAAAAACTGCGAAAAACTGCCCCGGGACGAGGATGGTTTCCGCAGCGTGGGCGATATGGGCTGCCTGGATGAAGAGGGATACCTGTATTTTGCAGACAGGCGTAGCGATATGATCGTCACCGGCGGCGAAAACGTATTTGCTGCCGAGGTGGAAACGGTGCTGAAAAAGCACAGTGATGTGACCGACGCCGTTGTTATTGGCCTACCGGATCAGGAATGGGGTCACCGTATCCACGCCATCGTTGAAACTAACGAAAAGCTGACGCAGAAAGAGCTCATACGTTTCGCGCTCAATTATCTTCCACCTTATAAAATGCCAAAATCCATCGAGTTTACCCCCTGCATCCCCCATAATGAGAGCGGTAAGGTCCTGCGAGGCAAACTTGTGAAGTCTAGCCTTGCTAAAGGCTACTGAAAATGAGCCCATAAAGGACAGACATAAATCAAGAAAGCTCTTTAAGAAAGTTGAGGAAGGTACGGAAAGGCTTTACTCAAAAATATCATATGCAGGCGCTTAATAGAGGGTTGCTATTTACACTTTACATCCGCAGAAAGTAGAGCCGTAGTACTCTACTTAAAATTTGCACGGTGAAATCGTTATACTCTCTGCTATCCTGCTGTGGTTGAGGCCCAGACTCCTCAACCGCAGGATC
>CAYXNK010000008.1:0-24447 GCA_964466395.1 uncultured Oscillospiraceae bacterium | reverse complement strand
GTGAGTGACGAGGTAAATAGTCTGTGTTCCCAAATGAGGGTCGACACATGTGGAGTGCGTAACACTGCTCCAAAGGAAAAATACCTGAAACTCCTTGAATTTAGGCACTTTGAGCGACATATACTCTTCTCTCAAAGTGACCGAAAAGAGAAGAAAAAGGCAATTTCCAACGGAGTAAACGTCCAAGTGGTTGTGAGGGTGTAGTTCGGAAACACAAAAATCTGTCGTTCATATTTCATCAAAAATAACTAACAATTCAATAAAGTAACAAAGTGGTCTGAGCCGCTTATTTTCAAGTGTTTTTGAAAGTAAGCGGCTCTTTTGCGTTCTCGGATAAATGTACGAGAATGAGTGATTTTAACGGAGGTAATTGATTTTATGAAGAAAAAAGAAGAATTGTATTCTTTTCCAAAACAAGAGCATAGTGCTGTGGTGGAAACAGATATCAAAATAGTTCCCATAGCGGAATTACAGGACTTTGAGGGGCATCCCTTTAAGGTAGAAAACGATATGGCATTGTTTGAACTCATGCAGAGTATCGAAAAAGAAGGTGTGATTGTTCCGGCTCTGGCAAGACCCAATGCTGGTGGCGGTTATGAACTAATTGCAGGTCATAGAAGAAAGGCTGCGTGCAAATGGGCAGGGCTTGAGGTTATGCCTGTGGTGATTCGTGATTTGGATGATAATCAGGCTGTGATTGCAATGGTGGATAGCAATCTGCAAAGAGAGCATCTGAAACCCAGCGAGAAAGCATTTGCTTATAATATGAAGCTTGAGGCGATGAAGAGACAGGGAGCAAGAACTGATTTAACTTCTTCCCAAGTTGGGAAAAAGTTATCTTCGTCACAAGTTGGGACAGCAACCTCGGTTCAAGATGGACCGAAGTTGGAGAATCCTACAATGAAGATATATCCTTTGCAGTCTGGTCATGATGAAGTTGGAAATTGGATAATTCAGCAGGATGAAACTACAGAGAGGGCTATTAATAGCAATGAGGCTTTGGCTAAACAGATGGGTGAGAGCCGTATGACCATTCAGCGTTATATCCGCCTTACCAATCTTATCCCTAGGCTTCTTGATATGGTAGATGAAGGAAAGATTGCTTTTACTATAGCGGTTGAAATTTCCTATTTGACAGAGGAAGAGCAGTACGAGCTTTATGAGGTTATGAACATGGAGCAGTGTACGCCGTCCTTATCACAGGCAAACCGAATGAAGCGTATGAGCCAGTCGGGAGAGTTAGATATGGATGGGATGTTTCTGATATTAGAGCAGGAAAAGCCAAATCAGAGGGAGCAGATTAAGCTTCGTGCAGATACTTTGGCGAAGTATTTCCCAGAGGATTATACACCGAAGCAAAAGACGGATTTAATTGAGCGTCTTGTGAAGGAATGGTATGAGAAGCAGGAACTTGAAAAAACGCAAGTCCTTGGTAACAGCCGGGGCAGAGCAAGATAGGGAGGTAGTGACAATGAGCAGAAAATTATCTTTATATGAAGCAATGGGCGGCACTTATACAGAGGTGAATGGTATTCTTTATCCGAATATTAGTGTTGAAGCCAAGGAATCGGATATGGATTCGGCTATATCATCGACTGATATCGGGAAATATGGTCACCTGTGGATTTTTTATCTAAAAGAAAATCATCCAGACAGGTATTGTCACCACATTAGAATGGGTCAGCTTTATATTAAGGCAAAGGAAGTGAATGAAGAGGCTTATAAGATGCTGGATATGGTTGTAGAGAAGTATCTGGCAAAGCATAAGCCGAAGGATACACATTCCACGATGGAGATGTGGAAATTAAGAGAGCAGGCGAAGCAGTTTGCGGAGGAGGTCATTTATGGAGAGATTGTTTACAAGTATCACTAATGCAGGAATGACTGCAACACAGAATGAAAAATTTATGCAGACCGGTTTCTATGCCGGAGAAAGAGAGGATTTTATGAGAGAAAATTATTTTATGAATGAAACAACTATGGCACCTGTTAAGATTGCACTGGATCATGGCTGGAGTTCCATTAAGGGAGAGCATACCTTTATGGAGACTTCCGTGGTTCCGGTGGATTATGAACCCCTTACCAAGAACGGACTTTTAGAGTATAAGGGTAAAAAGTATATCGTGGGACAGGGCAGACTTGGAAAGCAGGCAACCAAGACGGAAAATGAGAACTATTTTCTGTTGACCCTTGCAGGCATTGCCAAGGAATTGCAGTATCAGGGCAAGGCAGGAGCAGAACATGTGGAATTATATGCTGGCGTTCCTCTGACCTTGTTTGGTGCGGAGCGCAAGGAGTTCCGTGATTATCTGTGGCACAAGGAGAGGATTTCTTTTTCCTTAGAGGGAGTGCATTATTCCTTATTTATGGATAAGGTGAAGATTTATGCCCAGTGTTATGCAGCTATTGCCAACCGTATGGGAGATATGGACAGACTTCGTTGTGTGGATTTGGGTTCCTGGACCTTGGATGTACTAAGTGTCCGTGACAGAATCCCTATGGATAAGGATGCTTACACCTATGAGCTTGGGTTGATTACTACCATTGAGCGTATTAAAAAGGATGCCCTTCCCAAGTTAAAGTGCGAAATTCCCGAGGATGACATTATTGATGTTATCCGTGGAAAGCAGTCCAATGTAAATGCTGATTTTATCTCTTTTATTGAGAAGGGGTTACAGCAGTATGTAGATGAGGTGGAAGCGAAGCTTCGAGAGATTAAGGTGGATTTACTGCATGAGAATATCGTATATGTGGGCGGTGGTGCCTGTGTGATGAAGCGTTTTGGCAGAACGCAGGGCAGGAACATCCAGTATGTAACGGATGTGAAAGCAAATGCTCTCGGCTACCGTTATCTTGCAGAAAATCTGGGATAGGAGGCTCTTATGGGAAATGCAATATCCTTTCGGTTGAATCCGAAATGTGAAAGTGACAGAAAAATCCTTGCGTGGCTGGAAGAGAAATCCAGCCAGCCGGGATATCTAAATCAGACAGAGCTTATCAAGCAGGCATTGCGTTTGGCTATGGAAAGTGAGCAAAGGGGTATTCGGGAAAAAGAAACCACGGAGTGGATGGAGCAGGCAATCAAAAGCATGGCAGAGGAATTTACCAAGGTGGTGCAGGAATCATCACAGAATGTGGCTAACAATATGTTTGCCGGAGTTCTGGGGGCAATGGCTCAGCAGATGAATATGGGAGTTGTTCCTATGGCTCCTATGCAGATGGCTGGTGCAGTAACGAATGGTATGACAGTTACTATGCCTAATGTAATGCAGGCTCATGGAATGGTTCCTGTATCAGAGCCAACGGTTCCCGATAATGAACTTGCCGCAGATACTTCCAATGCTATGGATAGTACCACAAGAGATATGCTTGGAAGTCTGTTTGATATGGATGATGAGTAAGAAAAAAGAATATCACAGTATGACAGACTGTCTTACAAAAAGGTGCCTTGTATGAGGAAATTGCCTTATCTGTAAGACAGTTTTTTTATATGGGAAAAGCTGTGATACGAAATTCTTACGAAGCCAGCCAAGCCTTTGGCAAAAGATAAAGTCTGCTTGCAGGCTTTATTTTTTTGACCATAAGGCGGAAGATGCTGGGGCTTGGGGATGCCAAATCCCCAACAAGTTCCTGCCCGTGTATATACAGGGCGGAACTTGCTCTACCTTATGCGACGTATCCGGAGCCCATGCCGACTTCGGTCGGCAAGCATCAGCGGAAAAAGGATGTCTTATGGAAAATGATGCGAAGGTTTCGATAAGATTTCTGATGGAGAATGTGATTAGTGGATTTTCTGTAAGACAGGAGTATGACAGAGTTCTATATAATCGGCGAGCGGGGTATAACGAGCCGCAACATATTTGAAATAGAAATATTCGTGAACGACTATAGGGGAGTGAGCGTAGACCGGAGGGAGGAGCGAAAGCGACGGCGAAAACTATCTGCCGTATCCGGCAGTTTAATTATTCAATTGGAGTAGCAATTAACAATTTATATTTTGTAGGTACGAGGAAGCAGGTATTTATTGCCTGCTTTTTCTGTGCTAGATTGGAGGAATTTATGAGAAACACAGATAAAAAGAAAGAGAATATGGTTCTGATGTCCATGCGTATATCGACAGAGGATAAGGAGTTGATTGAGGAAAAGGCAAGAAAGACCGGGCTTAGCACCTCGGAATATATTAGGCGGTGCGCATTGGGAAGAAAGCTTCCCTGCTATGGAGATACCAGTCTGCTGAAGGAGTATTCCATGCAGCTGGGCAAGATTGGTTCCAACCTGAACCAGATAGCAAAGCACTTGAATGGTGGCGGAGATTTTTACAGCGTTTATTATGAAGTGAAAGAAGCTATAAGGGAACTATTGGATTTGAAGTTTAAAATACTTCCTGCATTGGAGGATGTTGCTTGTGGAAAGAAACGCAGACGTAAAAGTCGATAGGATGGTGGAGAATAATGGCGATTTTGAAGCATATTTCGGTAAAAAACCAATTTTATTCATCGGCGGTGGAGTACCTTATCTGTCAGTTTGATGAATATACCAACAAGCCTGTTCTTGACGAAAAGGGCAGAATACAGGAACGGGAGAATTATCTGATTGCAGGAGTAAACTGTGATGTGGATAGTTTTGGAGCAGAATGTATAGAGGTAAATCGTCTGTATGGTAAGAATAATTCCGTAAAGGATGTGAAGGCTCATCATTATATCATTAGCTTTGAACCAAATGATCCCATAAATATGGAGCAGGCTTTGGAATTTGGCAAGCAATGGTTGGATGTATTTGCACCGGGGCATCAGGCGGTGGTTGCGGTTCATCCGGATGGTCACAATGGCAGTCAGAATATGCATGTCCATATGGTCATCAATTCTGTCAGAAAGTATGCCGGAAAGCGGAGCAGGTGGCATGATAAGCCTTGTGAGTGGAAGCAGGGCTGTAAACACAAGAGCACAGGTAAGATGATGTTCCATGCAAAGAAGTGGGTAATGGAGAAGTGCATCCGTTTGGGTTTTGGACAGGTGGATTTGCTTGCCAAGAAACATACTGACAACTACTGGGTGGAAAAACGTCTGATGGCTCAGAATGCCAAGGATGGTGTTGGTGTTACTTCTAACAGAGAACTGATTCGGGATACCATTGATAAGCTTTTGCCTTTTGTGGATTCTTTTGAGCAGTTGGTGGAATGTCTGCAATTTATGTATAACTGGAAGATTCGTGTTACGGATAAAACAGTGACATTTTCCACACCGGATATGAAGAAGGGTATTCGTGGGAATAAGCTTGGAGATGGTTATGGCAAAGCAGAGCTTGCGAATAGAATTGCAAAGGTTGTGGCAGAGCGTAATGCAGAAAAAGAAGCACGCCGTATTGCAGAGGAAGAAGCAAGACTTAAAGCAGAGGCGCTTGCCAGAGAAGAAGCTGCTCGAAAGGAAAAGCAGTTGCAGGAGGAACGGAAGCAGATAGAAATTCTTTCGCGAAAAAGAAAGCTGGCATATCAGCGTAACAAGATGCAGATGGAACTTTATAGCACAGAGCTTGACCGTAAGGAGTGGAACAAAGATTATGTTGCATATCTGGAGTCGGAGTTTATCAGAGATGCAGCTGATTTGTCAGAGGAAGAACTTACAGCATCGATTATGACAAGAGAAGAATTTGAGCGACAGCAGGCATTAGAACTATATCGTGAAAAAGCATCCAGAGCAGGGGAACTTTGGGATATGGTGTTAAATCAGCTTTCAGGTACTACCCATAAATGGAAGTGGGATTATATGGATTATCTGGAAGACATCAAATACAGGGATACAGCAGATGTAACTTTGGATGAGGCAAAGGAAGAGATACTTTCCTATGAGGAATTTGCTGATTTGAAGGAAACAGAGAAAGAGAAACAAGAGCAGGTTTCCGAAATGGTTGCGATTCCGGTTGATACAATGGATGAGGTAAAGGCTTTTGTGGTATCAGAGGATGTGGATGCTGAGAGTGTTGATATGGGAGAAGTTGTATCAGAAGTGGTAGCAGATGTCCCGGAGGTAATTGATTATAGCAAGTTGACTATTGAAGAGCGTGCAGCACTTCTTCCGGTTCCTACGGATGACTATCAGGTAGAGTATGATGCTTATTGTCAGCGTATGGGTTATACCGCAGAAAAGATGAAGAGCATCCGTTATAAGATGGCGGTATATGATGAGTTCTTGGAAGAATATAATCATCGTAAGCGATTAGTTGGCGTGAAAAACGACGTGCATAGAGAGCGTTCAAGAGGTTCAAGGTAATAAAGGATAAAAAGGTTTTTGAAGTATACAAAAAATGAAAAAGCGATTTATCATGGGAAAACTATGATAAATCGCTAGTCTGCACTTATACCTTGAAAAAAATCATCATATGGTATGTTGTATATTTCTTTGAGTGCTACCAATTCTGAAATTCGAATATTATATGTCCCACATTCAATTTGAGCATATGCGCTACGTGAAATATCTTGGTTTTTTAATTGGAGTTTGGCGACAATTTCTTCCTGTGTATACCCATGAGTTTTTCTTATTATACGAAGGTTGTTGCCAAAAGAAGAATTTGACTTAATTTTTTGTTCCATAAGCATACCTCTTTTGCAATGTATTCATAACAAGTATGCCTTGATTCTAATAGATTTATTTGGTAAAATTGCAATGTAAAGATTGCAAAATGGAAATTTGGCAAAAAAAAATTCGTAGAGTGACATACTCTACGAAAAAAATCCCTGAACACAGTTCTTTAAAGAGTGTTCAAGGATTTTGACAAATTATTTGACGGATAATAGTTCGGTTAGCAAATTCATATTGCGTTGCTTCTGTTCCATAGAAGGATGCACATATCTATTTAAAGTGATGTTAACATTCGCATGTCCAAGTATTTCACTAAGACTTTTTACATCAAAGCCGAGTTCTATACAACGGGTTGCAAATGTATGTCGCAAAGAATGAAAGTTAATAGCTTGTATATTGCATTGTTTGAGTATCGATTTGTATCGATTTTGCATGGTTCTGGGTTCGATGTACGAATTTGTTCCAGTTAAGATAAATGCCTCATCTTTTTGTTTATATTTTTGGAGCACATTGTATAGTTCGTCTGGTAAGGGTACTTTTCGTATTGAACAAGAGCTCTTGGGGGCAGTTATAACAATCGATGTTTTTGCAGTGGATTTATTAGTATTTTGTAAGCGTTGTAGCGTTTTTTCAATAAGCACACAATGCTCATCCCATAATATATCCCCCCACTTTAACGCACATATTTCTCCAATTCTCATTCCGGTATAAAGACATAATAATATACCGAGATTAGTAGGTGCCGGATGTTCGTAAATATAAATAGTAAGTACATTCTGGTCAGTGATTGATAATATGTGCATTGGTTTTCGTTCTTGCTTAATGCTAATATACGACGTAGATATGGATGAAATGTGGTTCATTCTATACGCATAGTCTAAAATTGACTTCAATAAAGATATGATACATTGTACTGTTTTAGGCGCAAGTCCAGTTTTGTCTTTTTTGCCGTCTGTTAATAGCATGTTAATGTATGAATCTACCGAAGCTGGCGAAATATCCTCAATCAAAGTGTCTCTATATTGAGGATATAGGTATGTATTCAGTAAATTTAAATACCTTGTGTAACTAGAAAGCTTAATAGTTGCCGCTTTCATATTGAGCCATTGTGTTGATATTTCGTAAAAGGTTGTTGTATGTTGTAGTTTGATACTTTTAGTAATTTCTGTAGTGGTAGCCATATTAAGGTTTTTGGCTTGATTTAAACGCTCCTTAGCCTCTTTATATGATTTTGCATAGATATATCCGTATTGAGCCTTGCCATTAATATGACATTTGATGTATCTTCCTTCCCATCTACCATCTTTTCGCTTATATATGTTTTCTCCACGTCGTGGCATAATAACGACCTCCTTTGACTAAATTTTTGACGGCTTATTAATTATAAATGGGAAGCTACGTACAAATTTAGTAAATACTATAAGCTTTTATCTGCGTCATATTGACAAATAGTGCGACAAATTGTACAATAAATATGGTTTTTGATGAATAATATTTGTTCGCAATCCTTTCGTAGAGTATGACACTCTCTGAAAGGTATTGCTAAAAACACATTTTGCTCTACGGATTGGTATGGGAGGACTTGAATTGGAAATCACAAATAATACGGATATCAAAGAAAACCTAATAGAGGTGTTGAGGAGTGAATTGCCTGTGTTGAGAGTTAAGGCAAGAGTGTCGCAAGAGGATATTGCAAGGATTATTGGAATATCAAGGCAGACGTATAGTTCTATTGAAAGAGGAAATCGAGTGATGTCTACGACGACTTTTTGGGCATTGGTAGCCTATTTTCAAAATAATGCGTCAACAAAAGACATGGTCGATAGTATTGCCGGATTGAGTGAAGGAATTAATAGTGCAATAGGTCAATCAAAAGAAATACATTAGGAGGGCACGTAATATGGAAAGTAAAGTGAAAGAATATCAAGAATTGTATGAGGGATTTGAAGAACTTTATGAACAAGTTTCAAGTGCCGAAGAACCGATTCGAAAGATTGAAAAAGAGATTAATCAATATAGAAGCAAACAAAGTAAGTTTGATTATAACAATCCTGACATAGTGGTCGGGTATATGGAAACATATATTGATGAGTCAATTGCGAAGAAAAAAGAGCAGATTAAAAATGAAGTAAATGAAAAAATGTCAGAACTTGCAAATCCGAGTGGACGTGCAAAAAAGAATTTTGACAAAGTAGTTAAGTGGTTATCTATGAAAAATGTAGATAAATACTTACGAAATGCAGATATAGATTTAGAGCAAGAGATATGGGTTGGACGAGCTGAAAAGGCTACAGGATTTAATGTGTTAACCATATTGAATTTAATTTGTTCATTTGTGTTTAGGTTTGATTTCTTAAGATTTTTGCCTAAGGCACTTAGGATTATTGCGGGTATTATTTTTTGGGCAATATTCTTAATAACAAAGTTGCTCACAAGAGTATATAACAAATTCCAAGTAATATATGACAATGAACTAGCAGATTTATCGGCTCAAGAATACGACTTGGTCAGTGATCAGTTTACAAAAGATTTTTTAGGAGAGTGTATTTCGTCGATTGTAATAGCAGCTATTGTGATTGTTGCAATAAATATTGTTATTTACTTTGTTGCAAAGTATTTGGCAAAGAAGTTTTTGGCAGATAACAAAGCGGTATGTTTCTCATTTATTGATGCGAACGGATTGAAGCAAAAAATGTATGACTATAGCGTAAAAGAATATATGGAAGATACTGTGTTTGCTTGGAAAACTGAGATAGAGTCAATTAGAAATAACGGACTGAGCGAGAATCCTGGAAGGGATTCGTTGATTGCGCTTGTAAAGAATGATTTGTATGGAAAATACAATGCATTAGAAGAAAAAATTAATGGTTGTAAAGCTAGAATTGAAGAAGTGAGAGAAAAAAATCAGGTTCTAAATAATCGGTTACAAGAAATTGTTCCGAAGTTAAAGGCTAAGGAAGCAGAAGTGGACCAATTAATTAGTGATGGAAGTCATAATAGTGCAGTTCTTTCTCCTTATGTATCCGCAGGATACTCGCAGCATAGTACTGAAGGGGTAAAGGAGCTGGTTTACTTCAAACATAATTATAAACCAATGCTGATTTGTTATGGCGATGACACAGCAAAAGATGGAGAACGATTTAGAAAGAATGCGGCAAGGTTAATTGAATTACTAATGCGTGGATTCTTTCAGGAAAATTATTACGAATACATAAATATGTGGCTTGTGGATTATGAAGGCCTTTATTTCCCGGAAAGTCGAACAAAGGGATTAATGAAAGTGATTCATACACAACAGGGTGTTCAGCAATTATTTGATGAGTTGAAAGCAACAAGAGATACAGTTGATTCGTTGTCGGATGGACGAATTAGGAATATTAATCCTTCAAGATTAGCAAATCGTGAGAATCCGATAAAATACAACATTGTATATTTTGTAGGACATGATTTTACGGCAGTAGAACGAGAAATAACACAGTTATTTATAGGGGGAGAGAATTTTGGATTTTTGCCTATTGTGTTTATGAAGAAAACCTTGGCACAGTCAATATTGCAAGATGATGGTTCTTCTAAAGTATTCGCACGAGTAGTGGAGAAAATGAAAGATAATAACCATATATACGAATTTGAAGGCTTGGTATCTGAATTTGAATATGAACTGATGGTGTCGAATCAAAAAAGACTTTTAGATGAAAAGTTGTGTGTAAATAAAATTCTTTCTATGGATGAATTCATCGATATTGCTCGAAGCGATGAAGGTATGGATATAGACAAGGTATTATATTTAGATACATATCAACTTGATAAGGAGATTTATGACGCTGTTAGTGATATGGATTACGTTAAGCTGTTTACTATTAACGGAGAAATACCAGAGTTTGTTACAAAAGAAGTTATCAATTTATAAGTATTAAGGAGAGAAAGCTATGGGATTCAATTTTAGTGAAGACGAAATTACAAGTATGTATCAGATTTATCAGAATGCATTGGAGACAATTCAGGAACAGACACAGAAGGTTGTTGAGAAGATAACAACAAAGGCACAAGAATTAAAGTATGAGCCAGTAATTAAGTTATCTACAGAAGCGGTAACTTATTACAATGAAGAGTTAAAAAATGCAGAAACAAGAGCTTTGACTGAGTGGCAGAGTAGTGAATTGAGTTTTACAAGAGTTATGGAAAAAATGTCTGCGGGAGAGAGTGCAAAAAACAGAAGTAGAACTCTTGAGTCGCAAATAGAAGATGAAATCCAGTCATGGAGATCAGTGGATTCATCACAGCTAAACGGTATAGACACTACAAATTGGCGATGTGAAGTTAGTGATTTCGAAGCAATAAAACAGATTATTGATCAGTATGTTTCTTCACTTGAAGATCAACAAAATCAATGTGCTAATACTATTGAGAGTAAGAAAGAAGAGAATGAGATATATGTGTCAATTGAACCGGTTGTATTGCAATCAATAGCTATTGTTGCAGAAGGTTTTAAATCAGGTATTAATGCAAGTTTTACTGAGTTGGCACAGGAGTTTGAAACACGTGAAAATGCTGTTCGGGGTCTGGGTGCAGGTGCAGCAAAGAATGCGGCGGCTAAGTCACAAAGTTTTGTAAGTGGTGGCGTTTCTGCGTTGAAAGCAAAGGTAAAACAGATTTTGGATTAAGGAGGAACTTATATGGCAGAGCAACTTTTTTCTCTCGATGATTTAGCTAGGCTTAGAGCTAAAGAGGAAGAAGAGAAGAGTAGATTAACATATGAATCATATTTGAAGAATTTTAAGTCGCTTATAGGTGAGAAAAATCCAAAAGTCATTAATGGAATTTCAAAGCCTGTTGCTAATGAGAATAATGAATTCGTATGTATTAAAGAACCATATGAATTTATGCATCTGTTCCAAGGTTGCTCGGGTCAGGATGAATGTATAGCTTTATTTAAAAAACTTCTTAACGAGCGAGATAAAAGAGTAGTAGACCAAGTAATAGAGGGTAAAGAAAATTCGCATGGATTATGGTTTAATTCAACAAAAAACGGTATTAATTTGCGTCCGGGGTTAAAGGATGAAGAGTGGTCTAGTCCGATGTCAATAGTACTTGGGGATGATACTGTGCATGCGTTGGTGGCAGGACGAACAGGTTCCGGTAAATCAGTATTTTTAAATAATCTTATTTTTTCCTTGTTAGCGGAGTATTCTCCTTGGGAGATAAATTTGTACTTGGCGGACTTTAAAAAGGTCGAATTGAGTAGATATTTGTCAAAATACGAAGTTCCGCATATTAAGTCAGTAGCAGCAACCAGTGAAATAAGATATGTTGTGAGCTTGTTGACTTACTTAGCAAAAACAATGCGTGCTAGACAAGATTTCTTTGCGTTGATCGGTTTGCAAAAATTGAGTGAAGTAAGGGATAAATATTCTATAGTTTTGCCTAGAGTATTATTTCTTGTGGATGAATTTCAACAGTTGTTCTTGGAATCAACATCAAGAGAACAGACGATTATTGAAGATTTACTTACATCCATAACAAAATTGGGGCGTGCTACAGGATATCATCTGTTGTTTGCTAGTCAAGAAATGTCTGGGACAATGAGTTCAAATGTATTCGCAAATTTTAAGGCTAGATTTGCACTTGGTTGTGATGCAGAAGTTTCCACAAGAGTATTAGGAAATGCAGCAGCTTCTAAAATTGATAAAAAAGGTATTGTATTAGCTAATACTGGAGGCGTAAAGGAAGAATACAATCAATTGTTTAAAGTGCCGTATATATCGGACGAATATTTCTATGAGTATTTGTGTGATATAACGAATAATGCTGAGGAGTATAGTTATTCATCAGTACATAAATTCTACCAAGAGGATAGTATAAACAATATGTCCGAGCTAGAAAATGTATTGGATGCGATTAACGATACACGCAATGAATATCTGCAATCGAATAGCAGTTTGTTAGATGTTATAACACTTGGCGAAGCAGTAGTCTTTAATTACAAAAAGTATGATTATGAAACATTTTTTATCGAAAGAGGCGTAAGAAAGAATATAGGTGTATTCACTCCGTCTGTAGATGATGCGGCATACATTTGTAAACTGTTAGCAACAAATTTTGTTAAATCACCCGTTGCAAATGAATATAAGCATCTGATACTTGCTAGAAATGATTTGTTTATGAAGAAATATGATTTGGCAAGAGACTTGATGCTAAAAAAAGAAGATGTACGCCATTCGATTGATTTTCTTACAGAGATGATAGATGTGTTTAACAAGCGTTGTAGAGAAGCTACTTTGATTAGCAGTTATTCGCAATATCCTTCATTACAAGAATTTGCTTATGATGCACTATGTTTAAGAGCGGAATATATTGCTGTAGCTGAAAAAGAGTCTATTTATGCTGCACTAAAGGAAATTGTGGATAGTTACTTTGTGAATAAAACGATACATGATATTCCAAGTGTGAAAAATGCAATTTTGGAAGATTATGAGTTTGATTCTTCATATTTTAGAGTATTGGATATGTTGTATTTAAAAGAAACAGAAAAGAAGGCGATGGTAGAATTATTCGAACCATTGGTAATTTGGCTTGTCGGAGCGGAAATGATTGGAAAGTTTCCGAAAGACATGGAAACGGTTCTTACGGATTCAACAAACTATAATATGCTTTTTATTGCTGTGGCTTCAAATAATGATTTTAATGATTTTCATATGCTTCAGAAAACTTGTGATTACATATTTGTTAGCGGAAATAATGAGAGTTATTATACAAAATTACGAATACCTTTTACCAAGAAAGCCGAGAACTCAATTGCAATTGATTTTGCCATCTCAAGTAGCGCAACTCAGAGGTCATTTAAGAAATTTAAGTATGAATTGCAGGAGGTAGTGGTACCGGAGATAGATTTTGACCATATTTTGAATATTTAGGGAGGAGTGAAGTGTATGCAGCTGAATGAAGATACATACTCATATATGAAAAAAGCTTCTTCCCAAATAGAGGGCATCACATGTGCATTAGCAGTATATATCGAAAACACGATTGATGTTGTTAAAGATTATCACTATAGGGTATACAACGAGTTGTTGAATGATATAAGAACTAGACATATTGATGCGATTGTTCAAATTAAAGATGTATATGGAGATACAAGCGAATCTATAGAGAATATCGCAGAACATATACATTCTTCAAGTCATGCAAAGAATAAATTGCGTGATGAGTTGCAACAATTTGAAGAATGCTTAAGCCGACTTGTAATTCATTGTCAAAATATTCGTGAGTGTAATTCTACTACTGAGAATCCGTATATTCCGGATGCTAATGATGAGATATATAAATCGTTTTCTGGGTATAAGCGGTTAATTAATGAATATAGGCTAGATACACCACCGGATGAAGATATAGTAGCTTCAATTATTTATTCATTTTATAAGGAGGCTATAAACATCTATGACAATCTGTTTGATGAATATGATAAAATGTTGGAGGGATTAGGTGGTGAGTTACAACAACGTCGTCAAAGTATAGAAAAAGGCAAACACCAAAAAGCACTAGGAATAGTGAAAAAGGGAGCAATTGCAGAGGATATTGGAAAAGCGGCAATTGGTGCGGCGATTGGAATTGCAACAGGAATAAAGAAGAAAGAAGTATTTACGGCAGTTGATGCTGGGATAGGGCTTATCAAGACAATTAGTGAAACACTGGAGGAAGTTTTACCGAAGGAGTCATTGGCACGAAAGGCATTAAAGGGTATTGAATCGTTTGGAAAATCTATGGATCTTATTGGTGGAATGGGAATACAGGATGGATTCGGTCTTGATGAGAATACTATGAGTGCGGTGAAATTAGCAGGTGCATTTGTTGGAGTAAGCAAGTTTGATTTACATAAGCTGAATAAAGAAGGTAAATTAGAATCTATGATAAATGCAGCAGAAGCAACAACTGCTTGGGTAGGTGTGGTTGGTACTGCTGTATCTGGAAAACCTTTGCAAGCTCTTTCAAAATTGCCGAAGGCTGTTGATAAAACCATGAATTTGATAGAATCTATGTCTAAATACTATGGTGATAACAATGTTCATGAATTGCCTAAAGGTATTGATACAAAGATGCATAGTTTGGCGAAGAAAATTAAAGATTATGAAAACGACAGGGATGAGCATAAGGCAAAATTGATAAGAGGAATCCCTTCGCGAAAACCTAAGGCACCACCTTGGATGCATGTCCACAAAGGATTTTCTATAGCATCCAGTTCAGTAGAACAGATAGAAAAATTTATTGGAGGTGAATATAATGACATTATTGCAAAAATTCTATGATTATACAGAAAAGGCAGGATTCGATAAATCTGACATACATGAAGAAAAGGAACAGGAATATATGCTTTTATCATTTTTTGAACAAGGTACAAACGATGATTTGTATAATGTAGCATTGGTATTTTATGAAGATGATAACGCAGAAGTATATATTCGGAGTTCTATTAACAATTATGATATGTTAAGTGTCTTGTCTAGAATCAATGAGTTGAATTCACAATATTGCGGTGTTACATTCCTTCTTGCTGATGACATGCTTGTTGTTAAGTCGTATTGTAAAGCTAATGGGGAAATTGACCTATTATTGCGGGAAATGGTACAAAACATGAAATTAGCACAAAAGGAATTTAATGGATTCAAGTAATTTAAACTTAACCATTAGTGCAAAAAAATACAACGAGGAGATGGATTAATGGATGATATTTCGATGACTTTGTTGGAGCAGAATATTAGCCTACTTGAAAAAGGTATTGCTCTTAACGAGTATTTAGAAAAAGAGATGCAGTTAAAGGTAAATGGAGATACCAGAATATACAATGAATATGGTTTTTTTGTGATTCACAACAAAACGAAAAATCGTTATTTGTTGGATGGTGGAAATAATGTGTCTGGTTATACCATGTCAAGTACCATCCAGCAGTATTTTTTGTCGGATAATGGTTATGGAAATCCACATATGCATAAGGATTATGCAAATGGAGATATGCTCATATTAACTTTTTGGCGGTATGACAGTAGTAAGTATGCTAGTATGGATAAGTTTAAAGAGTATATTGAAGCATATTATGATTCGATAGGCGAAACATATTATGATTATGTAATGAGGTTGCGTGACGGAAGTTATGACAAGAGCAAGCGACCTAAAGGTTATAATGCATATTACAACGGTAAAGATCCCCAAAAAATAAGTGATGAATTTGTAAATAATTCAGGAAAAAAGAAAAAGATTTTGGCGGAAAGATTATTACGATTAGAACATAAGAGCAAGTTTTTATATAATTTATTAAATACAATATTTGATTTACTTATAAAGCCAATACCTCTTTTCTTTTGGGTTGTATCTACAAATAGCTATAACATATTTGCCGGTTCAAATGCGATTCAAAGAACATTTTCGATTTTTTTTGGTTTGATAGGTGCATATTTTGCGGCTATAATATTTTATCTGATTTTGTTGCTTGTGATTCAAATATTTAAGTTGTTCTTGTGTACATATAAGCCACTGGTAATTCATTTTAGAGTTTTTGATATTATTATTAGGCTATCATCAAAGAAAATACTGAAATCGAATGATAAAGAAGTTATTGAGTTGTTATATGAACATGAGGATCTTGTCGAAGCAAGGAAAGAAAAAAGAGAAAATGGAAAATCTAAAGCATACGAACGCAAGAAGGAACGAGATATGCGAGAGTTGGAGTATGCTCAACAGGAATATGCAAGAGCGAAGGAGAGTGCGGAAGGAAATAGAAGTTCAGCCGAATACAATTATAAAAAGGCTAGAGAAGGTGGTACGTTGTTTTCATCTGCGGAAGCAAAAAGAGAAGAGGCACGAAGAGATGATGAACGTGCTGCATATGATGAACAGAATGCTAGATATTATGAAGAAAAAATGCGGGCTAAAGAAAGAGCACTTGGCATAAAAAGAGAAGACTGATTCAAATTAGTCTTTAGTACATTTTTGGAACAAGTGTATTTGATGACAACGCATAAGGAGGAAATATGTCTTTAAGTATTTATCAACGAATAATTGCAGATGCATTTGACAGTAAGAATTGGAAATATTCATGTAAAAATTTGTCTGAAGAAAAGAGTATGTTTTCTATAAATATTACATCGGATGTATATGGTAAAACAAGCTGCAAGGTAACAATATTTGATGATGGTGTGTGTGATATCGAAGCGGTTTTGCCTATTGTATGTCAAAAAGAACAGCATATGGAGTTGTGTTATTATCTGGCAAGTTATAATTGCCTTAAACGATATGCAACATTGAGATTAGACATCAATGATGGAGAAATTAACAATAGCTATAGTTATGTATTTAATAATGCGACTACTCCAAAAGATTTTTTGAATAGATTTCTTAATGTTAAGGATGTAGATGATTCTGTGTTAAAAGATTTGATTTCATTATGCAAGAAGAATATACCGGATAAAAGTAGTGCTGTGATCACGGAGAGTCAAACTACAAGTGGTGGAAAGAATGGCAAACACAAGCTTGTTTTATAGTTCTATACAATATAGGCAGCTCTTTGGAAATGCCTATATTGTATGATTAATTTACATTAGAGGTGACAAAATGGTATTGTATGCAATGAGTGATATTCATGGTTGTTTACAATCGTTCGATGAAGCACTTGAATTAGTAGATTTGTCTGGCGGGAATAAACTTGTCTTATGTGGAGATTATATACATGGGGGACAAGATAATTATGGTGTTCTTAACAGAATCATGGAGCTGGAATGCAAGTTTGGTTCTGATAAGGTAATTGTACTAGCAGGTAATCATGAGGATATGGCGTGTGATGGTCGATGGCCAATTGGCGAAGATAGATTTTTTGGTTCGGGTGTTGATGAGGATGATGAAGATGATAAATATATATCGTGGATGCAAAATCTCCGAAGATATTATGTAGAAGGGGATACTATTTTTGTACATGCAGGTATAGACGAAGAAGCTGAGGAGATGTGGGAATGGGGAACTGATGAATATACTTTAACAGAAAAATTCCCAGCTCAACTTGGAAAGTTCAGATGCGGAAAAGATGATATAAAAATTATTGCTGGGCATGTGGGAACTGCGGTCATAGCACAAGACAGAACATTTCACGATATTTATTTTGATGGAGAATCTCACTATTATATAGATGGAACGGTTTTAGATAGTGGTGTTATTCCAGTAATAAAGGTTGACACGGAAAAGAAGAAATATTATAGAGTCACTGAAACAGGTGATTGGCTTATACTACCATACGATGAAGATAATTAACTTTTGTAAAGGAGTCTCATTAGTAGAGGTTTGCCCCACAATGTGGTGCAAACCTCTCGGCTTTTCATTATATAACAGGGAACTTCCCTGTTTACAGATGGACCAGGGTCTTCCGACCAGCCCGAGCAGCAATATTGCTACTTGCTATTATAAGGGAACAGATAACAGCGGTCAAACAAAATATGGATATAAGCAGATTATTTTTTTCCGGAATCCGCAATCCCTTCTAATGTGTCAATGCTTTTAATAAAGTCCTGTTCAACCGGGGAAATGGTGTTTTCTAAGCGGTTCTTGTACTTAGTATATTCCGCATGGGCCTTATCAAGTACCTGTTTATGATTGATGTGACCGCTACTGGTAAGAATATCACGGCGGGTCATTTTCAGGTAATCGTCTATGGTTTCCAGCCAGTCTTTCATATACATAGGTTCCTGATTGAGAGCGTGCACCTCGGCAATATCAAGGTAGGCTGTAACTATTTTGTTTAAAGCATCCAGTTCCGGCTGGGTAAGATAGTTTTTTGCCACTTCCACATCGGAGCGACGGATGGTGTTATTAGTCCATGAGGTTAGTCCCATGTTATCTTTTTCTGCATCAGCTCGTTGGTAGATAACCTCTGTAGCTGTGTGTTTGTGTGCTGCCCAGTGCATTTTATTCTGAACCTGTTTAAAGAATAAAATGCACTGGGCAGCACTTGGGTCATAGTCTATGCTGGTGGCATAGATTTCCAATACTTTTCTCCAGAATACCTTTTCAGAAGAACGAATATCTCTGATACGAGCAAGCAATTCGTCAAAGTAATTGCCGCCGCCAAGTCTTTTTAAGCGGTCATCGTCTAATGCAAATCCTTTTTTCATGTATTCTTTTAATATTCCCATAGCCCAGATACGGAACTGTGTACCACGATGGGATTTTACTCGATATCCCACGGAAATGATTACGTCGAGATTGTAATATTCAATGTTTCGTTCTACGGAACGATTACCTTCCATTTGAACTGTTGCAAATTTTGCAACAGTTCCCGTTGGTGATAATTCGCCTTCTTCGTATATTTTACTGATATGTCTGGAAATAGTGGACTTGTTTCTCTGAAATAGCTCTGCCATTTGGTCAATAGACAGCCATACAGTATCATCTTCAAAGGTAGTTTCTATTTTTGTTAAACCGTCTTCGGTTGTGTACATAATAATATTTGAATGGTTCATATACGCAGTCCTCCTATGTTTGGGTTACTCCACATCTGTTGTATCATTTTTCTTTGCTCTGCTCTTATATACATTGTACTGGTTCTTACACTGTGGTGAACAGAATTCCATATTTGGTCTGGTGGCAACAAATGCCTTTCCGCAGTGCTTGCATACCTTCAGGCTGGAGTTTTCATCCGTCAACATAAAGGAAAACATCATCTGCACGCATAACAACAAAGAATTAAAGTCCCAGACAATAGTAGGGCGTTCTCGTAATTCTATGTGGTAGGTAGGAGCCACACCACCGAATGCAGCCATTCCCTGACGATAAAGGTTGCGCTCATTCTCATCCAGTCTGTCATAATCCTGATAGTAAAGGAAACTTGAGAAGAAGGTAAATGCCCAGTCCCGGAATACTTCCACAAGCCATTCATAGGCTTCGGCGTACTCCTTCTGAAAGCTCATCATAACAGCCTGTGGCTTGTTCTTCATGGTCATAATCAAAGCAAACATTTCCACACTGTCCGTACTCCAACTGGATTCCATCCCCATTTTGCGGAAATCAATCTTGTCAAAAGGGAAGAAGTAAGACATATATTTCTCGGTAGAGATGCTTTCTTCCTTGATAAAATGGTTTTTTGGCAGATATACTGCTTTGTATGTAATGAAATCCGGTGTGGTAGGCAGGGCGGTCATAAGTCCCAGCATACCATATTCAGATACAAAGTTCATAATGGCTTCTTTTAATTCAGCTTCACTTGCCTTATTCATGGCAGTAGTGCCGATATTGATGGCAGTAAGTACCAGCTTCTCATAATCCTTGATAGGATTGTAGATGGACGGCTTGGCATTTGCAGAAGGTGTAATGTAACACTTTCCGTTTGCGGCTGTGCGCCATTCGTATTTATCATATTTCACCCAGTTGGAACTGGATTTCTGAAAGATATTCTTCATAGTAATTCCTTTCTTCATAAAAACTATTACTATCATAGCATGTCTATATGCATATTTAAACTTCTTTTTTACGATTCTCCCGATTATTTTTCTTGCGTTTCTTTGCTTCTTCCTTTGCGAGCTTTTCCTGCTCTCTGGCAATTCGTCTTACCACAACACCGATTTCCTTTAAAAGAGCCAGCTTCTCTTTATTAAGCTTTTCCAAGGTAGCCGGTATCTCTTCTTCATGTCTTGTAAGGAAGTCCAGTTCTTCCATGGTAATATTACCATTGGTAAAGTTACCATTGGTAAAAGGGAAATCTTCTTCCTGTCTGTCTACCAGTATCATAAGAACTTTTTTTTCAATCTGTCCAAGGATGGTTGAGCGGACACCACGAATGTTACGGTCACTCTGATTACGCAAGGCAGCTAACTGATTAGTTGTGAAATCCCTAAGATACAGGAAATATATCAGCTCCTTGTGTTCGTCTTTTAATTCGTAAATTATCTTGGAATAGTCCTCGTCGGACAGGGAATTGTGCATTTCATATGGGCAGTTAGATATGATATCTATAAAGTCTCCCTTCATAAGCTGTCGCCAGTAAGAGTGATTGATGGGAGCCGGAATAACAATGGCAAGTGGAGCCACATCCTTCTTGCTGTCTATGTTTTCCCTGCCGATTTCGTGGTAACGCTCCTTGCGTTCACGGTTGGAATCTAAATGATCCCATTCCTTTATCACTTCCTCGAAATCCGAAACAGTGCGGGCACCATCTTCCAGTCGCTTCAGGGCTATGGCACGAAGTTCCCTTTTAAGCATCGTCTTATTAGGATGCTCGTCCTCCGGCTGGATATCATCATCCTTTATAGGATGCAATTCCTGCTCTAGTTCCATTTTATTGAAATGTTCTAATTCAATTTGTAATTCCTGCCGGGTTGTCTCAAAGGTAACATCCTCATCTATGGAAATGGCTCCGTCTTCGCTGTCGAAGTAGTGGGAATATTCCCAGAAGTCCAGCAATTCCTGATGTTTTCTAATATTCATTTATCCGTAAAACCTGCCTTGTATATACATATTTAAAATTTTTTGCAACTTTTTTCAAAAACACTTCCGCAAAACCACCTCGAAATCTCCTATAAGTGAGAGAGTAATCTTTTTGAATGAAAAAGTATTACTTAAAAAGCGGACTGATGTATGTATTCAGTATAGCATAAAACAAACTTACGTTCTACATATTTCTGCGGAAAATTCGAAAGTTTGTTCGGTTTTTCTGCGGAAAGAAATTTGAGAGGAGGATTTGCTATGGAGTGGTATCAGATGGATGCAAAAAAGTGTCTGGAATTTAGCAAGAAGATGGCAGTGCTTAGAAGGCTGGTTTATCTTGGCTTAATTTCAGAGAATGAGTATATTCTGGCAAAGAATAAGATTATGAGTTCATATCATATTCTGGAGTCTGAATATTTCAAAACCAGTGCAGGAAATAGGGTTGCTTAGTGACCATTAACTGTATTGGGGGGTTAAGAAGAGTCTGTGTATGCGTGAATGTGTATGCAGGCTCTTTCTTTTATGAATGTGTGAAAAAGTATTTCATACATTTGTTCACATTTTCATTTTTTGGTATGCTTGGTGCGAAGGGTAGCACGAGGCAAAAGATTTCAATTTAAGGAGGATTTTTATTATGGCAGAAGTAGAAGTAATTAAAGCGGTGGAGGGTCCCATTCTTCGTAAGAGAGATTATGAGGGCAAGCCACTTGTTATCACAAGACAGAGAGTTGCGGCGTATGTTCGTGTTAGTACGGACGACGAGGAGCAGCTTGAGAGTTTCCAGTCCCAAAAGAAGTATTATCAGGACAAGATATCGGAGAACCGGGACTGGGTTATGGTTGGCATTTATGCGGATGAAGCCATTACCGGAACAAAGGTGGATAAGCGTGAGCAGTTTCAGCGGATGATTCAGGATTGTATGGATGGAAAGATTGATGTGATTATGACCAAATCCGTGTCCCGATTTTCCAGAAATACAGTGGATATTCTTCAGTATGTGCGTCTCTTGAAGGAAAGAGGCATCGCAGTGATTTTTGAAAAGGAAAATATTAACACCATGACGGAGCAGGGTGAAATGATGCTGACTCTTATGGGTACGCTGGCTCAGAACGAGGTGGAATCCACATCCAAGAATGTAAAGATGGGCATTAAGATGAAGATGAAGCGTGGAGAGCTTATGGGCTTCAACGGATGTCTTGGGTATGACTATCATCCGGAGGATAAGACCATTACCATAAATGAAGCGGAGGCAGAAACGGTACGACTGATTTTTGAGTTGTATTTGCAGGGATATGGTACTTACACCATTGCGAAGCAGTTAGAAGCTCTCGGCAAGGTAAATAAAAAGGGTGTGGTAAAATGGACCGACAGCGGTATCCGTGGCATTATCAAAAACGAGAAGTACAAGGGGGATTTGCTGTTGCAGAAAACCATTACTACAGACCCTATCTCCAAAAGACGTATTGAGAATTTCGGGGAAGAGGAACAATATTATGTGCATGATCACCATGATCCTATAGTAAGTAAGGAAGTGTGGGAGCAGGCAAAGGAAATTCGCTTGTCCCGTAACCGCCAGTCTGATAAAAAGGCAGATGGTAAGAGAGAAAAGTACACCAAGAAATATGCACTTTCCAGCATGTGCGAATGCGGTTTCTGTGGTACGAAGCTTACAAGGCGTACCCTTCACAGCAGTTCCAAGTATGAAACACCGGTGTGGTATTGCAGAAATGCCGCCAATAAGGGCAAGCATAACTGTCCTAACAGTAAGTCTGTGCATGAGTCCATTTTGGAAAATGCTTTTCTTGAAGCCTACAAGCTGCTGGCAGGAAGCTTTGATGATGTGATAGATTCCGTTGTCGGTGTCATTGAAGATATTAGCACTAATAATGAGGATATCGGCAGATTGAAAAAGGAGCAGAAGGCTTTGGAAAATCTGGAACAGCGTCGAAAGAAACTTACCGACTTGTATCTGGACGAAGGCATTTCCAAGGAAGCATACGATGAAAAGTATGAGGATCTTTCCGTAAAAATACAGAAGTCCAGGGAAAACATTGAGATTTTGCAGGCGAATGTTTCCAATCAGAAGGATGTGGGTAAGAGAATGGCATCCCTGAAAAAAGCACTTTCCGATGGCAATATTCTGGAGGAGTTTGACAGAGTTGTATTTGAAAGCATTGTGGAGAAGGTTATCGTGGGTGAGACGAACGATGACGGAACCGTGGACCCGTTTAAGCTGACTTTTGTTATGAAGGGGAATGGTAACAGCGTTATTCCTAATGCGAAGGATTGGTTTAAAGCAGAAAAAAGTACAATACAGTCAGCGTAGATTGTGGTATAATTTCCTTAGTTGTGTATTGTACAGATTATAACAATGAAGTACGGAGGAGGGATAGGCTATGAACATTGAAATGCCTTTGATATCGCCACTTTCAAGAAAGTATTTTAACTATGCACAGGAAAAAGAAAATAGAAAGCATTACAGAGCAGAAGATATAAGAATTTGTATTGAATATATATGCGATGAGATTGTATACGAATTTGTATCTGAAACAGATAAAGGAAAGTGGAAAGATTATGATTTGCATGATAAATTGAGGGTATCTAAGCAATTTATGGATAAAACGGTAGTTAATAGGCTTATGAAAGCTAAAACTGTGGGAAATAAAGGTGTTCATAAAGGGGAAGAAGGAAAATATACCGAAGCAGATATAGAAAAAGCAATTGAGACAGTAAGAGAATTTTCCTTAGAAGTATTTGTTGCTTATTTCAAGCATAACGGATTTGGAATCGCAACAAATTCATGGATGCCTACCGCTTTTAGCACTCTACCACCAATATATAGAGTGATTATTCTGAAACGGTATTATGTATCTGACAATTCGATTATTGTTATAGATAAACTTTCAAAAGCATATACAAAAGCAGGATTGGAAGATGAAGCAAATGAGTTTTTAAAAGAGTGCTATGATAAAAACGAGCTAGACATGGAACAATATAGAGTTTTATTGAATGATGTTCAATTGTTAAAACACAATATTGATAAATTACCAATAGCAAAAGATTTAGAAACAGCCAAAAATAATTTCAACAGTTTGCTTGAAGTAATTCCAGAAGAAGACAGGGACAGTTTCATCTGTCTTATATCTACAATATTGAATGGATATAGCGAAACTAATAAATCAAAATAAGAATAAAACATTCATAAGGAGGGCTTGATTATGGCTAATCAGACAGACTTATTGAATGTTAGTGATGAGATGAAATTAGACGATATGAGAAAGGAATTATGTGGTTCGGAGTGTACTGAGGAATTGTGTTCTTCTTCATTAGACACTACTGAAGAATTGTATTCTTCCTCGGTACTCGACACATGTGGAAACTGTTTGTTTACTGTCACAAAAATAGCCTGTTTATGCGG
>CAYXNK010000007.1:0-24629 GCA_964466395.1 uncultured Oscillospiraceae bacterium | reverse complement strand
CACTGCGCAGGAGAGCCTTTCTTTCATTAATTTCTTTTTCTATATCAAACGCGTAACCAAATAAATGTACATCTCCTGTCTCCACATCCTGAAAGGTTCGGAGTACGAGTCTGACCCAGTGATATTTGTTATCGTAGCTTAAGCGTTGATATTCAAACGGTTCAGTCTCGATTCCTTGTTTATGGCTGGTGAGAAGGTTTTGGCGATTAAGGGATTCTTGAAAGACACCATAGTCATTCGGGCGGATTTTTGGTATTACATAGTCAAACCAGGCATCGTACTCCGTTGGAATGTTTTCTATTGGCTCTCCATACACCTCAAGACCAGATATCACCTTATTTTGCGTAAGATTTGCCTGTGCTGTGAATAGTGCATCGCGCGTCAGAGCGCTCTGCAGCTGTATTTTATTATTTAGAGCAATGCTGAGGCTTTTATTGGTCTCTCGCAGCTTTGTGACTCTGTTAAGCCGAAACGTGTAGATGAGAAAATAGTAAAAGCTGAGCAAAAGGATGGCACAGTAACTGAAATGATCGATGAAGATATTGGGCAGGTTGAGGTTGCTAACATAAATGTGCGAGCTTCTGAAAACAAATAGAATACAGATGGATGCCCAGGTAATTATAAACTTTGACTGCGTTTTATTTTGCATGGTAAACCTTAAATCTTCCATGCTGATATTGTGTATGATGATATGCAATGACAGCCACTCAAGAGTATTGGATACAAAGAGTGCGCTTAAATATAACTCTGGATTCGTACATATCTGATAAAGAGTATTGCCTGTTATCAAGGCGAGCAGCGAGATAACCATGCCTCTAAGGCACATGATGTTCATCATGATTGCTACCGTTACAAAAAGGGTGTCCTTCAGTGACTTTCTGAAGATTAACCACAGCTCTGCATATAAAAGAGTTGCTGTAGCAATATAAGCGATGTTGATGGGGATGTTCGAGGCCATAGCAACCATCAGTACGGCATTGATTATTCCTATACTAAGCCTAAACGGCGTGCTGATATGTCGTCCAAAGAGCATCCCTTCCACCAACGTAAAACACTTATAAATAAAAAGAAGATAGGCTGCAAAGTTCGCAGAAATCAGAAAGTTGCTACTCATTATTATTTATCCTTATATGTCTCTATTTTATTTGCGTGTACGGCCAGCAATTTGCGGCCTCCCCTTGCATCCATTTCAGCTGCTACCACTATAATAACACAACTACTTGTACAAATGTCTGCACAGAGGTGTGGATTTCCCATAAATGATATGCTTTTATGACTATCATTTTACATCAAAAAAGAGTATTCGGAATGGGAAAACAAAAAATTTGACATTTTTGCCATAACAGTCCACCAAATTAGGGCATTTCTGCCTATACACATGTCCTTTTCATCAAAGATCTCGTGGTATATCCGTAATTCTCTACGCGCTATGCCAAAGATTAAGTCAAAAACGCACAAAGGGAAATTCGGAATTGCGCTGTCTAGTTTTTTTCTCAGACAAAACAAAAACCGCAGCAAACATTCTATGTAACGCGAGGATTTTTATGATGTATGGGTGTTGCCTTACATATTAATCTCCCGCTTGACAGCGATAAGAACGTGTAGTACTCTATCGATATTGTAAGGCTTGCGCCTTACAATCTAGCCCATTTGAGCGCTGAAAATCCGCCGAAAGACGAACATTTTCTTCTTGTGTCAACACGATCAAATCATCCAATCGATCGAAAAACCGTTGACTTCTCCAAAGCGAAACGAAAAAGGCAATATTTATAAGAAAGAAACTGAGGCATGATGGAAAAAGTAAAGGCATTTTTGGCGCGGAAGGATATTGTGATTTCCCTTCGGCGATATGGCATTGACGCAATGGGGGCAATGGCCCAGGGTCTGTTTTGCTCCCTTTTAATCGGCACAATTCTCAACACCCTGGGGACGCAGCTTGGCATTTCATTTTTGACCAAATCGGTTGTGACAATCAACGACGTCTCCTATACCGTCGGCGCCTTGGCAACGGTCATGAGTGGTCCTGCCATGGCGGTTGCCATCGGATACGCCCTGGCCGCTCCGCCTCTTGTGTTGTTTTCCCTGGTTACTGTCGGCTTTGCCTCCAACGCCCTGGGCGGGGCGGGCGGTCCCTTGGCCGTGCTGTTTGTGGCGATTATTGCCGCCGAGCTAGGCAAGGCTGTGTCGAAGGAGACAAAGGTTGACATTCTCGTCACGCCCCTTGTTACCATCGCTGTGGGCATTGCACTGTCCGCCTGGTGGGCACCCGCCTTGGGACGGGCGGCGATGCAGGTGGGCAGTCTGGTCATGTGGGCAACGGACTTACAGCCCTTCATCATGGGTATTTTTGTCTCCGTACTGGTTGGTGTGGCGCTGACGCTTCCAATTTCCTCTGCCGCCATCTGCGCCGCCCTGGGTCTCACAGGAATTGCAGGCGGGGCGGCTGTTGCAGGTTGCTGCGCCCAGATGGTGGGCTTTGCTGTGATGTCCTTTCCCGAAAACCGCTGGAGCGGCCTGGTCTCCCAGGGCATCGGCACCTCTATGCTGCAAATGGGCAACATCGTGAAAAATCCGAAAATTTGGATTGCTCCCACTCTGACCTCGGCCATCACAGGCCCCATTGCAACCTGTCTTTTCAAATTGGAGATGAACGGCGCGCCCGTGTCCTCCGGCATGGGAACCTGTGGCTTTGTTGGGCAAATCGGTGTGTACACCGGCTGGGCGAACGACATCGCCCAGGGCGCAAAGGCCACGATTACGGCAACCGACTGGGCGGGACTTCTGCTGATTTCCTTTGTTCTCCCGGCCATCCTCTGCCCGCTGATCAATCTTGTTTTCAGGCGGATTGGCTGGGTGAAGGACGGCGATTTGACCCTGTCATAGGCGCATAACCGAGCGTGTTGTGATATCCCTTTCATACCGGCAGCATCGAACTGATGCTGCCGGTATGCTGCTTTTCTTCACCGGCACCGTCCGGAATCCCGCCCGCTCTTCCCAAGCAATAGCCATAGGCTATAGATTTCCTTAACTTTATGGGGTAAGATGAATTGGTAATTGGGAAACACCTGTAATAAAATATAGTCAAGAAAATAACTAATGAGACTGTGGGGGTTAGAGATGATGAATGAATTTGGTCTGCTGTTTCGCCCGTTGAAGCTGCGTTCGGTCACGCTGCCCAACCGCGTTGTCATGATGCCGATGGGGAGCGACTTTGCGGGTCCAAACGGCGATTTGAGCGATGAGCACATCAAATATTACGAGCTTCGCGCCCGGGGCGGCACGGGGCTGATTATTGTTGAAAACGTCTGTGTGAAATATCCCGAGGGCAGCAACGGAACAACCCAGCTCCGCATTGACAAGGACGCCTTCATCCCCCGCCTTTTTACCCTCACGGAGGCCTGCCACCGCTATGGGGCGATGATGGGCGTTCAGATTAACCACGCCGGCGCCTCCGCCATGCGCTCCCGCATCGGAATGCAGCCGGTTTCCGCCTCCACCCTCCCCTCCAAGCCTGGCGGAGAGGAGCCCCGGCCTCTAAGCCGGGAGGAACTGGAATCCATCACCAAAGACTACGGAGCTGCTGCCAAGCGCGCTGTGAACGCCGGCTTTGACCTGGTGGAAATTCACGCCGGACACTCCTATTTAATCAGCCAGTTCCTCTCCCCCACCATGAACGACCGCACTGACGAATTCGGCGGCAGCGCCGAAAACCGCAGCCGCTTCTGCCGCATGGTCATTGACGAGGTGCGCCGTGCCATAGGCCCTCATATTCCCATCTCCTTGCGCCTGAGCGTGGACGAGCTGGTGGAGGGCGGAAACACCCTGGATGACTGTCTGGCCTATCTGGAATACCTCAATGATGAGGTCGATTTATTCGACACCTCTGCTGCACTGAATCAGACGATTCAGTATCAAATTGACGCAAACTACCTGGAGGACGGCTGGCGCAGCTATATGGCAAGGGCTGTCCGTGAAAAATTTGGCAAGCCCACCATCGCCATCGGCAACATCCGCAACCCTCAGGTGGCTGAAGATATTCTTCAGCGGGGCGACGCTGACCTCATCGGCATCGGCCGCGGGCTGATTGCAGACCCGGACTGGGTAAACAAGACACGCCGGGGCAGAGTCGAAGACATCAGAAAGTGCATCTCCTGCAACACGGGCTGCGTGGGCAACCGGGTCGGCGGCAACAAGCCCCTGCGCTGTGCCATTAACCCGGACTTAATTAACGGCGAGGCCTATCGGAACCGCAAGGTGGAAAAGCCCTGCAATGTTGTCGTTATCGGCGGCGGCACAGCCGGACTGGAGGCCGCCTGCACGGCGGCGGAGGTAGGCTGTTCCGTGACCCTTCTTGAGAAAAACAACCACCTCGGCGGCCTGTCCGTTAAGATTTCCAAAATCCCCGCAAAGCGACGGCTTCGGGACTTCCCCGACTACCTGATTCGCCGCGCCTTTGGCCTCACAAACCTGCGGGTGCGGATGAACACTCCCGCTACGGCAGAGCTGGTTTCCGCCCTGGCTCCCGACCTTGTGGTCAACGCAACCGGCAGCGTCCCCCTGTTGCCCCCCATTGAGGGCCTGTTTGAGAACCTGGGCAAGGACGAGAGCGCGGTCTATTCGATTCAGCATCTGATGGGTTCCATCGACGCCTATCCCGAGGACATGAGCGGAAAGCGTGTCGTTGTCATCGGCGGCGGCGCTGTGGGTCTTGACGTTGTGGAGTTTTTCGCTCCCCGGGGCGCGGAGACAACGATTGTGGAAATGACCTCCGCCATCGGCTTTGGTCTGGACGCCTCCACCGCCTCCAGCATGCGTGAATGCATGACAAAGTACAACGTCCGCCAGCTCACAGGTACAACTCTGCTCCGCGTAAACCCCCATTCCTTTACCGTCAAGCAGGGCGACGCTGTAGAGGAGCTCCCCTTCGATTACGGCTTTGTCTGCCTAGGTATGAAGGCGCACACCCCGATTTGGGATGCGCTGATCGGCGCCTTTGCCGGCAGCGCCACAGAACTGATTAACATCGGCGATAGCGTCCGGGCAAGGCGCATCATTGACGGCACCGACGCGGGGCGACACATGGTGCTCGGTGCCTTGGACAAGATGGGCTTCTTCAATAAATAAGAGCCCCGCAAAATCACTCTGCTTCCAGCCAGCACTGTCCATATATTGATCCTCTCTCCTCTCTAAGGGCGGCAGCCGGATATTCCGGCTGTCGTTCTTATTTTTAAAAATGCAGAGTGATTGCCTGGGTTTTATGAATCGATAGCCCTTGGCTATTGGTTGCGGCGGCTTTTGATTTGACTTCCGATTGGTGTTTTTGGTGTAAAAATGTTACTATTTTTATAGTGAAATAATTAACTGCCACCATATTTCTTTTGAAAGGGAAGATTGCAATGAGTTTAATTTATACCGAAGATCAAAAAGAACTGATCAAAATGGTTCGCGATATGGCTGAAAAGGAGATAAAGCCCCATGTCGCCAAATGTGACGAAACAGGAGACTGCCCGGTAGAGCTTTTCCAGCCCGCGATTGACATGGGTCTTCACCTTCTTGAGATTCCCGCAGAATACGGCGGAGAGGGCCTTGACTTCCAGACCACCGCAATGGTCTTTGAGGAGCTTGCAAAGGTGGATGCGGGCTACGCCGACACCATCGTGACAAACTTTGTCGCCCTGCGCAATGTCATCCTCGCCGGTACTCCCGAGCAGGCGCACCGCTTTGCAGCTGTGGTTGTCCCCGGAAACTTTGCCTGCTTTGCCATCACAGAGCCCGGAGCCGGTTCCGACGCGGGCGCCCTTCGCGCCACAGCCGAAAAGGACGGCGATTACTACATCCTCAACGGCACCAAGACCTTTGCAACCAACGGCGCCTGCGCCAGCATCTATGTGAGCTTCTTCAAGACAAATCCCGAGCTGGGCAAGAAGGGCATTTCTGCCTTCATGATTGACAGGGACACCCCGGGTCTCACCGTTGGCGCTCACGAGAACAAGATGGGCTTCCGCCTTTCCAACACCACGGAGCTTATTTTTGAAAACGTCCGCGTCCCCAAAGAGAACCTCATCGGCGAGGAGGGCAAGGGCTTAGGCATCGCCTTAAACGCCTTAAACCTCTCCCGTGCCTTCATCTCCACTCTGGGTGTCGGCATCATGCAGCGCGCCTTAGACGAGGCCATGGCCTATGCCATGCAGCGTGAGCAGTTCGGCCAGCCCATCATCAAGTTCCAGATGGTGCAGGCAATGCTCGCAGATATGGCAATCAAAACCGAGGCCTCCCGTTGCCTTGTGAACAACACCATGCGGCTGATGGATGCCGGCCAGCTCGTCCCCATGGAGGGCGCCATCACCAAGACCTTCGTGACAGACTGCATGCAGGAGGTCACCTCCAATGCCGTCCAGATTTTCGGCGGCTATGGCTACAGCAAGGAATACCCGGTCGAGAAGCTCATGCGTGACGCAAAGATCTTCCAGATTTTTGAGGGCACCAACCAAATCCAGAGAATGACCATCGCAAGAGAGTTGGAAAAACAGTATAAATAAACCCGCATTTCCATGCAATTAAGACGGGCGAAAGGATAGGCAAAGGCTATGTATCAGATAAAAACAAACAAGAGCCAGGCCGAGGACTATTACAAAAAGGGGTATTGGACGGAAAAAACCCTGCTGGATCGCTGGAACGAGACAGTGGCGGTGCACGCCGAAAATCTCTTTGTGACCGATGACCTTGGCAACAGCCGAACCTACGCCCGTCTTGATGCCGAAGCGGATGCCGTGGCTGCCTTTTTGGAGGCGTGCGGCATCCGCGGAGGGGATGTAATCTCCTTCCAGATTACGCCCCGGTATGAGTTTTTGGCGGTGCTCTTCGGCTGTATCAAGCTGGGCGCCGTCCCTGCCCCTCTGGGGCTCTGCTTTGTGGGCAACGAGCTGGAGCAGCTGTTGCAAAAGCTGCAGAGCAGGCTGCATTTTTCCGTGGACTGCTATCGGGGCTGCGACAGAACTGCCCAGGTCTTTGCACTTCGGGAGGACTACAATCCTACGCTTGACCTGGTTTTCATCGGCGAGAGGCACGAGGGCGCGGACTGCTTTGGAGACATCATTGCAGCCGGCGGAAAGCCCAAGCAGTATTCCACCGCCAGAGCCGATGATTTGGCGCTGATTCTCTGCACCTCGGGAACGACCCAAGGCAGTAAGGCTGTCATGTTCACCCACAACAACATCATCTTCAGTGAAGAGGTGTTCAACCGCGTATATTCCCTGACGGCAGAGGACAAAATCTTCATGCCCGCCCCTCTAAACCACGCCACCGGTCTGCACCACGGCCTGATTTCCCCCATGCTTCGGGGCGGCTCTGTGGTGCTCCAGGAGCACTTTTTATGCAGCGAGGCAGTTGCTCTGATGAACCGCGAGGGCTGCACTTATTCCATGGGCGCAACCCCCTTTGTTTATGACCTGCTTACCCATCTGGAGGAAAGCGGCGAGGCGCTACCCGCCCTGAAGTTTTACATTTGCGGCGGCGCCCCCGTGCCCAGAGAGCTGGTGCGCAGGGCTCACAGCCGGCATGGCATCCTGGTCTGCGAGTGCTACGGCTCCACAGAGAGCGTACCCCATGTGGGCGTGCGCCCCGCAGAGTGCCTGGAAAACGACGGACAGAGCGCAGGCCGCGCCATGGACGGCATTGAGGTGCGTATTGTGGACAAAGAGCGCCGCCCCCTCCCCCCCGGTTTTGTAGGCGAGGAGGCCTCCCGTGGGCCGAATATCTTCTCCGGCTACCTGGGCGCGCCGGAGCTGACAGACGCCTCTCTGGACGACGAGGGCTGGTTTTACAGCGGCGACCTGGCGGTCATGGACGAAGCTGGCAATGTGCGCATCGTCGGCCGCATCAAGGACATGATTATTCGCGGCGGAGAAAACCTCAACTCCAACCTAATTAACGATAATCTGGAGGGCTGTCCCGGCGTAGCTGACCACGCTGTTATCGGAATGCCTGACGAGCGGCTGGGTGAACGCATCTGTGCCTTCCTGGTACCCAAGGACGGGGAAAGCTTAAGCCTGAACATCGTTCTGGAATACCTGCGGCAAAATCGAGTGCAGAAGCGGCTCTGGCCGGAGCGGGTGGAGCTGATTGACGAAATTCCCCGCACCGAGAGCGGCAAGATCAAGAAAAACGCCCTGTCGGTGGAGCTTTCCCGGCGGATGGCACAGAAAGGATGAGGCGATGAATGCGGATTCCAGGCGCGTAGGCCCCTTGCGCTACCTACTCACGGCAAAGCCCAGAATCAACCGGGAGCCGATATCCTTTTTCCGCTGCTCCCAATGCGGAAGCGAATATGAGAGCTGGATTGCTCCCGGGCAAAAGGCTCTTTCCTGCTGCGGCCAGCCCGCCGAAAAAATAAGCCCCCTTCCGGCAGATGAACTGCCCGGGGCGCTTGAACTTTGGTATGACATTGTGGGCGGCTTCAACGAAAACTGTGTGCGGGTCTACTGGCGGGGAGTCTCCCCAGACTGGCTCTATCTCGAGACCTTCACAGGCGGTCAGCACATGATTTTGGGCGACAAAAGGCGCCCTCCCGCGGTGTTTGCCCTAGCGGGTGAGGACGCCTATGGCTATTGCGACAAAAATCCCTGTGAAATGTGCAGCTTCCGTTGCAAAAACGGCTTTGTCATCTATGCAAAATATGCGGAACACGGCCTGTTCGCCCTTGCGGTCAATAAAATTGCTGCAACCTCCGGGAGCCCGGAGAGTAGGACCAAAACGCGCTGACATAGTCGATAAAGCTCTCCACCGCGTGGGTCTTATAGGCCTTACGGTTAAAGACCATGTTCACCAGCCGGAACTCCTCGGGCACCTCCGGCAGGGGGATTTCCACAAGGACATCAAACTGGCGCAGGCTGGGCGTTTTGAGCGTGATGCCAACGCTATTAGAGATTGAAGCAATCCCGCCAATGTCCAGCTCGTTGCTGTATTGCTGGCTGGCGGAGAGCCCGCTGCTTTTGAGCAGGCTGTTAATCTTTCGGCCGATGGGCTGCTCCAGATGATAGGAAATCAGCTCATAGTCCTTGAGCTGAGCAAGGCTTAGGGAAGCCTCCTTGGCCAGGGGGTGGAATTTATTCACAACCACCACAAGGGGCTGCTGGAGAACCGGCACAAAAAAGAGGTCCGGCTTATTGTCCACAGCCGAGCAGAAGCCGATGTCCCACCTGCGCTCCTCAATGGCGCTGATGATGGCGTTTGTCTGCTCCTGGTGAATACTGAAGGTCACCTTGGAACCCTTTTCCTTCATGAATGCGCGGATGACCTCCGGCAGATAGTCCCCCTGAATCGTGGAGATGCAGCCAATGTCCACAACCCCGCCCAGGGCGCCACCATGATCCCTGGCCACCTCAATTCCATGCTCCAGTGTCTGGAGAGACTCGCAGACATAGCCGTAAAATTCCCGCCCGTATTTTGTGAGGTAGACATTTCGTCCCCTCTTTTCAAACAGCGCAATACCAAGCTCGGCCTCCAGGGAGGCAATGGCTCCGCTGAGGCTGGGCTGCGTGATATAAAGCTCCTGAGCCGCCTGCGTATAATGCTGAAGCTCCGCTAGCTTTCGAAAATAATAGAGCTGAGAGAGATTCATTTTGACCCCCAATCCAAAAGCATCCAAAATATCCTACAAACAATACTCTACCGCAGCCCCCCCTTTCTGTCAATTGCTTAACATGCCTTGATTCTACCCAATATTGCCTTTTTGACAAACCTATAGGCTCGTCCTATGAATTTGTCAAAAGGAGCTGAAAAAGAGTGATTGGACATAAAAAGCGTTAAAGTTTAGACTATCATTGTAGCAGGAACGCTGGTGACAGGTTTTGTTCCCGCATACAATCAATGATAAAAAATAATTTTTATAAAAAGGAGTACGCTCATGAAGATGACAAACGAGGAATTTAAGAAGTATTTGCTGCAAATCCGTGCCCTTGCAGAAGGCCCCTTTGATGAGATGCAGAAGGAAATCGAGGTAACCAACAAGTTCCCCGATGAGTTTTACAAGCTGTCCATCGAAAACGACCTGTATCGTTTTGCGCTTCCCGAGAATTACGGCGGTTATGGCCTGACCGAAAAGCAGATTTTGATGGTTCAGGAAGAATTCTCCCGCGGCCCCGGCGGTATGCGTATGCACCTCCACCATGCAGCTGACCTTGACTGGCGTATCCTTGACGACTTTGGCTCCGAGGAGCTTAAGGCCGAATACATGAACAAGTTCCAGGACAAAACCATCTATTCAAACTTCGCCCTGACCGAGGAGACCGGCGGCACCGGCGCAGACGTGCACACCACCGCGATTCTGGACGGCGACTACTATGTGATTAACGGTGAAAAGACCCTGATCTCCCACACCGACTGCTCCGACTTTACATACCTCATCGTTTCCACAGACCCCTCCTCCGACAAGGACAGCCGTCTCTCCGCCTTCTTTGTCGACGTGACCACCCCCGGCTACGAAATCGTCCCCATGCCCCACATGATGGGTTGCCGCGGCGCAGGCCACGCAGGCCTCAAGTTCACCAACATGCGCGTCCACAAGCGCTTTCTCCTGGGCAAGGAAGGCATGGGTCTTGAAATTGCCATGCACTCCCTGGCAATCTCCCGTGTTCATATCGCGGCTTCCAACCTGGGCATGTCTCAGCGTATGCTGGAAATGACCATGAAGCGCATTCAGGACCGCGTCACCTTCGGAAAGCCCCTCGCCAAGCGCCAGGCCATCCAACAGATGGTTGCCAACATGGGCACCGAGATTAACGCACTCCGTCTCATGGTTTGGGACTGTGCCGAAGACTACGACGCAGGCAAGGAGATCGAAATGAAGGCCGCCATGTGCAAGCTCCATTCCATCAACACTGTCCGTATGGTTTCCGACTGCATGCTCGAAATCTTTGGCGGCATCGGCTATTTCGAGGACTGCACCTACGGCCCTGTGGAGCGTATGTACCGCGACTGCCGCGCCATGTGGCTGGAGGAAGGCCCTCCCACCGTTCAGCGCCTGACCGCCTTCCGCGGCCTTGAAAAGCGCGGCGGCGTCATCGATTATCTTGAGGACTAAGCTCTAATCTGGTAGGCCAGCGTATCTGTTGGGACTTCGAAAAATCGCAGTCCCAACAGGGAATTACAATTAAGATTGGAGAATGGCTATGATGAAACCATTAGAGGGCATCAAGGTCGTTGACCTGACGACCTTCCTTGCAGCCCCAACTGCCGCCCGGGTTCTGGGCGAGTGGGGCGCGGACGTAATCAAGGTCGAATCCCCCTCCGGAGACCCCGGCCGCACCCAAGGGGCCGTTTTCGGAATGCCCTATGAGGATGACGAAAATCTGGGCTTCGATATGTCCAACATGAACAAGCGCTTTGTCACCTTGAACCTAAAGCAAGAAAAGGGCATGGAGGTGATGCACAAGCTCCTTGCGGAGGCCGACGTCTTTGTAACCAACGTGCGCACAAAGTCCCTTGTCAAGCTGGGTCTTGATTATGAGGCTCTGAAGGGAAAGTACCCCAAGCTCATTTTCGCCCATTGCCTCGGCTACGGTGAGAACGGTCCCGAGAAGGACACGGCGGGCTTCGACGTGACCTGCTATATGGCCCGCGGCGGCGTGTTCGGCACCACCGTCAACAAGGGCGACGCTCCGATGATTCCCACCAATGGTTTCGGCGATTTCCAGGTGGCGATGTGCCTGGCCGGCGGCGTCAGCGCGGCGCTTCTTGCAAGAGAACGCACAGGGCATGGCGATAAAATCAGCGTCTCCCTGCATCACGCAGCTGTGTTTATGCTCTCCACCGGCGTTGTTTCCGCACAGTACGGTAACCAGTATCCCAAGAGCCGCACAGGTGTCATTTGCCCTACAAACAACGTGTTCCGCACAGCGGATGAGAAGTGGATTGCCCTCTGCGCCCCGCAGTATGACAGAGATTACAACAAGATTATGACGCTCATCGGCAGAGCGGACCTTGTGGATAACCCCGACTACTCCAACTGCGACCACATGAACGCAATCGGAAAAAACGGCGAGGTCGTCACCATCATGGATGAGGCCATCGCAAAGTTTACAAGGGCGGAAATCCTCAAAATATTTAAGGAAAACGACCTGCCTTGCGAGGCTTGTTATGAGCCCATGGATATGTATGAGGACGAACAGGTCTGGGCAAATCAGATTATGACCAAGCTGGACTGCCCCTCCGGCCAGCGGAACATTGGCACAAACCCCGTGAAGTTCCAGTCCTTTGAGCCGAGCTTCAAGGTAAGCGCCGCCCAGGGAAGCCACACCGGAGAGGTCATGATAGAATTGGGTTACTCCCCCGAGCAGATTGATGCCTATCTGGGCGAGGGCGCAGTTGTTGGCAGAACTGCCATCAAAAAATAGCTTCAAGGCCTGCGGTTCTATGGAAATCTTGGCTGCTGAGCAAAGGCTCGTTCGGCAGGCATGAAACACAGAAATAAAAAATTTATTAGAGAGGAACATTTAGCATGAGAGGAAAAAAGTATTTATGGACTCTCGCAGCGGTCTACATGGCTTACCTGACCCACGGAATTCAGGCAATCGTTCTCCAGCAGAATAAGGTCTCCTTCTTCACCCAGTGGGGCTTCACGGATGCACAGGCCGGCGCTGCTGCCGTCTCCGCAATTGTTGCCTACACCGGTTTGGCGAAATTCCTGTCTGTATGGATCTGCGGCGAAATCTCCGACAAAATCGGCCGGAAACGCATGATCGCCTTAGGCGCAGTCCTGTATCTTGGCTCCTTTATCGGCCTGTGGCTCTCACCCAGCTACGCTGTCGCCGGTATCTGCGCCTTTGCGCTCGGCCTCGCCACCAGCTGCTTTGACGGCGCTTCCTACCCCGCCGTTCAGGAAAGCTGGCCCCGCTCCCCCGGCACCGCAGTTATTCTGATCAAGGGTGTCATTTCCGTCTCCGGCCTCGTCTATCCGATGCTGGTCGTCTCTCTGACCGCCTCCGGCAACTGGCAGCTGGCCGTCATCATCCCCATCGTGATGAGTCTCATCGTTCTGGCAATCTCCCTCATCGCGCCTTACTCTTATGATGAAGAACAAGAAGCGCGCAAGAAGGATCCCGCGAAGAAGGCGGCCTATGAGGCAGAAAAAGCCGCCAACAAGAACGTTCTCGACGCAGACGCAAGGCAGGCCGCTGCCCGTTTCATCGTGAAGCCCCCCTTCTTTGTCACCATCGGCTGCGCACTCTATGGCTTCATCGCAATGGGCACCATGTTCTCCGCCCAGCAGTACATTAAAACCTTTGGCCAGCTGAATATCGGCATGACCGACATGGCCGCCGCCACCCTGACCTCCGTCTTTGTCGCCGGCTCTTTGATCGCCGTTGTCCTCTGGGGCTTCCTGATGGCAAAGCTGCGCTGGAGACCTCTTAAGATTCTGCTCATCGACCTGATTGGCTCCGTTTTGGGCTATGGTCTGCTCTACATCATCCGGGTTCCCGCAATGGTCTATGTCGCAACCTTCATGATCGGCTTCTTCGCAGCGGGCGGCGCCCTCCAGTGCGGCGTTTCCCTAATGCAGGAGATGCACCCTGGCAACAAGGGCAGAAACCTGGGCATCTACTACACCTTCATGGGGCTGGCCTCCTATGTGATTCCCTTCATCATGTCTAAACTTATCGCAGGCTCCACCGAAGCCGCGGCCTCCATCACGAACATTCTGATGAACCTCGGCATGGCAACCGTCGGCCTGCTCTTTATGATTTACCTCACCACAAACTACAAAAAATGGTTTGGCGTCAGCGCCTTCAGCAAGGTCTCTGACGACGAATAAGGGCTTCGCCCGAGCAGGCAGGCGTGTCAAGCACCGGGTCAAACCGGCGCTTGACCCCTGCCTGCAATTCGTTTCCCGGGGACCCCGCTCCGACCGGATCCCCCATCTTGATGAAAAGGAGATTCAACATGCAGAGTTCCATCACCGGACATACCAAAACCTTTGCCCTCATCGGCACGCCCGTCGGCCATTCCGGCTCCCCCGCCATGTATAACTACTGCTTCCAGAAGCTGGGCATCGACAGCGTATATGTCGCCCTGGACGTCACCTTAGACAAACTCGAAGCAGCCATGGGCGGCATCAAGGCCATGGGCTTTTCCGGCATCAATATCACCATGCCCTGCAAAAGCGAGGTCATGAAATATATGGATGAAATCAGCCCCGCAGCAAAGCTCATGAACAGCTGCAACGTGGCCGTCAATGAAAACGGCCACTGGGTCGGCCACAACACCGACGGCCTGGGCTATGTAGAGAACCTCAAGGCTCACGGCATTGATGTGGCGGGCAAGACCATCACCCTTTTGGGAGCAGGCGGCGCGGGAACGGCCATTGCCGTCCAGTGCGCCCTCTCCGGGGCAAAGGAAATCTTCATCTATAACATGAAGGATGCCTTTTTCCCCAGGGCTGAGGATATGGCAAAAAAGATTGGCGAGGCGGTTCCCGCTTGTAAGATTAGCGTTTATGACCTCTCCGATGCCGCCATGCTCAAACAGTGCGCCAACGTCAGCCAAATTCTCGCAAACGCCACAAGAGCAGGCATGTCCCCGGATGTGGACACCCTGCCGATTCCCTCGACAGACATCTTAAACTCATCTCTGATTGTCACAGAAACGGTCTATAACCCCCGGGAAACCCGGCTGCTGCGAGAGGCCGCCGCGCTGGGCTACAGAACCGTGGACGGGACGGGAATGCTGATTCATCAGGGCGCTGCCGCCTTGAAGCTGTTCACAGGTGCGGATATGCCCGTGGATGAGGTTCACGCGCTGATTTTCGGAAAATAGAGGCTCCTCCAAAGCTTGGTCGGAATTGTCTGTGTGGACGTTCCGGGCAAGCTTTTTTTGTCCTCGGCCGTTTTTTTAAAATGTCCTCTATTTCTTCCTTTTTTTAATTTTTTTCATTTCTCTATTAACTTTTTTTCAAAACATCCGATTTAACAAGTGTAGGATTTTAACCACCGCGTAACACCAAGGAGGGTGACCATGAACGTAAACGGAATTACACGCGCATTATCGCCTCTACCGGCGGAGAAGGCAGATTTTACAAAAGCGAAGGACATCAGTACAGCGGCAGTCGGCGCAGTCTCTGCTGATAGCGAGGCTGCTGTTTATGAGCCCAGCAAGGTGCCTTCTGTAGATTCTTCAAAAAAACCATTTCGCCCCGACGCGAGAACGGTTGCCGCCTTGAATGCAGAAACCGACAAGAGAACCGAACAACTCAGAGACCTTGTCTCAAAAACTCTGGCCAAACAGGGTCAGCTCTTCACCCAGTCCTCGGATATGTATGCGCTCCTGCGTGAGGGCAAGCTGAAGGTAGACCCCGAAACGGCCGCAAGGGCCAAAGAGGAAATCAGTGAGGATGGGTATTGGGGCGTAAATCAGACTTCGGAGCGCCTCTTCTCCTTTGCCACCGCTCTGACAGGCGGAGACCCCGCCAAGGCCGAAAAAATGAAAGAAGCCGTCGTAAAGGGCTTTGAATCCGCAAAGAAAGCCTGGGGCGGCGAGCTGCCCGAAATCTCCCAAAAAACCTATGAGGCAACCATGCAAAAGTTTGACGACTGGATGGCGCAGGACAAAAGCGAATAATTCCTCTGCCTGAAGGGCGGGAGGGTCTTGTATCTCTCCCGCCCTTTTTCCTGTCATTAAGGCCGCCGCTTTGCCGGAAGAGGTCGGAAAATTCAGGCGCCTCTAAGCCCCTTTTTTTCCTCCTCCCCATAGCCGCGCAAATTGGCTGCGCTTTTAAATAAGATTATTGGGAGGCGCTGCCAGTTTTTCCCCTGGCCGCCAGCTTCTGCGCCGTAGCATGAGGCCACCCAAGAGAAGGAATGATTAACATGAACCATATAAATCCCACCGCGCAAGGCCTTTCGAATATTGGCACCGGATATTTTAGGCTTCTGAAAAACAGCGCCGACCGGGTATCAGACTGCCTGATTCTGGATATTGACCCTGGCTTTGTGCGCATTTCTCGCCTGCCGAGAGAGACGCTTTTGAATCAAAGCGTCTCCGCTCTCTCCGACAAATATGGCTTCGGCACCGCCTGCCATTTGGAATATTTGGCCCGCGTTCTCCTGTCCGGCAAAACACAAGAGACCGTCCATTGGGTTGCACCTTTAAACCGCCGCTTGATTTTCACGGTCTTGCCCCTGGGGGAGACTGATTTTACTTTAGTGCTTCGAGAGGCCAGAGAGGACGTCCCCCCGCCTGAGGCCATGGACGTTCTGTTCTGCAGCCAGCACCTTGCCGTCAGTCTGATTCGATACGGCGAGGGGAAGTACCGCTACATCCGCAACAACTCCATGCACCAACTGCACACAGGCTTCGCCAACATCAGTGGCGCAGAGCTCTGTGAGGTCGTCGGCCCCGACGCCTATGAGGAAATCACCAAATATTACGAGCAGTCCATGGAGACCGGCCGGCCGGTCCGCTTTGAGCGGGAGTTTAACTTTGTCCCGGGAAAGCGAATTTGGCAGACGGAGATTACACCGATTCACCATCACGGCAAGGTCTATTACCTCCTCTGCTCCAGCCGTGACCTCACCGAGCTGCGGCAGCTGCGGCAGGAAAAGGATCTCCTTCAGACGACCTTGAAGTCCATCGGAGACGGCGTTGTGACAACGGATAACAGCGGACGGATTACCAGCATGAACACCGTCGCCCAGTCGCTGACCGGCTGGGGCGGTGAAGAGGCCATGGGCAAGGACTTCTCCCAGGTTATGGTTCTGCAGAGCGAGGGGTCCGGCCTGCCGGTTGAAAGCCCTGTCCGGAAGGTGCTGAAAACCGGGCTCGCCGCCGCTCTTCCCAATCGCACCGAGCTCATCAGCCTACAGGGCAAGCGCGTTTCCATCGCAGATAGCACAGCGCCAATTCAGAATGAGGACGGACAGATTTCCGGCGTTGTCATGGTCTTTCGGGATGTGGCGGAGGATCAGGAGAACTGCCGGAAAATCCAGTTTTTAAGCTATCACGATCCCCTGACCGGCCTGAAAAACAGGCGCTATGTGGAGGAGGCTTTGGCCTCTTTAGACTGCTCGGAAAACCTCCCCCTCTCTGTCATCATGGGCGACGTAAACGGCCTGAAATTCACAAACGACGTCTTTGGACACCGGGCGGGAGACGCCCTGCTCATCCACGTGGCGGAGCTGCTCACCAAGCACTGCGCGCAGGACGCGCTGATTGCTCGCTGGGGCGGGGACGAGTTTGTGGCGATTCTGCCGAAGACCTCCTTGAGCATGGTTGAGGGGCTGATTCAAAACATTAAAAACGACCGTGTTTCTGTGGACGAATGCGGCCTGCATCTGAGCCTCTCTCTGGGCTGCGCCGTCAAGGAGCAGCCGGAAATCAGCATGGAGGGTGTTCTTCGTGAGGCCGAGGAATATATGTATCACCAAAAGCTCCTGGATGGCAAAAGCTATCGCAACGCCATCATCAACACCCTGCTGGCGACCCTCTATGAAAAAAGCATGGAGACCGAAGAGCATTCCAAGCGCCTGGAAGAAAACTGCCACACCATCGGCCAAAGGCTGTTTCTCTCCTCCAAGGAGATGGACGAGCTCTCCCTTCTGGCTCTGCTTCACGACCTGGGCAAGGTCGGCATTGACCCGGGCATTTTGAAAAAGCCGGGCACGCTCTTGCCCGAGGACTGGGATGAGATGAAACGCCACCCCGAAATCGGCTATCGCATTGCCCAGGCCACATCAGAGCTTGCGGTTGTCGCCGACTACATTCTCTCCCACCACGAGCGTTGGGACGGTGCAGGCTATCCCCGCGGACTCAAGGGTAAGGATATTCCCCTTCCCTGCCGCATCCTCGCCGTCACAGACGCTTACGATGCCATGACAAACGACCGGGTTTACCGCAAGGCCATGAGCCGGGAGGAGGCGCTGCAGGAGATTCAGCGAAATGCCGGCAGCCAGTTTGACCCGACCATTACCTACATTTTTCTCGACACTATGAATCAGGCCCGCCCCCTCAACCACAGATAGGCAAAACAAGCAGGTAAAACTTGGAATTTCCAAAAAATTCAAATTTTAATTTGACAACGGCGCTTATATCTGGGTTAATAAGATTACAGTTTCTTGCTGTGTTGCCCTAGCCTTTCTCTTCTTACAATATTCTGCTTGCGGCACCTTTTCTTTCCGGAGCTTGCCACCCGCCAGCTCTCTTTTGCCGTTTCAGACCTCCCTTCATCCTCTAAAAAGAAAAATAACAGGTGTGAAAGAATGCGCTATTTACCAATTCATCAAGTTCCGGAAAACTCCATATTGGCTATGCCTGTCTATAATGACCAAGGCAACGTTTACCTCAACGCAAACTGTGTCCTAAAGCCCATATATCTAGAGCGCTTAAAGGAATATGGCTTTGTCGGTCTCTACATATACGACGATATTTCAGACACCATCGTGGTCAAGCAGCTGCTTTCCGAGGAACTGCGCATCGCAACCGTAAGGGCTCTGAAAACCCTAAACCTGGACGCCTGCAGAATCATGGCACACAACATTGTGGACGAGCTGCTAAACCAATCGGACATGTCTTTGGAGATGGTCAACATCTCCTCCTTCGACTCTTATACCTATCTCCATAGCATGAATGTCGCGGTTTTGTCGGTCATTGTCGGCATCGCCTCCGGGATGACAGACGAGCAGCTGAAAAACATCTCCCAGGCTGCCCTGCTCCACGACCTGGGCAAGCTCTGCATTGACTCGGAAATCCTGAACAAAAACGGCGCCCTCTCAGACGAGGAGATGGAGATTATGCGAGCCCATCCCGAGGAGGGCTATAAGATGGTCAAGAACAACGCTCTAATGCCCTCTGTCGTCAAAAACGCCATCCTCTGCCACCACGAGAACGAGGACGGCTCCGGCTACCCCAGGGGGATAAGCAGCGACGAAATTCACCCGTTTTCAAAGATTATCCACGTTTGCGACGTCTATGACGCCCTGGTGTCAAAGCGCGTTTACCGGGACGCCCTGAACCCTGCAGAGGCTCTGGAATATCTGATGTCCAACTGCGGCGTGATGTTTGACATAACCTTTGTCAAAAAGCTTATGAAATATGTGGCGCCCTATCCCACGGGAATCACGGTTGAGCTGTCCAACGGAAGGCAGGCATTGGTTACCCAGCAAAACACCGCAAACCGCACCAGGCCGAAGGTGGTTCTCCTGGATGCTCTTGAAGAAATTGACCTCATGGAGGTCTTTAACCTGACGATTATAAAAATCCTGACCTAGGGCAAACAATAAAAAACCAGGGAGAGCCGCAGTGATTCGCTGCGGCTCTCCCTGGTTTTATGCATTTTTAACAGAGGATGTCTGTGAGCACCCTTGGAATGTTCTCAAGGGCGGTCTGCTTTTCCACAGCGCCAATGTCAAAGGCGACCTTGGGCATTCCATAGACCACGCAGGAGGCCTCATCCTGGCCGATTGTGCGGCAGCCACGGCGGCGCATAGACAAAAGTCCCCTTGCCCCGTCCTGCCCCATTCCGGTAAGAATAATGCCCACGGCGCACTTTCCCGCCTCCTTTGCGATGGACTCGAACAGGACATCAACAGAGGGGCAGTGGCCGTTCACCTTTTCACCCACAAAGCACTCAACCCGATAGCGGTTGCCGAGTTTTACCACCTTCATGTGCTTATCGCCCGGAGCAATGAGCACGCGGCCACGCTCCAGAAAGTCCCCGGTTTCGGCCTCCTTGACGTTCAAGGCCGTCTGTTTGTCCAGGCGCTCTGCAAACATTTTGGAAAAGCCCGGGGGAATATGTTGCACAATTACAATGCCCGGTGTTTCGGGCTTCAAGCTGCTTAAAATACTAAAAATTGCCTCGGTTCCGCCTGTGGAGGCGCCGATTGCAATGATGCTGCTTTCCAATCCACTCATTCGCTCTGTCACCTTTGGCAGGGAAGTATTTGGGCTGGGTCTGGGTCGCGGCGATTTTACGGTTGCCGCAATTTTTATTTTTGAGATCAACTCGCTGATGAAGGCCTCGTTCCCCTTGGTATCGGGCTTTTGGACAAAGTCCACAGCGCCGGCCTCCATGGCCTCAAACACGGCCTTGCTCAGGGAGCTCACCATCACGACAGGGACAAAATACTGGGGCAAAAGACGTCGTACAAATTCGATGCCGTTCATCTTCGGCATTTCTACATCACAGGTAATCACATCCGGCTTTACCTGGAGAATCATGTCCCGCGCTTCGAAGGGATCTCCCGCTGTGGCGACCACCTCAATCTGCGAATCCTGGGAGATTCCCCGCCGGATTATCTCACGAACAAGCGCGCTGTCGTCAACAACAAGCACTCTAATCTTCTTTCGATTGTCCATCTGCACGTTCCTTTCCCAGATTTCCTTTGCACACCACCATTATAATCAAATCTTTTCACAAAAGCAAGATGACCGCCACTTTTCTCCGGACTTTTCCTGCGTTTCAATTTTCAGCATCTTTACTGGACAAACGCGAAAGATTTCTATAAAATGAACAGAGGAACGACACTTCAGGAGGTGCTCAAAATGAACCTTGACAGTAACGAAATTTGCCTGAATGACGGGCTGAAAATTCCTAAAATTGGGCTGGGAACCTATCGCCTGAACGGCAGCGCCGGTGCGGCTGCTATGAAAAACGCCATCAATCTGGGCTACCGTCTTCTGGACTCCGCGTTTAACTACGAAAACGAGGGCGCTCTGGGCGCAGCTGTCCGCGCCTGCTCGGTGCCCCGGGAGGCGCTGATTCTCTGCTCCAAGCTGCCCGGCCGCCGCCAGCAGTACAACCAGGTGCTGGAAACGGTTGAGGAGTCCCTGTTCCGGGCGGGTCTGGATTATTATGACCTCTACCTCATCCATTGGCCCAACCCAAAGACCGACCTCTATGTGGAGGCCTGGCAGGGTTTGATTGACGCGAAAAAGCGCGGTCTCGTGCGATCCATCGGTGTCTGCAACTTTTTGCCGGAGCATTTAGAGCGTTTGGTTGCGGAAACCGGGATAACCCCCAGCATCAACCAGGTTGAGCTGCACCCCTATTTTAACCAGGAGCGCCAGCGCTGTGCCAACGAGCGGCTCGGCGTCGTGACCCAGTCCTGGATGCCGGTGGGCAGAGCCGGCAGCCTGCTCACGGAGCCTGCGATTTTAGAGCTTGCGGCAAGGCACGGTAAGACTCCTCCCCAGGTTATTTTGCGCTGGCATCTTCAGCTGGGCGCCGTCCCGATTCCCAAGGCTGCGTCTGAGGCACACCAGCGAGAAAACCTGGACATTTTCGATTTCTCTCTTTCCGAGACGGAGATGCAGGCCATTGCTGCCCTGGGCTCCAAGGGGAGAATCCGGTCAGAGCTTGACCCCGCCGAGCACGAAGAATTCTAAAAACACGCTGAAAAGCGAAAAACCCGGGGCCACGCACTGCTGTGTGGTCCAGGGTTTTTTTAGGTTTAGTCTTTTCCGAGAAGTCTGTCGATGATGCCGACGAGCTTTCCGATTTCCGGCTTTGTGAGCTGGGCGTCCACGCCGACTTGCTCGCATTTAATCTTCATCTGCTCATCAATGATGGAGGAGAATACAATAACCGGTATCGCACGCAAGACGGAGTCCTCCTTCACGCGCTTGGTGAGGTGGAGGCCATCCATCTGGGGCATTTCGATATCAGTAATCAAGAGGGATACCTGGTCAAACAGTGTCCCTTCATTCTCCCGAAGGCGCTCCAGCATGTCCCAAGCCTCTGCTCCGTTTGTAACGGAGAGGATGTTGGCATAGCCGGCCTTGTGCAGGGCTTCGATAATCATCTTCCGCAGCAGGATGGAGTCCTCTGCAATGAGGATGGGGCGCTCGGAGATGCCGGATTCCTTCCGTTCGACAATATCCGACAACTGAATTCCGGTGTCCGGGCTGATGTCAAAGGTGATTTTCTCAAAATCCAGGATGGCGATAATTTTTCCGCTGACCTTGGCAATGCCGGTGACGACGCCGTCCTCCCCGCCATAGATGATGCTGTCGGGCTTTTCAATCTCGGCCCAGGAAACCCGGTGGATGCTCTCCACGCCGTGAACATGGAAGGCCACCTGCATGCTATTAAAGGAGCAGATGATGAAAATGTCCTTCTCCGGCTCAACAGAGTCGGCAATGCCAAGATAGGCTGCCAGATTCAAGACAGTGTATAGCTCGTTTCTGGGTTGAAACACCCCTTCGATGCAGGGGTGCGAATTGGGCATGGGTCTGACCTCACTGCGCCGCATCAGCTCTTTGATTTTTGCAACGTTGATCCCATAGCTGTTGCCGCCAACCATGAATTCGAGAATCTCAAGCTCATTTGTACCTGTTTCCAATAAAATGTTGCTTTTCATTAACTCCATCCTTTCTTCCGTCAAATTCCGGGAAGGATATCCTGCATCAGATGCTGTCATCCTTGGAAACAATATCCGTTATCCTGACACCGTAGTTTTCATCGATGACGACAACCTCGCCTCGTGCAATGCGCTTTCCATTTACGACCACCTCAACCAGCTCTCCGGCCATTTTGTCGAGAACAATCACAGAGCCGATGCCCATGTTGAGAATGTCGTTGATGCTCTTTTTTGTTTTTCCGAGCTCGACTGTTACCTGAAGGGGAATGTCCCCCAAGAGGCCAACGGCCTCGGTTCTGAGGGCTGCCGGGGTGGCCGGGGGCTGTTCGTCAAAGGCGACGTGGTTCGCCGGCTGGACATTGACGGTATATGCCGGTGCCGCAGGGGGTGGCGGCGGGGGCGGGGGCGAAGCAAACGAGGGCATAGGGGGCGGCGCTGTGGGCATGGGGCGCAAAGGAGGCGGGGGCGGAGCCATCGGAATCGGCGGCGGAGGCGCTGCCTTCTCGTCCTCCTGCGAGGTGGCCATCATCGTTCTGGCCAGCTTCTTTCCCGTTTCAATCGACATGATTTGCATGAGCTCGCTTTGCAAAATCCCTTCAATCTCCATGTTGAAGCTAACCTTGATGGCAAGCTGCGAGCCATCCAAAAATTCGCTGACGTCCGTATATTCTCCAACCCAGATGGCCTCAGGAGGAGTAATATCAATGGGGGTAGAAAGCATTTTGGAAAGAGAGGTCGCCGAAGCGCCAATCATCTGGTTCATAATCTCGCTCATGGCGCTCAGGTGAAGCTCGTCTAGCGGCGTGCCGGGCACGTAATCGCTTTCATCGCCCATCAGGAGGTTTGTAATGAGCACAGAATCGCTTTCCTTGAGAATCAGCAGGTTCTTTCCCGAAATGCCCTCTTTGTATTCCACCTTGACCACAACAAAGGGGGACCGATAGACCGAAAGGACCTCCTCGGAGGTATAGACATGGACACGGGGCGTTGTAATGGTAACTTTATGGCCAAGGAGGGTGTACATGGTGGTGGCGGAAGCGCCCATGCAAATATTTCCAATCTCACCCAGAATGTCCTTTTCGTCCGGGGTCAGATATTCGTCGCTCTTGTCCAGACGGCTCAGCTCATTCTGGAGGCTTTCCAGGGTGTCCTCTTCCGCGGCCTGAGGCTCGTCTGCAGGTGATTTAGACATGGCTGCCGCGTCTGCCGCTACAATTGCCGCTGCGGCGTCAATCGGGTCGGGTTCCGCCGGTGGGGCTCCACCGTTTAGAAGGGCGTCAATTTCTGCCTGTGAAAGATTTGCCATCTATTTTTCCTCCTTGATAATGTCCGCTATCTTCACGGCATATTTTGAACCCATGGTGCCAATGGTGGCATGGAATTTTGGAATGCTCTGGAGCATAATTTTAAGCGGCTCGCCCACCTTATGGGATAGCTGAATCACATCCCCCGGCTGCAGGTTTGCAATGTCCTCCACCGTGGCCGTTGTGTCCTGAAAGACCGCATGCACTGTCACCTCGGTGTGGTTAATGCGCCTTTCAACCGTTTCGCGGGCGGGAATGACCTTGCGCAGCTGGGCACCTGAATACCAGGATCTGGTGTTCAGCTGCTTGGAAACCGGCTCAATCGCCATATGCGGGATACAGATGCTGATGATGCCCGAGTCGTTTCCCAGCTTGACGTTCATGGTCACCAGGGCAACCGGCTCGTTCATGTCCACAATCTGGGCAAACTGGGAGCTGGTTTCGATGCGATCAATGCGGGAATCAACTGCAATAACCTTTGACCATGCCTCGTCAAAAAAGCGCATCATCTGACGCAAAATGTGGTCTAAAATGGCTAATTCAATCTCCGTAAAGGCCTTTTTTGTCTCCCTAGCCGCATTCGCTCCGCCGAGAATCCGGCTGATAATGGCATTTGAAATCTCGGAGGATAGCTGAAGCAGCAGGGAGCCCTCCATGGGCGGCGCGTCCACAATCGCAAGGATGACCGGCGAGGGCAGGGCGTTGTTGAATTCGTAAAAGGTTAGCTCCTCAATCGGAAGGGTTTCAATTTCACAGTTTACCCGCAGGGTTCCCGTAAGGTAGGTGGAGAGAAATTGAATAAAGCTGCCCATCACGATATTGATGGTTCGAATTTGCTCCTTGGGGAAGCGGTTCGCAGTTTTAAAGTCGTAAGATTTGACGTTTGAAACCTCATTGGACTTTGCCGGCGCGGAGGGCTCTCCCATGGCAAGCTCATTGAGCAGCGCATCTATTTCAGATTGAGACAGAATTTCAT
>CAYXNK010000006.1:0-25308 GCA_964466395.1 uncultured Oscillospiraceae bacterium | reverse complement strand
CGCTCCTGGGGCGCAGCTCCTCGGGCAGCTCCTTGCCCTGTTTGGCATAGTAGTCCTGAACAGCGGTTTTAACGGCCTCCTCCGCCAGAACAGAGCAATGGAGCTTCACAGGGGGAAGTCCGCCCAGCGCCTCTGTGACGGCCTTGTTTGTGAGCTGAAGGGCCTCGTCAATGGTCTTGCCCATAATCATCTCCGTTGCCATGGAGCTGGTTGCGATGGCAGCGCCGCAGCCGAAGGTGTTGAACTTGACGTCGCTGATGACATCGTTATCAATTTTCAGGAAGATTTTCATAATATCGCCGCATTTTGCGTTGCCGACCTCGCCAACGCCGTCCGCATTTTCAATCTCGCCAACGTTTCTTGGGTTTGCAAAATGATCCATAACCTTTTCACTGTACATCATCTTAATTGCCCTCCTTTTTGTTATTCCAAAGCGGAGACATGGCACGCAGTCTCGCGACAATGGGGGGAAGCTTTTCCAATATATAATCGACTTCTTCTTCGGTGTTGTATTCGCTAAGGCTCATGCGCAGGGAACCGTGGGCAACCTCATGTGTCAGACCCAGCGCCAGCAAAACGTGACTGGGCTCCAGAGAGCCGGAGGTGCAGGCAGAGCCTGAGGAGGCAGCGATGCCGGCCATGTCCAGCATGAGCAGCATGCTTTCACCCTCAATTCCCCGGACAGAGATGTTCACATTCCCCGGGAGCCTTCTCTTGCTGCTGCCGTTTAAGATGACCTCGTCTATCTGAAGCGCACCATGAATCAGCTTGTCCCGCAGGGCGGTCAGCTTTTTCGTGTTTTCCTCCATGTTCTCGCAGGCTTCCTTGAGGGCCGCTGCCATGCCCAGGATTGCGGGCAAGTTTTCAGTGCCGCCGCGCTTGTTGCGCTCCTGTGCGCCGCCCTCAATCAGGGTGGTGAGGGGAACGCCTTGGCGCGTGTAGAGCACGCCCACGCCCTTGGGACCATGAAACTTATGTGCGGAGAAGGAGAGAAGGTCAACGCTGTCCTCCAGCACGTTCACCGGCAGGTGCCCAACGGCCTGAACCGCGTCTGTGTGGAAGAGGATGCCCTTTTCACGGCACAGCTTGCCAATGCTGGCAATGGGCTGGATGGTGCCGATTTCGTTGTTGGCATACATGATAGTGACGAGAGCCGTGTCGGGACGGATGGCCATTTCCACGTCCTCAAGACGGACAACGCCGTCCTCGTTGACGTTCAAATAGGTGACCTCAAAGCCCTGATTCTCAAGCTTTTTTACAGGATGTAAAACGGCGTGATGCTCAAAATTTGTGGTGATGATATGTCGTTTTCCCTTTTTCGCGCCAAGGGTGACGGCGGATACGATGGCTTGGTTATCCGCTTCGGTTCCGCCGGAGGTAAAGGTGATTTCCGAGGGCTTTGCACCGATGAGGCCTGCGATGGTCTCCCTGGCCTCCGTTAAAAGCTTTGCAGCCTCCTGGCCGATATGATGCGGGCTTGAGGGGTTGCCATATTGTTCTTCCAATGCGGGGAGCATGGCGTCGAGCGCGCGCTTGCTCACCCTTGTGGTTGCTGCATTATCCACGTAGACGTTCATTTCCATTCTCCTTCTTCGTATCGCTATGAGGATTCCAATTCCGGCTGACAGAGATTGCAAGAAAGCTGCCGAAAGTAGAAAAGATTAATTCCTATGGGTTTTATATGATAATAGCACGACGATTTGACTTTGTCAAGGCAAAAGCGAGAATCATTTTCGTTTTTGCCTTGCAAGCCGATTTAAATTAATGTGTTTTGGTTTTCCGAAACCTGTTGTGCCAAGTCTGCAATTGAAATGCTGTCCAGGTATTCGTTAATCCGACGGCTCAGCTCTGTCCACATGGGCAGGGTTGCGCAGCAGTCTGCGTTGAGGCAGTTGTTTTCCGGGCTGTCAAGACAGGCGACCGGAGTGAGGCTGCCCTCGGATGCTCGAAGCACTGAGCCGGCCGTGCAGCTTTCTGGGGGTCTTGCCAGCTTATAGCCGCCGCCCTTTCCTCGGGCGCTGTGGAGCATTCCAGCCTTGTTGAGTAGGCCGACAATCATCTCAGCATATTTTTCGGAGATATTCTGCCGCTCCGAAACCTCCCTGATGGGGATGAAGGACTCTGAGTTTTGCTGGGCAAGATCGACCATGATTCGCAGGGCATAGCGCCCCTTTGTCGTAACTTTCAAACGGATCGCCTCCTTTCATACTCCTAATATACTATAGGAATTGTGGGATTTCAAGTCTTATTTTAAAAATTTCTGAAAAGATTTGAAATGTGACAATAACACTTGCAATTCTTCACGGAATTGGGATAATAACTATGGGCAGGAAGCTGCCGAAATCAGATTCAGGAGGAAAAGATGATGGAAAACACCACAAGGGCCGAGGCGATCTTGGACGGCAGCCTGCGCCTGATTGACTATATTTATGCGCTTGCCCAGGAGGACAGGGGCAAGGAGGTCGGCGAGCGTCCCTGGGACGGGGAATATTGGAACATGCTACAGGAGGCGGAAAAGGCCGGGAAAAAGTTCGTTTTGCTGAATGGCCCCGCGCCTGTGGAGCTGATTTATGCCCTGGACATGGTTCCCCTCTATCTTGACCTGATTCCCGGCCGTTTACTCACAGACGCGACCCTGATCGGGCAGCTGATTCATCTGACGGAGGTGCGGGCAAACGAAAGTCTCTGTTCCCTGCAAAAGACCGTTACAGGCCTTGCCCTAGCGGAGCGTCTGGCAGCCTCTGCCGTCGCCTATGTGGGCACGCCGATTCCCTGTGACTCCGCCCGCACGGCTTGCACCGAGACCGCTCAACATCTGAAGCTTCCCGCCTTTCAGTTTGACCCGCCTCTGCTGCGGGAGAAAAAAAACAGCTTACACTACATTGCCATCCAAATTGAGCGCTTTATCACCTTTTTGGAGCAGGCCTCAGGAAAAACTCTGGACTGGGAGGCTGTCAAGGAGCCCATGGCGCTGTATAACCGGGCGGTGCAGCTTGCAGAGGAGAACCGGGCGCTGCGGAAAAACAAGCCCTGCCCCCTGTCCTCACGACTGGCGCTCCAGAATGAGCTGATGAACGCCATGGGCCCGACTCGGGTGATGGTGGAGCTTTTGGAGCAGGAGAAGGCACTCTGCGAGGGCCGTGTGCAGGCGGGAGTCTCCCCCTGCGTCGGCGGGGAGAGACACCGGGTTTTTTTGAACCACAACCTAATGCAAATTTTTCCCAGTCTGACCGATTGGCTGGAGAATACCTACGGCGCTGTTACCGTGCTGGACGGTTATGCTCTTATCTCCCGTCAGCGCTTTGAAGCCCCTGACGACAGGGCGGCCTGCCTTCTCGTGATGGCAGCGCGCATGGCAGCAGGCTCTGCCGCACACGGCGGAGGACTTCCCGGCGAGGAGAAGCTGGCTGCGCTGGATGGATTGATTACGGACTACGCCCCCGATGTGTTCCTTTTCCTGGGCAACCGTTGCTGCCGCCACGAATGGGCAGAGAGCAAGCTGGTTTCCGACACCCTCCAGGAGAAACACGGTATTTCCATGCTTATGATGGACATGGACAATACCGACCTGCGCTATAAGCCCATGGACGACATCCGTGGCGCTATTGCGGAGTATATGGAGACGGTTGTTGGAGCAAAACCGGTGATTTCTGTATAAAACAGGACAAAAGACCCGATAATTGAATTAAATACAGACCCCGCAAGGAGGGACAGAGGGTGAAAAAACGAAAACTGCTCTGGCTTTTGCTTGCGGGGTTTCTTTTGGCATTTTGCCTGCGCCTGCCTGTGACAAGGCAGAGGCTGAAGGAAATAGTTTTCGATGATACCGCGGGGCAGAGCCTCCTCTATCTCGGCCAGGAGCCGGTGCTACAGGGCAGGGCACGGCAGGAGGCTACCCGCCGCGCTCCAGCCCTTGTGCACATTCTGGAGTCCGCTGCCCGACCACAGGGCTTTTCCGACGCTGAGGATTTTGCCCAGGCCTGGCGGTATTTGCTTTCGACGCCCCAACTCTCGGATACCTTCGAGACCACAGAGAGCCTCACAAAGGAGGAGCTTTCTGAGCGTCTGGAAGAGATTAAAATTGCCTTCTATCCCGCCATGTGGACGCATATGGAACAGGCCTCCTTTTTCAACGAGTGGGAGGTTCATGTGCGCTATCAGCAGGACAGTGCGGGGCGCTGCCACAGTCCAGCCTATACCCTAACCCTGCTTCCGGGCTACGGCCTTCGTGGAGACGAGGCGCTGGCGAATATCGCAATCTTTCAGGAAGCCTGCCGGGATATTGTGACGGAGCTGTTTTCCAATGGAACACTGCGGGAGGAGATGGGAGAAAAGGAGCGGGCGTGGGAGCTCTATGTCTATGTGGCGCATCGGCTCCGCTATGACGAGACGGCGACGCACTTCACAGGATATGACGCTCTGATGCGCGAAACAGCGGTCTGCCAGGGCTACACGGCCATGTACAACACACTATGCAAGCTGGCGGGGCTGGATATGGGCTGCATGACGGGCCGGGTCGGGGGACAGGGGCACGTCTGGTCACGGATTTTTGCCGAAGGTGCTTGGTATAACATTGACTGCACCTGGGGCGACCCGGTGCCCGACAGACCGGGCTATTGTGACGAGACCTGGTTTTGGCAGACGGACGAATGGATGAGATCCGGGGATTCCCCCCGAAGCTTCGACGCGGACGGCCTCTGTGTAGGTGGAGTTTAAGCGGCAGAATAGCAAGAAGCGCAGACCGAAAATTTTTCGGTCTGCGCTTCTTGCTATTCGGTTTCGTTGCCCGGCAAATCCACAAAGGTCGGTCTGTGGTTCATGGCGGGCAAAAGCTTTTCAAAAAGGTCGGCCGTCAAAAATTTCAGACTGGCGGTGTTCACGCAGGGGTGACAGGAGAAATTCTCTTGGGTGCAGAGCTCTCGGTCAATTAAGAGCTGAACTCTATTTTCCGTGTCGCTCATCAGCCCCAGCACACTGACGCTGCCGGCCTTTAAGCCCAGAAAGGGCTCCAGATATCTCTCGTCTGCAAAGTGCAGCCGGGAGACCCCGAGTTGGCCGGAGACGACAGAGGTTCGGAACTGCTTGTCCGAAGGCATGAGCAGTAGGTAAAAGGCTGTTTCCTGACGGTTGCAGAGAAACAGGTTCTTGCAAATCCGTGTACCCAACACAGCGGACCGCGCCAGGCAGACCTCCATGGTGTCCGCCGCCTCGTGGTCAACCCGCATATAGTCAACGCCCAGACCGTCCAGCAGCGCATAGCAGCGGCGCTCCTGGGGTAGGCGGGCCTCAAGGTCTTTTGGTCTGCCGTGCTCTGCTCTCATCCTCTTCCCTCCAAAAGCCCCGGAGCAAGAACAAAGAGCCACCTGCGCCGCCGACTGTAATCCATAGAAACCATAGCACAAGAGAAGGCGGTTTGCAAGCATGAGAGAAATACATATACTTGAAATTTCAGGAAGTTTATACTATAATAATAAACGAAGTCAGAAAAGTGAAAACACGACGGCAAGAGTATTCCAGGAAAAGCATGATAAAATGAGAGACGGAAAAAATTGATGCCGATCGAAAAAACACTTGCAATTACGAATCCCCGTGGTATAATATATTAAGTAGTAATGGTTATTGTTTGACAAGGAGACGAATATGGCAATCAAGCGGTACTCAAAGCAGCGCGAGCTAATTTATGACGTGTTGCTCCACTCAAGAGAGCACCCGACTGCTGAAATGGTTTATAAAACGCTCAAGCCGGAGCACCCCGCCCTGAGCCTTGGAACCGTTTATCGCAACCTGAATCAGCTTGTTGAAGAAGGAACCATTGCCAGTCTTCCGTTCCCTGTGGAGCGGTTTGATGGAAATATCGAGCCCCACGCACACTTTGTCTGTAAGCGCTGCAACAGTGTGTATGATATTATGGACGTCGATTATGATCACGCGTTAGACACAGAAGCCAAGGAGAAATCCGGCCACTCCATCGATCAGCACATGTTGGTTTTTTATGGAGACTGCGCAGCTTGCTCAGAAGAATAAATTTAAATTTTCAGGAGGTAAAACATGGAGCTCAAGGGAAGCAAGACAGAAGCCAATCTTTGGAAGGCGTTTGCCGGGGAGAGCCAGGCACGCAACAAGTACACCTATTATGCCTCTAAGGCCCGCAAGGACGGCTTAGAGCAGATTGCCGCCATCTTTGAAGAGACCGCCGGCAATGAGAAAGAACACGCAAAGCTCTGGTTCAAGGCTCTTGGCGGAATTAACTCCACAGCAGAAAACCTGGTTGACGCGGCTGAAGGCGAGCACTACGAGTGGACAGACATGTACAAGGAAATGGCTGAAACCGCCCGCGAAGAGGGCTTTATCGCTCTCGCAGACCAGTTTGATGCTGTTGCCAAGATTGAAAAGTCCCACGAAGAGCGTTATATCAAGCTGGCCGAGAACCTGGAGAACAAAGAAGTGTTCAAGCGCGCCGGCGTCAAGGTTTGGTATTGCCGCAACTGCGGTCACCTGGAATATGGGCTTGAGGCTCCCGAGGTTTGCCCTGTTTGCGATCATCCCCGCGCCTTCTTCGAGATTCACGCGGATAACTATTAAAGCAGCTTAGGAAGGGGCTCCCCTTCTGCACAAAACGGCTCATCCCAAAGGGGACGGGCCGTTTTTGCATGAAACTCCGAAAAAGCCATGGGGGGCAAAGGTGGAATGTTTGCCCAAAAAGGGCTGGCTTTCAGACTTCTATATGCTATAATGGGGGCAGGAGAGGCCTTGAACGGGCCTATATGAAGTGTTGTAGCCTCGAATCAACATTGTATAAGGAGGAAAAGGGATGGAATATACAGTTCGACCCCTGGAACAGGACGACTGGAGCGAGCTTGTTGAAATTTTCTATCAGGCTATCTTATCCAATCACGAGACCTTTAGCATTTCCTGCCCTAGCTATGAGGAATGGAATCAGAAATATTATAAGACCTGCAGGCTGGCGGCGGAGGCGGACAGCGAGCTTGTAGCTTGGGCTGCCCTTGCGCCCGTCTCGACGGAGGAGGGCTTTCACGGCGTCGGGGAGCTTTCTCTTTTTATCGACGCCAGTCACAAGCAGAGCGATGTGGGCGCGCAGCTTTTGGCAGCGCTTTTGGCGGAGTCTGACAAGGAGGGCTTCTGGATGGTTCAGGCGAACCTCTTTGACTCCAATCTCGATGGAATCAAGCTTTTGGAGGACGGTGGCTTCCGCCGTGTGGGCCTAAGAGAGCGCATGGCGAAGGATCGCTTCGGCAGCTGGCGCAGCCTGGTGCTCTTGGAGCACCGCATCCAGACGGACATCGAGGGTGGCTGTGACTGCGACATGGTTCGTGCCATGAAGCGAGAGCGCAGCGATTGCGGCGGTTGCAGCGGCAGCTATAGTTAAAGGAAAAAACAAAAACCGGGTCAATTCAAATTGAATTGACTCGGTTTTTGTTTTATGAATACACCCGCCGCCGGGAGGAGGAGGGGATGCCCAATTCATCCCGATATTTTGCAACGGTGCGACGGCTGACGCTGATGCCCAGGGTCTTCAGCCCCACCATAATTTCCTCGTCACTCAAGGGAGACTGGCTGTTTTCTGCCAGAATAATGCTCTGAATGCCGCTGCCAATGGCATTTTTGGTCACTGTGGGCTGGGACTCCAGAGATGGCTTGGGGAAGAAATAGTCGGTGGGAAACATGCCCCAGTCACACTCAACATATTTGCCCTTTAAGGCGCGGCTGATGGTGGACTCGCTTCTGCCGATTTGCTCTGCCATCTCCTTGCGGCTGTAGGGCACAAGGAACTCAGGTCCCCAGTCAAAGAAGCTACCCTGAACCCTGAGAAGCTGAGTGGCACAGGCCATCAGGGTTTCGCAGCGCTGGCGGATGCTGTCCCGCAGCCAGCGCGCCTTGCGCATGTTGTCGCTCAAGAAAGTACGGACGGTTTCGTTGTCCGTCTCGGAATAGATTTTGGAGTAGGTGTCGTCAATGATGATGCTGTCCGCAGAAAGCTGGTTTAGCTCCACGGAGAAGCCGGTTTCCTTCTTAAAAATGCGGATGTCCGGGGCCACATAGCCGCTGTCCTTCTGGGTGGCCTCCATCATCAGGGGCTTGGGGGTCAGGGTGCGGATGAGCTGCTGGGCGTTCACCACCCGGTGCAGGGGGATCCCGCTCTTTTTGGCAATCTGAGGGAGCTTGTTCTCGCTCAAAAGCTCCAGATAGTCCTGGGCGATTTTCCAGGAGTCGCTGCCCGTTAAACCCTTGCGCTCCAGCTGAAGCAGGATGCACTCTCTAAGGTTGAAGGCGCCGACTCCAGCGGGTTCTAGGGAATGCAGCAGGTCAATGGCGGTCTTGAGATTGTCCAAGGAGGCCTTTGAGACCTGCGCCAGCCGCTCCACATCCTCATAGTTCAGATAGCCGTTTTCGTCCAGAAGGTAGATGAGTGCATAGCCCAGACGCTCCACCTCCAGCGGCGGCTTGAGCATGGCATATTGGATGCGCAGGGAAACCAAGGGGGAGCTGCTGTCGTCTGCGACAATTTCCGCAAGGCTGGTCTCGTCGCCGTCATAAGAAAAATAGTTGGAATTGCGGCGGCATTTCTCCGCGTAGTCGATGCTGTCAAAGGTGATGACGGGGTTTTCCTCCAACTCCTTCATGAGATAATCATAAAGCTCGGTAGAGGGCATTTGCAGTACATGGAGAGACTGCAGCATCCGGGGAGAGAGCATTTGCGTCTGCTCCTGAAGCTGCTGGGCCGAAAAGCTGTTATCCAAAGGCCATACCTCCTATCTCATGGGTTGGGGGAAAATGGGGGATTTTTGGCGTATAGCTGGGAAAAAGCATAAAGCCGACTGGGCTTTTTGCGAAAATTAGGTGGAAAAAGCCAGAACGGTTGTTTGAGAATACATTGCCAATATACCACGAGAATGGGGATTTAGCAAGCGAACCCTTGTTTGCGCTTGGCCTGCCACTTCCAGATTGAGCAGATTAAAAATGCTGAAAAGGTTCCCACCATCGCCCCTGCGAGCACGTCCGTTGGGTAATGCACGCCCACATAACAGCGGGAAAGGGCGATGAGTAGGGCGGGCAGATAGGCCAGTGCACCTTTTTTCCCGAAGGCTGCCGTTAGGGCATAGGCCGCTGCAAAACTGGAATTTGTATGTCCCGAGGGGAAGGAAAATGAAGAGAGGGGGGCGACCAGAATTTCCAGCGCCGAAATGGTCTCATAGGGTCGAACCCTTGCCACTAGGGGCTTAATCAAAACATCGTTCAGAAGATAGGCGCCCAGGAGGCAGGTGAGCAGGTAAAGTCCGCCCAGCCGGGTTCGTTTCGGGATCAGCAGCACAAGCCCTGTGGCAATCCAGACAAGGCCGGAATTTCCAATCAGGGAGAAAAAGACCAGGATTCCGGTTAGGAAGGGAGTACGGAGATGCTCCTGAATCCAAAGCAGCGCCTGTGCGTCAAAATTTAGGATTACGTCAATCATGGCTTCAGCTCCACGGTTTCATTTTCGTCCATCTGGAGCGCTTGCTCATTGTAGACCCGCTTGCAGGCAGGAATAAAGCCTCGAACGCTGGTCAGGGGGAAAATCCAGGTGTTGGGGCCAATGTGGGTGCCGGGAAGGGAGACAGCGTTTGCACCCATGCGGGAGTTATCTCCCAGAATGCAGCCGAAGAAGCTGTCCTGCAAATCCACCCGCTCCCCCTCAACCTTGATTGTGGCGTTGGTCTGGTTAAACTTGCGGTTTGCGGTGATGACGCCGCTGCCAATGCGGGCGGAGGCGCCCAAAACACTATCCCCCGCGAAGGCCAGGGAGGCGATTTTTGTCCCGCCCAGGAGAACACAGTGCTTGACCTCGCTGCCATGGCCGACGCTGCAATTATCCCCCAGAATGGTATAGGGGCGAATTACGGCGCCGGGCATTAGCTCACAGTTTTTGCCGATGTAGACAGGCCCCATAATCGTCACACCGTTATAAATCACCGTGCCCTCATCGATGAAATAGCTGCCGTGGAGGTTGGGCGCATCCCCCCGCAGCTGGGCGCGGCAGACCTTGACATCGGGGGTCTTGACGGTCTCATCCAGATAGGTCTTGGCCTTTTGCAGAATTTCATAGGTCTCTGTCAGACCCTCAAAAAAGCCAAGGATGGGGAATTTCTCAAAGCGATTGAAGTAATAGCTGATTTTTGTAGCCATAGAAGTCCGCCTTTCCGGGCGTCGGAGAAAAACTATCTCCGGCGAGAGATGGATGAATTTCGGTGGAGATGCTGCTTATTGCGCCGATGTTTTTAATGGTATTTATATTTTCCTCCGCCAACGAACTCGGTAAGCAGGGAGTCGGGCAGAAGGAGCTTGGGGTCGATGGTCTCAAAAAGGTCAAAGGTCTCGGCGATGGAGGACAGCTCCGTGTAGCGGTCAATGCCCTCAGGCACGTGGCGGAACAGTTCCTGTGCAACGGACTTCATTACGCAGACCTCATAGGGGAAGGCGGAGTCAAATTTCCAGTGCGCCTTGTCCTTAAAGGGGCTGATGTGTGCCTTTTCCCCCCGACGGACGTTTGCCCAGAGGCCGAAGGTATAGTCGGGCGCTGCACCCCGAAAGAGCTTGTCGCGGACGACTCTGCGGACAAGGCGCATCCAAGTGCCCTTAAAAACCGTCTGCCCCAGGGCGTCCTCCACAACGGAGCGGGCGCTGATATAGAGGCGGAGGGCGTCGGGGTTTGCGTCGGTCAATTCGTCATTGAGGGCGTGGATGCCCTCAACCACTACAATGCCGTTTGTTTCCAGTTGGATCACAGCGGAGGGCATGGTGGAGCGGCGCTGGGCGGCAAACACATACTTGGGCACCTCAATGGCCTCGCCCCGGGATAGGGCGGCAAAGTGCTCAGTTAGAAGCTCCATGTCCACACATTTGGGGGACTCTAAATCCAAATTGCCCTCCGGCGTGCGGGGGGAGTTTTTGTCAATGGTGCGGAAATAGCTGTCCATCGCCAGGGCATGGGTGATGATGCCGCGGCGGTGCAGCTCCTCCTCCAGCTTTTTTGAGGTGGTGGTTTTTCCGCTGCCCGAGGGGCCGGACATGAGCACAATGGGGCTTTTTTCCCGGTTCTGCTCAATCAGGTCGGCGGCACTGCGGATTTTTTCGTCGTATTCGGCGTCGCATTCCCGGATAAATCCCTGGGGGTCTGCAGTTGCCCGTCTGTTGATGTCGTCAAGCAAAAATGCCATTTGAACCTCCTGTAAATCTGGTTTTTCGATCAAAACGCGGGGGAAGTGGGTGCAGCGGTGCAGAGGAATTCCTGCAGCCCGGCCTTGGAGGCCAGCACCTTTTCGATGTTACCAATATATTCCGTGGGGTATTTGGGGTTAAACACCCGCTCAATGCGCCCCTCACCCAGGCAGAGCTTTGTGGAAGCGCCTCCTCCCAAGGAGATGATTGAGCAAAGTTCCTCCATGATACATATATTATAGATGTTCTCCGTCCCATCCCTCTGCCAGCCCACATTTTCAAAGCCGCCGGACATATATTTCTGCCGGTAGAGATAATAGGGGCGGTAGCCCGCCGCAAACAGGCCGGCGTTGGCGGCATTAATCATCTGCCCCACGGCCTCGGCAGAGGGGCGGGGGGTCTCACCCAGCATAATCCGGGAGCCTTTTTTCAACGCCAGGGTGTGGACGGTGATATTCTCCGGACGCAGCTTCAAGACCCGCTCTAAGGTCTGGGCAAGGCGCTGGGGGGAGTCTAAGGGCAGACCGGCGATTAGGTCCATGTTCACGGCAAAGCCACCCGCCTCATGCACCAGGTCAAGCGCCGTGAGCACGTCCTGCGCGGTGTGCTTTCTGCCCACAGCGGCGAGCACCTCATCGTCCATGGACTGAGGGTTTACGCTGACCCGATCAACGCCGAACTTCTTCAGCACTGCCAGCTTCTCGGCTGTAATTGTGTCCGGTCTTCCGGCCTCCACGGTGTATTCCCGCACTGCTGAAAAATCAAAGGCCGCTTCCAATCGGGTGCAAAGGGCCTCCAGTTGCTCCGGCGAAAGGGTTGTGGGGGTTCCCCCACCCAGATACACGGCAATGGGGCGCAGGTTGCAGGCGCGCATGAGTCTCGCCGTCTCATCAATCTCCCGGTAAAGCGCTTCCAAAAAGGCTGGAATCAGACCCATGCTCTTTTGCACAGACTGACTCACAAAGCTGCAATAGGAGCAGCGGGTGGGACAGAAGGGAATGCCCACATACAGGCAGACGTCCCGGGGGGCAAGGCTTTTTTGGCAGGCAAGCCCCGCCTGCGCTGTGTGCAGGCATAAAAGCGCCCGCTCCTGGCTGACGAAATTCTCTCTCATGAAGGCGGAGACCGCCTGGCGGTCGCTCATGCCGGTTTCCAAAAGATTTGACAGCAGCTTGCCCGGGCGAATTCCGGTTAAGGCGCCCCATATCGGAGGCTGCACACCTGCGCGCAGCGCCGCCCGGTAAAAGGAGAGCTTGACAATGCGCTGGAGGTATTTTTGCCTTGCCAGGGGGCTTTCAATCCGGGCTTTTGCCACCGCTGCCCTCCCGGAGAAAACCTCCTTGCCCCGATGGAATCTGCACACCGCCGTATGATTTTTCTCTCCCTCAAAAAGAGAAAGCTCCGCCCTGTCCCCCTCCGGCTTGCCCTCGGGATATTCCGGGCGCTGGTCGGGAAAGAGTGTCGCGAGCATTTGTTCTGCCGCATAGCGGTAATCGTGTCCCAATAAATAAAGCTTCATATCCTATAAAGATACCTTTACTTTTGCCCCGCGTCAAGGTTTTATCCAAAAAAGAGGCGAACGGCCTCTGCCCTCTTTTTGCCTATTTTTCGACGTCGAGTGGGCATTTAGTTTGAGGATATTCTAGATATTGAGCCTTTTTACGAGAAATATATCTTATTATCATTTTTAAACGCCAATCGACAATAAAATTACTTGAAAACTTCGATTCCAGATGTTAGCATGGAGATTGGAAAATTCAGACTACATTGGGGAAGGAAGCGAGCTGTGGAAATCAGAGAGAACATCAAGAGAAACGTAGCGGTTCTGCTTGTGACCACGCTTACTTTTCTCCTGCTTATTCCATTTATGATAACGATTTACCAGACCTTCAGCAGGAACAGGGAGGCCGAGCAGCTCTTTGAGAGCAGATACTTCCTTGATGTTTCTTCCCAATACTTGCGCAGAATCACCGAAAAGGCAAAGCCGCTGGAGGAGGGTGTTGAAAAAGTGGCCGACTTCCTGGAGCAGCAGGCGCTGAGCGAGGACGCGGTTTTGCAGCGGATCTGGACCCTGGATCCCGCGCCGGACAAATGGATTATCTATGACGCGGAGGGAAGCGGGCTCTATGGCTCCAAACAGAGGGAGGAACAGTTCCGCAAGACGGCGGAGCTCGCCCTGATTCAAGGCAAGAGCGGGCTATATGGAGCAGAGCAGGATACAAGAGGCAAGGCCGAAATTGCGGCGGCTGCCCCCTTTTCGTCCCTCGAGGGAGGGCAGTATGTGCTGGTACTTATATATGACAAGTCCATTCTGGGGCTGACCCAGGAGGTTTTGGAGCTTACCCACGGCAGTTTGGCACTGGTCGATGGCGTGGGAAACCGCCTGGCGCAATCCGGCAACCATCCGCCCGACAGCGCCTTTGAGAAGCTGGCGGCGCAGAATTTTGAAATTGGCCAGCTGGTTTCTCTGCCTGAGAGTGAAAACGGCCTATTCTACACGGCCTATATCTCCGAAACACAAATCAAGGACTGGCGCCTTGTTTTGACAAGCTCCAGGGAGCTGGCGGTTACTTCCCTGCCGCTCCATAAGCCGGACAGCCTCTATTTCAGCGCGGGAGCCGCGGTGCTCATCGCCTGCCTCACATTGCTTAACGGATACATATCCTATCAGGGCAACAAGGAGATATATCTCTTCAAGAAGAAGTTCCGCATTGCCACGCGGCAGTCCGCCCGGGTGGCCTATGAATACAACAGGAAAAAAGACAGCTTAAAGCTCATCAGTGAGTCGGATTACGTTATCCTGCCAAAGCCCCGGCTCTCTCTAATGGACTTGGGAGATGTGGTTCACCCGGCAGATTACCACTTATTCATCTATGCTGTGCAGGGGCTGCGCGGGGAGAATACGACATCCGTCACCCTCCGCCTGCTGAATTTTGACGGTCAGGGCAGCTACAGATGGTACACTGTTACAGGAACCAGGCTGAATACGAAGGGCGACGGCAGAGCCATCACCATTGGCGCTGTGGAGGACATTCACGAACGGGAGAACGAGCGGCAGATGCTGCGCTCCAGAGCTACAACCGACTGCCTGACGGGGCTTTGGAACCGCGCGGAAACCGAGCGGCTTGTCAGCGAGAGCATTTCTGACCTGACCGGAGGGGACTATGCGGCCTTTGCCATCCTTGACTTGGACAACTTTAAGAACATCAATGACGTCCACGGCCACGACTGTGGCGACAAGGCTCTGATTTCCTTTTCCTCCAGGCTTCGCGACATTTTTGGCCGGGGAGAAATTCTGGGCAGGCTGGGCGGCGACGAATTCATGGTCTATATGCCGCAGATTTATGATAAAGAGGAGATTAAGGAGAGGTTCCACGCCTTTTTGGAGAGTATCTCTGCCATAAACATAAAAGGGCATCCGGCCGTTCAAGGACTCACCTGCTCCATTGGCTGCTGCTATGCCAGAAGCGGCGATACCTTTGAAAAAATCTATAAGTGTGCGGACTCCGCCCTATATCAGGCCAAGGGCCGGGAGACGGAAAAGTTTGTGTACGGCGAATAATAGACTGAAACCGGCGCCCCTGGCGCCGGTTTCAGTCTATTATTCGCTTTCCGCTATCTTGAGCATCAGGGCGCATTCCATGCGCTTTTTGAACAGGGTGCAACCATATTCATAGACGCCGCCGATGGCGCCTGTTGCGTGATAGGCGTTTGCCGCGCAGCCGCCGCTGCAATAGAGCTTTGCCCAGCAGTCCTTACAGGCGGGGCGAGAATAGGCATTGCAGGCCTTGAACTCCTCCCGCAGTTCCGTGTTTTTTAGGCCGTCCCAGACGTTGCCCATCAGGTAGTGTTCATCCCCCACAAACTGATGGCAGGGGTAAAGCGCGCCCTGTGGCGTGACCGCCAGATATTCTGTGCCGCTTCCGCAGCCGGCCAGACGCTTATAGATGCAGGGGCCACCCTCCAGATCTATCATATAGTGGTAGAAGGTGAAGGGTCTCCCCTCTTTTTTGCGCTGCTCTGTTGCCAGGCGTTCATACTGGGCAAAGATGACGGGTAGGTCTGACTCCGTCAGAGCGTAAGGGTCATCGGGGGCACAGACCACAGGCTCCATAGACAGGGCGTCAAAGCCCAAGTCCGCCATGTGAAAGATGTCCTCTGTGAAGTCTGTGTTGTAGTGGGTGAAGGTGCCGCGCATGTAATATTCTCTGTTCCCGCGATTGTTTACAAATTCCCGGAACTTGGGGAGAATAACTTTATAGCTGCCCTTGCCATTGGGTGTCTTGCGCAGGCGGTCGTGCACTTCCCGCCTGCCATCTAAGCTCAGGACGACATTGTGAATCTCGCGGTTGCAGAAGTCCGTGACCTCTTCATTTAGGAGCAGACCGTTGGTGGTCAGGGTGAAGCGGAAGCACTTGCCGGTGTCCGCCTCCCTGGAGCGGGCATAGGCCACCAGCTGCTTGCAGACCTCCCAGTTTAGGAGTGGCTCGCCGCCGAAAAAGTCGACCTCCAGATTCTTCTGGTTTCCGGAGTTTGCAATTAAAAATTCCAAGGCCTGACGGCCTGTCTCAAAGCTCATCAATGCCTGTTCCCCGCAGTAATTGCCTTGGGCGGCAAAGCAATATTCACAGCTTAAATTACAGCTGTGTGCAACATGGAGGCAAAGCGCCTTAATAGCGCGGCTGCTGTTTTTGAAGTCGCAGGCGTGGTGGGCGAAAGCGTCCTGGGAAAAGAGCTTGCCCGCAGCCTTAAGCTCCCTGATGTCCGAGAGGCAGTCCAAAATTTCCCCGCGGCTAACCTCCGGGTCGTCCGCGTGTTTTTTCAACATTTCCGCGACGATTTCCTCTTCGGAGTGGCTCTCAAACAGCGCGATGATGTCATAGGCCAGGGCGTCCACGGTGTGGACAGAGCCGGAATATACATCCAGCACGATAGAATGGCCGTTCAACTGATATTGATGTATCATAAGCACCTCGAAAATAGTGGGTTTCATTGGATACAGGAAAAATGCTGTTCACCGCAAAAAGGTGAACAGCATTTGAGTACCTGTTGGGTAAGCGGGCTTATTTAGACTTCTCGCAAACCTGATTTGCAACGCCGCAGGAGGTCTTGCAGGCGGACTGGCAGGAGGTCTGGCATTCGCCGCAGCCGCCGGTCTTGAGGGTTTTGTTCAGGTCACGGGTGTTCAGGGTCTTAATTCTTTTCATTGCGACAACTCCTTCAAAGCTATGTGCTACCTTACAATATAAAATATAACCGGGTACTTGTCAAGGGGAAAAAGCCAAGGACTAGCCCAAAACTCGTACATATTTCGGCATTCCCTCAAAGCTGCTGTGGAGGGATACACCCGCCTCCCTCTGGATGACAAGGCTTTTAATCGTCTCGTCCGTCAGCTCCTCACCGGGGGCGACAAGGGGGATTCCCGGCGGGTAGGCCCAGATGTATTCCGCGGAAACCTTGCCCTTTGCGTCTCGAAGGGCGAGGGTTTTGCTGCTTCTCGCCTTGGCCTCGGCAACCGTCATGCGGGCGGGCGGGAGCTTTGCCACCTGAAAGGGAACCCGGGGCGCGGTTTTGCGCACCTCCCCATCCAGCTCCAGGAGAGCTGCGCCCAGCTGCCGAAGATTTTCGTTTTTGTCCAAAATTCCCGTCATGGCGACCACATAGCCGCAGGCGGACATCTCGCATTCAATTTGAAAGCGGCTGCGCAGCTCCTGCATCAGGGCGACGCCCGTTGTGTCCGTGCCCTCACAGGAGATTAAAATCTTGCTCCGGTCGTAGCCGTGCACTGTTGGGCAGTCAATCCCTCGGGAGACATACCCCGCCCCCTCCGGTCGCTCCTGACAGGAGAACAGGTCGCCGTGGCCGGGCAGACGGAGATTCTGCATTACAGATATTTGTCGATCAAAGCCGTCCAGCCGCTCCGCCCAGGCGCGGAACAGCTCGTGCCCCCTCTCCTCTAAAAGGGAGCGGGTGCCATCAATGGAGGCCATGAGCAGATAGGAGGGGCTGGAGGTCTCAAACACTGCCAGCTCGCGCCGGACGGAGTCCGGAGAGACAATGCCGCCGGAGACATGGAGCAGCCCAGTCTGGGTCAGCCCCGTCAGCGTTTTGTGCAGGCTTTGAATCACCACATCCGCCCCCGCACGAACGGCCCCGCCCTTAAATTGGGGGAAGAGCCCCAGGTGGGCGCCGTGTGACTCATCCACAATCAGTGGGGAGCCATAAACATGGCAGATTACGGCGATTTCTGCGATATTGCTCATAACACCCTCATAGCTCGGGCTTGTGAGGATAACCGGTGTGCCCGGATTATCTATTACGGCGATTTCAACCTCCTTTGGCTCGATGCTGCCGCAGAAGCCAAAGCCCTCCACCGTGGGAGGAGAGAGGTAAATCGGACTGAGCCTGCAGAGCTCGGCGGCGTGATAGACCGAACGGTGGCAGTTTCTGGCCATGATGATTTTGCCATTGCCCGAGAGCCTTGCACAGGCGGTGACAGCGGCAAGCACCCCACAGGTGGCGCCATTGACCAGAAAGAAGCTGGTTCCGCTCTCCCAGAGGCTTGCCGCCTTGTCCATGGCATCTGCCAGAAGGCCTGTAGGGCAGTGCAAATCGTCAAAGTCCGCAATTTCGGTGATGTCATATTTTGCGCCCAACTCCTCTAGGAATGGGATACCGGATGGATTTCTCTTGTGGCCGGGCATGTGCATCGGCACAGCCTCTGAGGCGGCATAGGCCTTCAGCTGCTGAAAAATGGAATGTGAAGAAGAAAATGAAATTTGAATCAACTCCTTTTGGAACGGTAAAGGCGGTGGGGCTGACATGGCGAGGATGCCGGTATTTTTGAGGCGCCCCCATAAACCACCGGTAGGGCGTTATGCGCCTGTGGTATATCATGTAAATCTTTTAAGGCAATTCCGTACTTTACTTTGTGCGGTGTTCCCTTAATGGCTGTTTGCAAATATTATAATATAAATATAAACAGGCTGCAAGAGCTATATCCTTGACTAGATCAAGGATATGCGGTTATTGTGCACTTATTGGCAATACGAACAGAGTCGGGGGAACGCTGTTCCCCCGACTCTGTTCGTATTCAGCTACGTGTGTCAAACGTTTTAGGTGCAAAAAAGCTTACTAAATTGCGTTCAGCTTGACAGTGAGCTTGGACTTTTTGTTTGCTGCACAGTTCTTGTGTATCAAGTGCTTTGCTGCGGCGTGATCGACAGTTTTGACAGCGACCTTATAGGCACTGACGGCTGTTTCTTTATCGCCCGCTGCGATTGCTGCATCAAACTTTTTGAGGTTGGTCTTGAGCAGAGTCTTTGAAGCCTTGTTCATGGCATTTCTTTCCTTGGCAAGGGCATCTCTCTTCGCAGAAGATTTAATGTTGGGCACTGGCTGCCACCTCCTCCTATAATAGTAGCGTCACTGAACGTTCCGCGGTTTCTTATTTTATCACTAGTTTACTGGATTTGCAAGAACTATTTTAATTTATTCCCTCAACGATGTATTTATTTTTCCTCCTTGTATATCTCTTACCGTTCCTGCAAAAAATAACCACAAAATGTAGTGGAGGAATCCGTCAATGCAAAAGTTTCAGCAGCGCACAGACCTTGCCATGGAAGCACGAGAGCTGGCCATGGGACAAAGCCTCGATGAGATTAAGGGCGTAATCTATCAGGAGCTGACGGCAGGTGAAATGAAATACCAGAAACTGGAAGTCGTTTCAGAAGACGGCGCAGAAGCCATTGGAAAGCCGGTGGGAAACTATTATACTGCGGAAATCTCCTCGGTGCTGCGCCGGGAAAGCGAGAGCTTTGGGGCAACGGTTGAGGCGCTGTCAAAGCTGTTTTTGGAGGTTTTGGGCGACTATAACAAGGACAACACAGTTCTCGTTGTTGGCTTGGGAAATCGGGACATTACCCCGGATATTATCGGCCCTATGGCAGTGGACTCCGTTTTGGTCACAAGACACCTAAAGCAGTATGCTCCAGAGGACTTCAAGTTCTTGAATCCTGTCGCTGCTATCTGCCCGGGAGTTTTGGGAACCAGTGGTATTGAGAGCGCAGATTATATCAAATGGGTTTGCAGCAACCTGAAACCGGATAGGGTTGTGGTCATTGACGCGCTAGCTGCCAAGAGCTTAGATAGGCTGTGCAGAACCGTACAAATCACAAACACCGGTATTACGCCAGGCTCCGGAGTCGGAAACAGCCGTAACGCGATTAACGCAGATACATTGGGCGCGCCGGTGGTTGCTGTCGGTGTTCCGACTGTTGTTGACATTCGTAGTCTTCTCATTGAAATGGGAGATAAAAAATCATCTCATAAGGCAGCCTCTGGTAACGACATGATTGTAACGCCGCGTAACATTGACAGCGAGGTGGTTTGTGCTAGTCGTGTAGTGGCCTATGCCTTAAACCTTGCCTTCCACGAAGGCTTGACCATTGAGGATGTGGATATGCTGGTTGGTTAAAATAAATGTTTCACGTGAAACAAATTGATCCTGTCTGCATAGGGGAGGAAAGATGTTTCACGTGAAACAAAAATTAAAATATAGAATAATGGCGGAACCCATTGAAAAACGGGAAGTATGTGCTATAATAAATAATATAATAGAAACCGGGGGAAGGGTTATGGGCAAAATTATTGCAGTAGTCAACCAAAAAGGCGGTGTCGGCAAGACAACCACCTGTATTAACCTGGCTTATGCCCTTCATCTGAGAGGGAAACAGGTCTTGCTTTGCGACTGTGACCCCCAGGGAAACAGCACTTCAGGCTTTGGCATTGACAAGACGACGACGCCAAATACCTATGATGTTATTATGAATGAAGAAAATCCGGAAAATGCCATTGTCAGGACCAAATATGGCAGTCTACTTCCGGCAAATCGGGAGTTGACAGGCGCGCTTGTCGAATTAGTTGGCATGGAGGAGCGTGAATTCGTCTTAAAAAAGGCGCTGGACAGACTGCGGGAACAGTTTGATTACATATTGATTGACTGTCCTCCCTCTTTAGAGCTTCTGACCTTGAATGCACTCTGTGCAGCAGACAGCGTTTTGGTGCCGGTGCAATGTGAGTATTTTGCGCTGGAGGGGCTGGCAGATTTGGTGACTACGGTGAAAACCGTGAACGTCAGACTGAATCCGAATTTGAAAATTGAGGGATTCGTTCTGACAATGTATGATTCCCGGACAAAATTGTCAATTGAGGTCGAAGAAGAGATTAAAAAGTTCTTCGGTGAGAAGGTATATGGCGTGAGAATCCCCAGGAATGTTCGAGTGAGCGAGGCGCCCAGCCATGGGATGCCTGTGATCGCCTATGACAAGGCCTCCAAGGGCAGCAAAGCCTATCTTAAGCTGGCAAGTGAATTTCTGGCGGCGCAGGGAGAAGTGAAAAAGCGTTTTTGGTAAGAGAGCGCAGCGAAAATATCGGTAACAAGGAGGTCAGAAAATGGCCGAAAGAACGACAAAACGTGGGCTCGGAACAGGACTCGGTGCGCTTTTTGGAGATGATAAGCCCGAAAAGGAGCAAAACGGAGCCTTTGCCGTGCCGATTGAAAAGGTGGAGCCGCGATCAGACCAGCCCAGAACATATTTTGACGAGGAGAGCCTTCAGGATCTTTCCGACTCGATTGCAGAGTATGGTGTAATTCAGCCGATTACGGTTCGCAGCCTTGGCTCCGGCTATTATCAGATTATTGCGGGTGAAAGACGGTGGCGGGCTGCGAGGCTGGCCGGTCTCAAAGACGTTCCCGTCCGGATTATGGACGCAGATGATAAGCGTGCGATGGAGCTGGCACTGGTGGAAAATCTTCAGAGAGAGGATTTGAACGCCATTGAGGAGGCAAAAGGCTATAGAAGCCTTATCGAGGTGTATGGCATGACCCAAGAGGAGGCCTCAAAAAGCATCGGCAAGTCCCGTCCGGCCATTGCAAATGCCCTCCGACTGCTCAATCTCTGCCCACCGGTGATGGCAATGGTGGAGGATGGGGACATCTCAGCAGGCCACGCAAGAGCTCTGCTGGTAATAAAGGACGAGGGGCAACAGCTCAGAGCTGCTACTAAGGTTATGGCAGAGAGCTTGTCCGTACGTCAGACAGAGAGCCTGGCCTCAAAGGTGGCTGCGGCGGAGGAGCAGGCACAAATCGAAGAGAACAAAGCGCCGGAGACGCCACTAACAGTAAATTATCTTGCGGACACAGAAAAAAGGCTTGAAACCGCCATGGGTCGCAGGGTTAAAATAAAGGATGGACAGAAAAAGGGCCTAATTCAACTAGAATACTACGGAAGTGACGACAGGGAAGCCCTCATTGACGCCCTGCTGCGCTTTCGGCAATCATAACTTCAAAAATCTCCGCATAGGAGAATTATTTTAATATATTATTTAATATGAGAGAATCATTTTCATATTGGAAAGTGCTCATCAGGAGAAGGAGAAAACGAAAATGCTGGACATAAAACGAATCAGAGAGAATCCGGACGATGTCAAGACCGGACTGCGTGCTAAATTAATGGATTGCGACGAGGCTATTGACCGAATTTTGATTTTGGACGAAGAGAGGCGCAACCTGATTTTTAAGACGGAGACCCTGAAAAGTGAACAGAACAAAGCTTCCAAGGAAATTCCCCAGCTGAAGAAAGCCGGAGAGGATGCCACAGAGGTGCTCAATCGCATGAATGCCCTGAAGGAAGAGATTAAGGGCATCGATGCAGCGCTCAGAACTGTTGAAGAAGAATATGAGAACCTGATGCTCTCATTGCCCAACCTGCCCGACGCTGACCTTCTGGCCGGTGGAAAAGAAAACAACCAGCCTCTGCGCTTTTTCGGAAGTGCCAGACCGCGCGAGAGCGAGCCGAAAAACCATGTTGACATCTGCACAGAGTTGGGCATGATCGACTATCCCAGAGGCGCAAAGCTCGCTGGCAGCGGTTTTTGGGTCTATAGGGGTATGGGCGCACGCCTGGAGTGGGCTTTGCTGAATTACTTCATTGAAACCCATGAGCTGGACGGCTACGAATTTGTGATGGTTCCCCACATGCTGGGCTATGAAAGCGGCCTGACCGCCGGTCAGTTCCCCAAGTTCCAGGACGATGTGTTCTGGCTGGAGGCCGAGGAGGAGCAGCAGAGACGCTTCCTGCTGCCGACGGCGGAGACTGCCCTAGCCGGCCTGCACAGAGACGAGATTCTCACCGAGGCCGAGCTGCCTCGCAAATATGTGTCTTACACCCCTTGCTTCCGCCGCGAAGCCGGTTCTTATCGCTCTGAGGAGCGCGGCATGATTCGCGGACATCAGTTCAATAAGGTGGAAATGTTCCAGCTGACAAAGCCCGAGGACTCCGATGCCTCCTTTGAGGAGTTGGTCACCAAGGCCGAAATCCTTGTGAAAAACCTGGGGCTCAAGTTCCGCACCGTCAAGCTGGCAGCCGGCGACTGCTCCGCCTCCATGGCAAGAACTTATGACATCGAGGTCTACATTCCATCCATGGGCGGATATAAGGAGGTCTCCTCTGTCAGCAACGCCAGGGACTATCAGGCGCGCCGAGGACAGATTCGTTTTCGCCGGGAGGACACAGGCAAGGTAGAGCTCTGCCACACATTGAACGGCTCGGGTCTTGCCACAAGCCGCATTCTGCCTGCCATTGTGGAGCATTATCAGAATGCCGACGGCTCCATTGAGGTGCCCAAAGTGCTCCGCCGCTACCTCAGAGGCAGGGAGCAAATTACCAAGGACGATATCCTCCGCGTCAACATGAAAAATCCCATGTTTTGCGGGTAATAGCTGTAAAAGACAGCCGAAGAAATATAATCGCTAAAACCGATAAGGAAGCGGCCGCACGGAACTTCGGCCGCTTCCTTATCTTTCGACGCGCCCGGTCGCACTCCCCTGGGGGCAGGTTTGAAAATCGCGGTTTAATTTGCTAAAATTGAGGCAGCGCCTGAATTGTTTTTAAGCTGCGGGAACCGGTGCGAGAAATGAAAGCTCAAAAAACATGTTCATTACACTATATATATATGTATATGAGCATATGCATATGGGATAGGGCGAAAAAGTCAAAGCAACAAAAAACCTGTGATACTTTTAAGAGCCAGATTTCGGACTATTTCGAGACAAGTGTTATGAAATGATAGGACAAGTGAATTGGTAAAATGAAAGGCCAAAGAGGGAAAACTCCAAATAATTGGAAGAAAGCCTGCGCATAATGCACAACAAAAAATACGGTTTGTTGCGCTTGTGTATAAATAGCAAACGAGAATTGACAATTCATTCACCAAACGGTAAAATGTAATGCGTACAATGGAGTGAGAAATGCGGACAAAGACCAATCCCCGGGCAGGGCTTTAGGCAGAAGGGCTGCTCAGCAGAGCTATTGGGGAGACATTTTGAATTTTAACTTGCGGGTTCTCGCACACCTTTATTGGGCGGAGACCCTGGCAGGTTTGAAATTATTGCCCCAAGAATAAAAAGGAGGAGACACATGGATTACCAGAAATTATTCGATTCAGAAATTTCGAGCGAGTCAGTTAAAGCTTGGAAGGCACAAGGAAAGAAAGCATTGGGCTTTCTCTGCTGCCACGTACCGGTAGAAATCCTGCATGCACTAGATATTATGCCTGTCCGTCTTAGAGCAACAGGTACCACTGAAACCCCCGATGGCGATGCATGGATGTCCACATTCAGCTGCAGCTACGCAAGAGGAATCCTGCAGTACTGGATTGATGGCAAGTACGACGACGTTGACGGTATCATCACATCCGACGGTTGCATGATGCCTTGGCGTATCTTTGACAACGCAGAGCATATCGACAAGGTAAACAAGAGGGATAGGCTCTACGCACAGATCGGTGCGCCCCGTGTTTACAAGGATTATAAGGACCTCGGCCTTCAGTACTATATGACCGAGCTGAAGGGCCTTATTGAAATCCTTGAAAAATTCTCTGGAAACAAGATGACCGATGAAAGGCTTAAGGCTTCCATTGCCAAATACAATGAAGCTCGTGAGCTTGTGATGAAGGTTTATGAACTGCGCAAGGAGAAACATCCCGTTATCAGCGGTGAAGACACGCTCAAGATTACACTCAAATACAGTGACGTTCCTGTTGAAGAGTACATAGAGCTTCTTAAGGCTTTCCTCGCAGATGCAAAGAACCGCGCTCCCATCACCGACAAGCGTGCACGTCTCATGGTCATTGGCTCCGCGCTCGACAACCCCGGATACCTCAAGGTTATCGAGGATAAGGGCGGTCTGGTTGTGCATGACGCGCTCTGCTATGGTAGCAGACCTTTCAACTACCCGGTGGAACTTGACGAGACTAACGTTCTGGCCTCCCTTGCAGATTACTACCTTACCCGTGTTGTTTGCCCCCGTATGCTGGACAACCGTGAGAGAATGCAGCAGTGGATCTTTGACACCGCAAAAGAGTTCAATGTTGACGGCGTAGTCTATCAGAAGATGCAGTACTGCGAGTGCTGGGGCGGCGAAAAAATGTTCCTTGAGCCCCTGCTTAAGGAAGCTGATATCCCGATGCTCATCGTTGATCGTGAAGAGCATCTTGCCAATGTCGGACAGCTTGCTATCCGTGCTGAGGCTTTCGTTGAAATGATTGAAAAGGAGGACTAAGGCAATGGCTAAGGATACTAGATTAGAAGATGCCGTAATGGCTGGAGAAATGTCCGTTTTTGATTTCTGCTGCGAAAAAGTAGAAGGACAAATGGAGCGTATGAAGGAAAGAAATCCTGACCTTCTTTGGACTCTTCAGATTCAGTACGACATGTGGCATCAGGTTCGCGATGCCCACAAGAACGGCAAGAAGCTTGTTTTCTTTGGCGGCCCTGTTCCCGTTGACATTATTGTTGCATTTGACTGTGTTCCTGTTTATCTGGACACGATTCCAATCCGTCTTTCCCCCAACCCCGTTCTGACCGGCAAGTTCATCGATGCCGCGGAAAAGTATGTTCCCGCTACGACCTGCGGTCTGTGCAAAACATACCTCGGAACCCTTGTTGAAGACCAGTATGGTGTTAAGGCTGACGCTTTTGTCTACTCCACCGTTCCCTGCGACTCTTCCCGTGTTGTTTACCCCAACATGGAA
>CAYXNK010000005.1:1846-26582 GCA_964466395.1 uncultured Oscillospiraceae bacterium | reverse complement strand
TAGATCATTCCGGGTCATCAGGAAGAATGACAAGCAGAACAGGTTCCTTGGGCGATGCGTCGGGTCATAGCTTTTACCCCGGAAAAAATCTAGGGGCTTTAGGTGATGGCGGAGCTATTACAACAAATGATGAGGAGCTCGCCTATATTGCCAGAACATTATCTAATTATGGGTCAACAAAGAAATATGTACATGAATATAAAGGACTTAACTCCCGTCTCGATGAGATACAGGCGGCAGTGCTCAGGGTCAAACTGCACAGACTCGATTCTGATAACCAGATAAGACGTGAAATTGCAGAATTCTATTCAAAGAATATAAATATTCCTTCAGTAATTCTACCGGATTCATTTGAGGATAAACCAAAAATGCCCTGTCTTACTGACACTGGTCATGTCTGGCATCTGTTTGTAATTCGTCATCTTGATCGTAATAATCTGCAGAAATACTTGTCTGATAAAGGAATACAGACATTAATACATTATCCAACGCCCCCGCACAAACAATTGGCATATAAGGAATTCGAAAAAATTATCCTTCCTGTCACCGAGCTAATTCACAGAGAAGTCTTAAGCCTGCCGATGAGCCCTGTCCTGTCAGAGAACGATATCAGCTACGTGGTGGAAGCAATAAATAAATTCAGATGATATTAATCCGATAACTAGCATTTGACAGATCAACAGACATCATATCGACAGTTACTTAAGGCTACCTCACTATTTGGAGGTGTTCAGGTCTTCCAGATTCTTATCGGGATCATCCGGACCAAATTCGTTGCAGTGTTGCTGGGAACAACAGGTGTTGGAATAATGGGTCTCCTGAATGCACCCCTACAATTAATATTATCTGTTACAGGCTTGGGAATTTCATACAGCGCAGTCAGGGATATTGCTCAGGCACACGGATATGAGGATCAGACGAGAGTCTCCACAGCAATTATAATATTAAGAAGATGGTCATGGGTTACTGGAGTTGTCGGAGCTTTGGCAACAATTGCACTTGCCCCCTACTTAAGCATCTGGACCTTTGGGAACAAAGACTATACATGGGCTTTTATCTGGCTTTCCTTAATACTTATACTTCAATCGGTAAGCAAAGGGCAGAATTCCGTCCTGCAGGGGAGCAGGAAACTGAAAGATATGGCCAGGTCAGGAGTCATCGGTTCTGTTGTCGGATTGTTGACTTCTGTGCCACTATTCTATTGGTTTGGATTGAAGGGAATTGTGCCTGCAATGATTATTTCAGCGCTGACAGCACTGCTGTTGTCATGGTACTATTCTTCAAAAGTTTCGGTTGGGGATATAAGACTGACATGGAAAGCAACTTATAAATCAGGACTTGGCATGGTAAAACTCGGCCTTTTCATGACAGTTGCAGGATTTATAGCTTCATTTTCGACCTATGTACTTAATGCCTTTATTAGCAACATTGGAGGAGTTGAACAGGTAGGTTTCTATAATGCGGGATGGGGTGTCATTGGTCAATATACAGGAATAATATTTTCTGCAATGGCGACCGATTATTTTCCGAGGCTGGCAGCTGTCCAGGAGGATAACGACAAAGTAAAGAATCTAGTCCAACAACAGGGAGTTACAGCATTATTGATGATGTCGCCTCTGCTTTCCATATTGATTGTTGCAATGCCGCTGGTCGTAAGGATTTTATATACTCCTGCATTTGAACCTGTTGTCATGTTCGCTAGCTTAACATTGCTAGGTATCCAATTCAAGGCAATTTCCTGGGCAATGGGATATGTTTATCTGGCAAAAGGAAATGGCAGTCTATTTCTAAAGATTGAAGTAATTGCCGGAATTCTCATTCTCTTGTTCAATCTTGTTTTTTATAAATTCTTTGGTTTAAATGGGTTGGGAATATCATTCACCGCAAGTTACTTTCTTTCAATACTTATTTCGTATATAATTTTGAAAATCAACTACAATTTCAAATTCAGCAACGAATTTTACCGTATCGCAATACTCACTAATGGATTTGTGGTTTTGTCATTTTTGACAGTTTTCATCGACAATATTGCTTTGAGATATGTCACTGGAATCGTCGTCGTATCAGTTGCAACCGGAGCATCAATTTATAAATTAAACAAGCTCATGGATCTCAAGTCACTGATAAGCAATAAATTAAACAAATAGTCCGGTTAATAATGAATCCATTGGTATCGGTAATTATAGCCTCCTATGATTCGGAACCTTATATTATTGAAACACTTGAGAGTGTCAAAAGTCAGTCATGGAAGGAAATTGAGCTTATCGTGACGGATGATTTCTCAACTGACAATACAGCTGAGTTGTGTAATGAATGGATGAAGAAGAACAGTAACCGTTTTGTAAATATCGCTTTAATCACTTCATTAAAAAATACTGGTGTTCCCTCAAATGTCAACAGAGGATTAAATGCTTCTTCAGGCTCCTGGATAAAGATCCTTGGTGCAGACGACACACTGAGACCTGATTGTATTACAGATAATATGAGAATGATATCCTCTGACCCTTGTATTAAAGTTCTCTTCTCATATGTCGATGTATATCAGGATAGCTTTGACCCCAAAAACTATATCAGGACAATACCGGGTAATCCTTTCAGCTCTGATGGGATTATGGCTTATGGCAGAAGTGCGGATTCGCAGTACAGAATGCTTTTAGTTTGTGACAGGATCCATTTCTCACCTTCGGTATTCATGGACAGGGAAGCCATTTTCTCCGTGGGTTGCTTTGATGAAAGATTCAAATTACTAGAAGATCATCCTCTTTGGCTGAATTTAACAAGAAATGGGTATCGGCTTTACTTCATGGAAAAAACCACAGTAAACTACCGAAGACACTCCAAAGCAATAAATAATACCGGAAATGATTTTATTGTTAATCCCAACTTTCTTAAAACAAACAATTTCAGAAAGATATATACTTATCCTTACCTGCCGACAGATGTGAGGCTTGACCAGATATTTACCTGGTTTGTTTCACGGGTATTCAAGTATAAATGGTTAAACCGTAATAGGATCCCAAACAGGTTTCTTTTGAACCTTTTAACTCTTTATCTTAATCCTTTCCGATATCTGATCTGGCTCAGGAAACGCATGGACAAGACTTTAGCTTCCAATGAATTTTACAGATAGTATCCGTAACAAGCCGATGAAATTATTGTCTGTTATTATTCCTATGTATAATGTGGAGCATTATGTTGAATGGTGCATCCGTAATCTTGAAGATCAGGATTTGGAAAAAGACGAATATGAGATTATTTGCATTAACGATGGGTCTCCGGATAATAGCCGTGAAATAGTTAAAAAGCTTCAGTATGAGTTTAAAAATATTATACTTATTGACCAGATAAACCAAGGTGTTTCGCGGGCTAGAAACAATGGTATTAATCTTGCTTCCGGCAAATACATTTTGTTTATTGATCCGGATGATTATGTAATACCAAATTCTCTTAAGGGAGTTATTGGCAGGGCAGAAAACTGGCATGCCCAGGTTTCATTCCTGGGATATACTGTTTATGGCATGGATATGAGTATTGTACGAAGTGTATTTAATAACGAACACTCTGGTAAAACATACTCAGGAATACAGGCGTATTATTTAGCAAGAGGTGACGGTAAAACAGATCCTGACAGGATGTGGGCTATTCTGTTTAAGACGGATTTTCTCAACTCTCATAATTTGAGATTCCTTCCAGACGTCCCCTATCTTGAAGATGGGGAGATGATTGCCCGTATACTATGTCTTGCAAACAGATGCATTTTCGACGGAAGGGAGTTCTATAAAAGGACAACCAGACCTGGTTCAGCCACTCATTCAGATCTTTACCACTCATCAAAAGCTGTAAATGGTTTTATTATGGCGGCAAAAAGCCTGAGCAGTTTCCAGAACGAAAACAAATTAAGTCCTGAACAGAAATACTTTATCAATCAACCGATTAGTAAATTTGTATTCCTTTCTCTTAATTCTGCAATCCGGAGACCAGTATTAAAAAACTATTTATGGGTAAGGAAAGAATTGACAAAATCCGGTTTTGGGAAAATTGAGCTTAAAGGTGTCGTAAAACCTTATATTTATTACTCTAGGTTATATAATACTATTCCTATTTCTTACTGTCTGAAGGCATATTATTATGAGTTCAAAAGAGCTACCAAATCTGTAATCAAACATAAAGAAGCAGATAGGGTGGCTTTCAATGCTTTTAATTAAATAAATGCATCCCAACCAGTGATTTCCATCTTGAAGTGAACAAACGGTTTAATACTCTTGAATACCTTAAGTGGGATTCAGATTTTTTTGGATACCCAGTCGGCCGTGTAATTTTTGATGACGTGGGATCAGCATCAGTTGAAATGGTCTTTTTGGATATTATATCTAACAGGTACCGTCTTGTTTATTTATTCGCTTCTCCTTCAGTTAATTCCCTGAATGTGAAAATAACAGAAAAAGGAGGCGTGTTGACCGATCAGAAAGTAGTATTTTCCAAAAGCACTGAACCACATTTAACGTTTAAAAACGTTGTAAAGGAATACGAATTCAAAATCCCATCAGTCAGGGTAGTTGAGTTAGGATTACTTGCAGGTCAGTTTTCCAGATTCAGGCTTGACAAAAATTTCATGAACAAAGAATTTGAGAGGTTGTATACAAGGTGGATCACCGACTCGGTGTCGAAAAAAATAGCCTTTAAAACACTAGTCTCATTATCAGGTCAGGAAACAACCGGGATTATCACTCTTGGTGAAAAAGACGGGTGCGCCGATATCGGACTTGTAGCAGTCGACAGCAGGTTCTACGGTATGGGTATAGGTACGGATCTGGTACGGTATGCTGACGATTTTGCCTACAATCTGAATTTCAATACAATAAAAGTTGTTACACAATTACAGAACAGACCTGCCTGCAGTTTGTATGAAAAATGCAACTTCAAATCAAAAAGCATCACTAATGTTTATCATTTCTGGAACCGCGATTAATTAATTTAATGCATCGTTTCCATAAAGTATTTATTGTTTCATACTCATTGACTTATTATGATCCCCTTTAACAAACCATATCTGACAGGTAAAGAGATGCATTATATGTATCAGGCTGTATACTCGGGAAAAATATCAGGTAATGGCATATTCACAAGAAAATGTCAGAATTTCTTTGAAGAACGATACGGTTTCAAGAAAGCGCTGTTGACAACTTCCTGTACTGATGCCCTGGAAATGTGTGCGATTCTTTCCGATATAAGGCCTGGAGATGAAATAATAGTACCCTCTTATACTTTTGTGTCAACAGCCCTTGCTTTTGTAAGACAGGGGGCAAAAATTGTTTTTATTGACAGTCGCAGTGACCATCCGGGAATGGATGAAAGTCTAATCGAAAATTGCATGACAGAAAGGACTAAAGCAATCGTTCCGGTTCATTATGGTGGGATCGCCTGTGATATGGATAAGATAATGGATATAGCTGAAAGGAACAACCTGTTGGTAATAGAAGATGCGGCACAGGCTATTGAGTCGAAATATAAAGGTCGTCCTTTGGGGAGTATCGGCCACCTTTCGACTTTTTCTTTCCATGAAACAAAGAATATAAATTCTGGCGAAGGGGGAATGCTTGCCATTAATGATAGCAAGTATATCGGCCGCTCAGAAATAATATGGGAAAAAGGGACAAACAGAGCTGAGTTCTTCAGGGGAGAGGTAAACAAGTATGGATGGGTCGATACCGGATCATCATTCCTCCCTTCCGAGATTATTGCTGCATACCTTTGGGCCCAGCTTGAAAATATTGATGATATTCAAAAAAGAAGAACCAGTATCTGGCAGTATTACTATGATGGATTAAAGCAATGGACAGAGGAAAAGGAAATTAGGCTGCCATATATCCCTGATTATACTGCCCAAAATGGCCATATCTTTTACCTCGTCTGCAAGAATGTGGAACAAAGAGCCAATCTTATTGAGCATCTGGGGAGAAACGGAATCCATGCCGTATTCCATTATCTGAGTCTTCATAAAAGTATTTTCTACAACAAACTGCATGGACAGCGGGAACTGCCAAATGCTGATTTATATTCTGATTGTCTCGTTAGGCTTCCTCTGTTTTATGAACTCACCGATCAACAGTTGGAAGGGATTGTAAAAGCGATCAAATCACTTTAAAATGAATGAAAGCACACCCAAAATATTGCATCTGGCCTCGGACGAGAAATTCATTAATTCCGCCAACTATTTATTTGAAAAAATATTACCACAGTCTAACCTGTTCATTATCCCAAAATCAAGATTCTCCAGAGATTTCAGATATGTAACCCCAAATATAAATATCAAACGGGTCTATTTCGGAGGAACACTGATAAAAAAACTTTCACGTCTGACAAATGCATTCGATTGTGTTTTTCTCCATGGCCTAACAGAGATCAATGGTAATGTATTTCTTCTGGCAAAGGAGAAGAACAAGTTTATTGGAATCCTTTGGGGTGCGGAGCTTTATACTGAGGATAACTTTCCAAAAGAGTATCTCCTTGGCAATAAGACTGCCCAAATTAAACTCCCAATACCCGATCCATCGTTTGCGGAAAAGATGAAGGAAAAGATCAGAAGGTTAGTATACCATAATGACATTAACCTAAAGGATGCATCAAAGCTGACAGCACTTAATCTCAGATATTTATGTGTCCCATATAAGGAGGAATTTGATTTTTTCAGTGACAAAAAGATTATCTCTGAAGATTGCAACCAGATCCTATTCTCATATTATCCTTTGGAGTTTATTCTAAAGGGCAATGAATCCGAAACGGTCACTGGAAATGACATCCTTGTGGGAAATTCAGCTTCATCCTCAAATAACCATATTGAAGCATTTGATATCCTGCAAAACCTTGAGACTGGGGAACGCAGAATTATTGTACCTCTCAGTTACGGCAATTCACAATACGCTGATTACATTGAAGGCTATGGGAAAAAGCTCTTCAATACTTATTTTCTCGCGCTCCGGAAGTTCATGCCGCTAAGTGAGTATACAAAATTCCTGGTTAATTGCGGCATAGTTATAATGAATCATTACCGGCAACAGGGATTTGGGAATGTTGTAGCACTTCTATATCTGGGAAGTAAACTCTATCTTAATGAATCAAATACTATATATCAGTATCTGAAAAGGATAGGAGTTAAAATCTTTTCAATAGAGAAAGATCTGAAAACCGAAAATAAATCAGTATTCCTGAACCTTACGAAGCAAGAGATTGAAAACAACAGATCAATTCTTAAAAGTGAATTGTCTGAAGAGACAATAATAGAAAGACTTAAGAAAGATCTCTCAGTTATCATCGCTTCAGATTAACACGCTCTCGTGTTTCAGAGCTTTTGATCAGAATTACCAAATAAGTGTTACCGGTAGTAAACAATAAAGTATCCCGATAATGAAGATCCTTCTGGTGTCAAATGGTTTCTATCCGGAAATTTCACCCAGAAGTTTTCGTGCCACTGAACTAGCAAAAGAATTTTACAGACAAGGACATTCTGTTACCGTTATTTCAAAACACAGGCAGTATGATTATTCCGCTTTTCTTAATGAATTCCCTGTAAAGCTAAGAATGTGGACGAAATCAGGATTTCCTCTGATTCCCGAAGCGAAACATAAGCCATTTTCAAGGATAACAAGCATTACTTCAAGGTTGCTTCAGCTCTTGTTTGAATATCCTGCAATAGAGGACATGTTTAGAGTAAAACAGGTACTTAAGGATGAAAAAGAGTATGATATGATGATATCATTTGCTGTCCCGCATCCTGTACACTGGGGTGTTGCCTGGGCTGTCTCTAAGAAAAACAGGCTTGCCGGCACCTGGATTGCAGATTGTGGTGATCCATTCATGGGTAATACACTTGACAGATTTAAGAAACCTTTCTATTTCGGTTACTTTGAAAAATGGTTTTGCAGGAAAGCAGATTTCATTTCAATTCCTATCGAGAGTGCAATACCAGCCTATTATAAGGAGTTTCACCATAAAATAAGGATAATTCCTCAAGGCTTTGATTTCAATTTGAAAACGAACACCAATACTGACATCAAAAATGAAATTCCTAAATTTGCTTATGCAGGCGGATTTTTACCCGGAGTACGTGATCCCAGACAATTATTGGATTTTCTGACTGAATCAGATCAGGAATTCAGGTTTTATATCTTTACAGACAAACAAGAATTGCTCGATAATTACAAGGATAAATTAAACAACAAACTGATTGTATCAGCTAATATACCACGGGACGAACTTCTAAATATCCTTGCAGGTATGGATTTTCTGATCAATTTCGACAACAACACACCTTTGAACCTGCCAAGTAAATTAATTGATTATGCTATTGTTAATCGTCCGGTCCTGAATATTGAAAGCACCTTCAATAAGGAACATATGATAGAGTTCCTTCAAGGTGACTACAGTCACAGGATGAAGCTTCCTGATCCCGAAAAATATCATATTTCTAATGTATCAAGGCAGTTTTTAAACCTCTTAACAAAAGTCGTATAATAAATGCTCAGGAATTCCTCAGGTCAGTTATTGACCATGCAGGTCTCAAACACCAGAAACTATATTCTGTTGTTCCTTTTGTGGCCATTCATGGCATTTATTGTAGCACTGATGAATTACAGCCAGAAAGAAGCCCGAAAAGTGGTTTATTTCTTCCTTGTTTATTATGGACTCTCATTCGTAAACAATAACGAATTTGTTGATGCTTTCAGGTACGGTCTCAGACTTAAAGCCAATGCTGAATTGTCATTTTCTCACTTTTTTAATATTGTCGGCGGATTATACAGTGATACAACAGTAGATATTATCGAACCGCTCGTCTCTTTCATTGTATCAAGATTTACAAGCCATGCAGGGTTATATTTCGGAATATGGGCTGCACTGTGCGGATTCTTCTATCTGAAAACAATCAACATTCTGCACAACAAATACCAGGAAGGTCATGGATGGAATCCATTGATCTACATGGCCTTCTTCATTTTTATTCTACCTATCACAGCGATCAGCGGAGTAAGGATGCCTACGGCGATCTGGATTTTTTTCTATGGCGCGCTTCATGTAATACTTTACAGGGATTATAAATTCCTGTTTCTTACTCTTTCTGCGACTCTGGTTCACTGGAGCCTTGTAACTGCGAATGCCATTCTGATAATCTATGTACTTGCAGGTAACAGAAATATTGTTTATTTCCCGCTTGCCATGGTTTCGATTGCTATGCCTACTTTACTGGGTCCTTTTTTCAGAACGATCTCATTGAGAATGGGAGGAGTAATTCAAAGCAGGTATGAGGGCTACGCTAGTGAGAATTACATTAGCGGGATGAGAGAATCACAGGAAAATGCTTCCTGGTTCATGCAACTTAGCGATAACCTGGTTTTCTATTTCCTTATAGCCGCAGTTTTGATCATCCAGATCATTGATAGAAATTCAGTAAAAAGAAAGGAAGAGAAAAATATGTTCAGTTTTGTTCTTCTCTTCTTTGCATTTGTGAACTTTGCCAACGTTATACCCACTTTTGGAGGAAGGTTTCAGATAGTATTCTACTTGTTTGCAACCATTTATATCTTTTTCTACTCCCTGAAATTACAAAATGACAGGATTAACCTTCTGACACTGGCTGGTCTCTTCCCAATGATCCTTTTCGCAGCAATCAGATTCAGACTTGGCTCCGAAAGCATCAGTGCGTGGATCTTTATGCCTGGCTTTGGGACTCCTTTCTTAGCTCCGGTTCTTTCAATCTCGGAGATTATTTTTAATTAATCATCTCATTGCCGGGTGAAGCAATCATTAAAATTTTACATTGTAAAAAATCTGATAAGTATTCCGGGATGGAGGACTCGCAGGCATATTATTATCCTGGAATCGGACGACTGGGGAAGTATAAGAATGCCCTCAAATCAGGTATATTCCAAATTCCTTTCAAATGGGTTTGATATTTCAGGAAGCGATTATAACAGGCTCGACTCAATTGAAAGTAATGATGACCTCGAGATGCTTTTTGAAGTTTTGAGTCATCACAGGGATGCATTTGGAAATCCGGCGGCTATAACTGCAAATATGGTAGTGGGAAATCCTGATTTTCGAAAGATAAAAGAATCCGATTTTAAAGAATATTTTTACGAATCTGTTGCTGAAACTCTTAACCGTTATCAAAAACGGGATAGGGTGATATCATTATGGAATGAAGGTAATAATGCAGGTTTATTCAGACCACAATTCCATGGCCGTGAACATGTTAATGTTGTGAGATGGATGAAAGCCCTTGAAAAGAAAACTCCGCAAATGATGCTGACTTTCGACGCGGAAACCACTTTCTCGGGAAACGGTGACTATAATTTCATGGAAGTACTTGATTACGACACACCTTCAGATCTGGCATTAATGAAGAAGAGTCTGTCTGAAGGGCTTGGTCTGTTTGAGAGTATTTTTGGTTTCAGGTCAAAATCTTTTATCCCACCCTGTTATACTTGGAACAGTGATATCGAAGAAACACTTTGTATCAACGGTGTGAAATATATACAGGGATTAATTGTACAATCAATCCCAACAGGGACTTTCGGAAAATATAAAAAGAAGTACCATTTGCTCGGGGAGAGGAACCGCTTCGACCAGTATTACCTGGTAAGGAATGCCTTTTTTGAACCTTCGTTGTCAAAATCAACCGATCCGGTTGGTGAATGTCTTGAAAGAATAAATATTGCATTCAGATGGAATAAACCTGCAATAATAAGTGTTCACAGGATAAATTTTATCGGTATTCTTGACCCGAAAAACAGGGAAAAAAGCCTTAGATTGTTGGATGTGTTGTTATCAGAAATAATAAAGAAATGGCCGGATGTAGAGTTTTTGACATCAGACAAGCTGGGTGACCTGATTGCAAGATACAATATCTGACTGCAGGTAATGACATTAAACAGAACATCTTTATCCTCATTTCATGTTCAGAAATAAATGATTGATTTAATGAATAACCCTGATATAAAAATTCTTTTAACAGGTGATTTTTGCCCGATTAACAGAGTTGAATACCTTGCTTTAAAAAAGGATTATGGCACGGTTTTTAACAACTTCATTGATGTTTTCAGGGAGAATGATCTGAATATAACCGATCTGGAGTGCCCCCTTACAGGATCAATGAACCCAAGGTTGAAAACAGGGCCGCATCAGAAAGCAGATCCTGCATGTATTAACCTTCTTGAATACGCGGGATTCAATATAGCCGCAATGGCTAATAACCATATAATGGACTTTGGATGCGAAGGAGTTGAAGAGACAGTTAAACTTTGCAGAAAAGCAAATATTCGGACAGTCGGTATAGGTCCGACTGCTGAAATAGCAGCTGATCCACTTTTTCTCCCAATTAAGGGTAAAAAATTGGCTATCCTGAATTATGCTGACAATGAGTTCCTCAGCTCTCCGGACAACATGTATCACGGAAATCCTGTAGATAGCATTAAATGTTACAATGATATTCAGACAGTGAAACAGCATCATGACTTCATTCTTGTGATCGTCCATGCTGGTAATGAGTTTTATGAATTGCCATCACCCAGAACGAAACTGCTATACCGATTCCTAATAGATTCTGGAGCTGATGCTGTTGTTTCACATCATACTCATGCATTTTCAGGTTATGAAGTTTATAAATCAAGACCGATTTTTTACGGACTTGGTAACTTTATTTATGATTGGTCTGGAAAAAGGAATTCGACATGGAATAAAGGCTATTGCGTAAGACTGACTATCGGTAAAGGTACCAGCTTTGAAATAATTCCCCTGATACAATGTAATGACAAACCAGGAATATTTCATCCAGATGAAAAAGAAAGAGAACAATTCTTTAAGGAAATTGACAGACTCAATGAGATCATCGCCGATGATGAGAAACTGGAATCAGAATATAATCGATATTGTAGTTCGGTCTTCCCCATGTATGATGCATACCTTGAACCATATTTTGGAAGAATCATAACCGCTTTAAGAAAAAGAGGTTTTTTCCCGAAATTATTATCAAAAAGGAAAAGACGCCTGTACCTTAATATTATAAGATGTGAATCACACAGGGATGTATTGTTAAGATTACTGGGATATCCTAAATGATAATAATTGTTTTCCAACATCGTAGATTTTCCTGAACTGTTGCTGACAGGTCCCTTTTAAAATGAGATAACAAACAAAAAGACCATCACAAATTTTTAAAGTTAAAGAACCTAATGTGCGGAATTTCTGGGTACATACATACCGGTAGCAAGACAATAAAAGACACATCGGAAATAATCGCGATGATGCGTGTTCAGAAACATCGTGGTCCCGATGACTCGGGTTTAATGGCTTTCAATCTTAATACTGGGTTAGCACGGGAATATGATCATAAAACTCCGGTAAGCCTGGAAGAAAATTTTGATGGAATCTTTGGATTTAATAGATTAAGTATCCTGGATCTTTCACAAAACGGACACCAGCCTATGATGAATCCCGACAAAAATGTAATTCTGATGTTAAATGGGGAGATCTATAATGCTTTTGACTATAAAAATGAGCTCGAAAAATGGGGCTACAGGTTTAAAAGCACTTCTGATACAGAAATCGTACTTGCATTGTTCCTTCGTTATGGACTCGAGGGAATGCTGGAAAGACTTAACGGAATGTTTGCTGTTGTAATGGCCGATCTTAGGGGAAAAAGGTTGTTGATAGCTAGGGACAGGTTTGGAATAAAACCGATGTATTATGTTTGGACTGCCGAGACAATTGCCTTCTCCTCTGAGATGAAGAGTTTTGGATTCCTTAAAGGTTTTAATTTTTCCTTAAGAGAGGATCAGTTAAATGAATACCTTCTTTTCAGAAACAATATCAGCGGGACTCTTGTAAGGGATGTAGAATCATTGGAACCTGGTCACTTCCTATCCTATAGTCGGGAGAAAGGATTATCTAAAAACAGGTATTTTTCTGTTGAATCCTATTCTAGAAATATCAATGAAGATAAGGGGTTGAAATTTTACGGCGATATGATAGGGTCTGACCTGGGAAAAAGCGTTAAGCGGCAGCTCATGAGTGATGTAAAACTGGGCTGCCAGTTGTCAGGTGGAATAGACTCCTCGTTAGTGACCTGGCTTGCAAATAAGAACAGCGAGAAAGGATCATTTGAAGCAGTTTCCATAGTATTTAAAAACCAGAAATTTACTGAAGAAAGGTTTATTGATACTGTTTCAATCAACCTTGGAATTGTATCACATAAATTTCTGCTTGACTCAGATTATTACTTTGATAATATTGAAAATGCAACATGGCACCTCGAATCCCCGCTGAACCATCCGAATACTGTAGCCATTTATAAACTGTCCCAAAGGGCTAAAGAGTACGTAACAGTACTTCTCAGTGGTGAAGGTGCCGATGAAGTGTTCGGTGGATACAACAGATTTTATGATATCGGTTACCCCTTCAGACCAAGAAAACTGCAGAGTGAACTAAGAAAAAATTTCGCATATCCTGCAATTCTGGCAAATTATTTCAGACATGAACATCGTGCAGTTATGGCAACTTCGTTTATGCATCCCTCAATCGCCGGAAGAATTAAAGCTGACTTTACTCTGAGTAATTCTATTGGATCAAGATTATCACTTTACAAGAATTTATCAGGTTCTTTTTTTGACAGACAGGTCAAGTATGAACTGCTTACCTACCTGCCCGACCTGCTGATTAGACAGGATAAAATGTCAATGGCGCATTCCATTGAGAACAGAGTCCCCTTTTTAGATAATGAAGTTGTGGAACACTCTTTCTTGATACCAGAAAAACATCTGCTTCTTAGAAAGAGTGCTGAAGGATATAATAATGAGAAATACCTGCTTAAAAAACTGACAGCTGGGACTTTCGGAACTGAATTTGCTTTCAGGAATAAAATGGGATTTGGAATACCTGTGAGGGAATTCTTCCTTAATCCAAGGTTCATTGGCTATCTGAATTCAGTAATTCTGTCTTCTGTAAAAAGCAGGGGTATATTTAATTACAAAATAGTGTCAGGCTGGCTGTCGGATCTCCCGGGACTCAGTTATACTGAACTTGAAGCACTTTGGGTCATATTATCCTTCGAGATATGGGCATTAATTTATCTTGACAAGAAAAATGAAAATTGGCATTCATAATTCTGCCTTCTCCTTCAGTGACAGGTGGATTGCGTACTGCAAGGCCAACATGATTGATTACAAAATAGTTGACTGTTATTCCAACGATATATTCGGGCAATTATCAGATTGTGATGCCCTGATGTGGCATTTTAACCATAAAGGAGCTAAAGACAGTAAATTTGCAAAACAACTTCTTTATTCCGTCGAAATCTCCGGGAAAAAAGTATTCCCCGATTTCAGGACATCATGGCATTTTGATGACAAGGTAGGTCAGAAATATCTGCTTGAATCAATTGATGCGCCACTGGCACCAGCATATGTTTTTTATTCAAAGCAAGAAGCCCTAAAATGGGCTGAAACGACATCATTTCCCAAAGTATTCAAGTTAAGAAATGGAGCAGGTTCTGATAATGTTCGGCTTGTCAGGAACAAACAGGAAGCTTCAAAACTTATAAAAGTATCATTTGGCAGGGGACACAGACAATTTGGGGGAATTAAAGATATTAAGGAAAGATTCAGAAAGTATCGTTATGGGAAAACTGATCTGTATAATGTCATAAAAGGAATGATCAGGTTGATCTACCCAACTGAATACACCAAAGTAACCGGACGTGAAATAGGATATATTTATTTCCAGGAGTTTATTCCTGACAACAAATTCGACATAAGGGTAATCGTAATTGGGACAAAGGCATTTGCGATAAAACGTATGGTGAGAGAAAATGATTTCAGGGCTTCAGGCAGTGGTTTCATTTTATACGGGAAGGAGCATTTTGATGAAAAAACGGTCAGGGTAGCTTTTGAAATATCCGATAAACTTAAGTTCCAGTGTATGTCGTACGATTTTGTATTTATAGGTAAAAAACCTTTGATTGTCGAGATCAGCTATGGTTTTGCAAAAGAGGGTTATGATGACTGCAACGGTTTCTGGGACAGGGATATGAACTGGCATGAGGGCCCGTTTAATCCTTATGGATGGATGATTGAAAATATTATCAAAAAAGCTGATCCCGATCGTTCCCTGGAAATCACAAAAGAAGAAAATATCTGATGCCTCTTAAAAGACTTTGTCTTGTCATTCCCTCACTTCAGGCTGGTGGTATGGAAAGAGCAATGTCTGAACTTGCTGCTTTTTTCTGCCTCCAGGAAGATATTGAGGTACATTTAGTGCTGTACGGTAAAACAGCAGAGGTCTTTTACTCTGTTCCTCAGAATCTCAAAATACATAGACCGGTCCATAGTTTAAATGAAAGATTCAGAACATTTCATACTCTGAAAAGGCTGATCTATCTCAGGAAGACAGTAAAAGAAATAAGACCTGACTCAATCCTCTCCTTTGGAGAAATATGGAACAGTTTCGTCTTGGTCTCTCTTTCCGGTCTGAGGTTTCCGGTTTTTATCTCCGACAGATGCAGCCCGGCAAGAACTTATAATATGATTCATTCGCTTCTCAGGAAAATCCTCTATCCATTGGCCACCGGTATAATTTGTCAGACTCAGAAAGCCAAAGAAATATATGAGCATCAATTCAACTTAAAGAATACTACTGTAATCGGCAATCCCATCAGATCCATTTCCAACGAAATGAAGACTGAAAAAGAGAACATTGTTCTTATGGTAAGCAGACTGATCAGATCGAAAAACCAGGACAAACTGATCGAAATATTCCTGGATATCGGGATTTCAGACTGGAAACTGGTACTTGTGGGCTACGATCATCTTGGACAAAACTATTCCCAAAAACTCAGGGAGATAATATTGAGGAATAAAGCTGAAGAAAAGGTCATTCTGACAGGAAAACAGGAGAATGTTGATTTATTTTATAAGAAGAGCAGGATTTTCGCATTCACTTCTTCATCGGAAGGCTTCCCCAATGCTATCGGGGAAGCTATGTCTGCAGGAATTCCTGTTGTGGCATTCGATTGTATCGCGGGTCCGTCCGAGATGATAAGAAATGATTATAATGGATTCCTTGTGCCGGTTCATGATTCTGTTGCTTTCAGGGAAAAACTTAAGTTATTGATGCAGGATGATGACTTGAGACAGAAATTTGGTACCAGGGCAAAAGAGGATATCGGTATTTTCTCTCCGGAAACAATTTGTAATCGATATTTAAGTTTTATTCTAAATCCCCGGATTAAAAAGTAGAGTTTAAAATACATCCCTATGAAAATAATCATCACAGGAGGAGCAGGTTTTATCGGCTCAGCAATTGTCCCAACCTTGAAGAATGACGGAAACGATATATATGTCATTGACAACCTTTCATTTGGCAATCGACAATTTATTGATATCCCCGATTCTCATTTTTTTCTTGCCGATATTCGGGATAAGGCTAGGATTATGGAAATTTTCGAAAATATCCGGCCTGATGCTGTAATCCATCTTGCTGCCATTCACTTCATTCCCTATTGTAATCAACATCCGTATGAAGCCGCTGATATAAATATCAGGGGAACTATGAATATCCTTGATGCTTGTCGGCAATTACCAGGTCTGAGAAGAATATTATTTGCTTCAACCGCAGCCGTATATCCCATTTATGACAAAGCAGTGGATGAAGAACACAATGTCCTGCCTCTCGATATTTATGGACTAACAAAACTGACAGGAGAACATCTTTTGAAAGAGTTCTGGCATGACACCAGGATTGATACAATTGTCTGCCGCTTCTTCAATGCTTTTGGACCCAACGAGACCAATCCACATTTAATCCCTGAAATTGATAAGCAACTCAAAAGCGGGCTGAGAAAGATTAAGCTTGGGAACCTGAAACCTAAAAGAGATTTTATTCATACATACGACATGGCATCAGCTGTAAGGCTTCTTATTCATATTGAAAACGTCGGCCACGATACTTTCAACCTTGGAAGAGGGATCGAATACTCCGTAACAGAAATTGTAGAAGCATTTGAAAGACAGCTGAATGAAAAGATTGAAATTGAAATTGATCCCATGAGGGTAAGAAAAGTGGAAAGGGAACATCTTCTGGCAAGTGTTACAAAACTCAAAAAAAGAGCCGGATGGGAGCCTGTCTGGGGAATTGATGAGGGAATTAAGAATATGATTGAAAGCTGGTAAGAAAATCTAATTAATGTGATTATGGCGGTCAACAGAATGAAAGTCGGCATTCTATTTAATTTCAGTCCCAAATGGATGGGAGGTGTAATTTACATTATAAACCTTGTCAACACTCTCAATTTTCTTGACGACAAGGACAAGCCTGAGATATTACTTTTCCACAGGAAGGACCTCAAAAGATTCATTGACGAAATGAAGTATCCCTACCTTGATCCTATAGAATGGAACTTTCCGTCTATTACTAAAGGAACTCTTATCTCAATGCTTCTGAGAAAAAACCTTTTCATATATGATATCATTCAAAAGTTTGATCTGGATTCTGTCTATCCATTACAGGACTATCCTGTAAGGACCGAAACTAAAGTAAAACTTGTTTCATGGTGTGCTGACTTTCAACACAGACACTATCCTGAATTCTTTTCAGCCGCACAGAGTGCCGGAAGGAATACACGTACAAAACTTGCATTGAAAAATACTAATGATCTTGTTCTATCAAGTCATGATGCACTCACAGACCTTCGGAATTTTTACAGGGTGAGGGACACGATGAATCTTCATGTCTATCATTTTGTATCTGTAATTGATGCCGGAACAGATCAGAATATTAACGATCTTAAAATAAAGTATGGACTGCCTGACAAATACTTCATGGTTTCAAATCAATTTCATAAACATAAAAACCACAAAGTCCTTTTGGTAGCCCTGGCTAAATTGAAAGTGAAAGGTATAATAAAACATATGGCTTTTACCGGAAAACTTCCTGATTCCGCAGATTCAACATATCTTACAGATTTACATCGAATTATTGACGATTACGACTTAAATAGTCAGATAAGCATGCTGGGTGTTATTTCAAGAAATGACCAGCTCCCTCTTATGAAAAATTCCCAGGCCGTTATCCAGCCAAGCCTGTTCGAAGGGTGGAGCACAGTAATTGAAGATGCTATATCTCTGCAGGTCCCTGTTATTTCCTCTAATTTGAGGGTTAATATAGAACAGCTTGGTGATAAAGGAGTCTATTTTGACCCTCATAATCCAGATCAGCTTGTTGACCTCCTTGTGAACTTTCCGGAACGGTGTCTGAATGATAAATTCTATGAGGAATATAACACCCGTGTCAGAAATGCAGCTTATTCACTTCTGAAAATCCTGAAATAAATATTGCGACGTTTATCAATTCAGGATCCTATTAACTATGAATATCCTTTTTATTTCAATAGCTTGGCCTTCTTCCGGAGAGAGGAATTTATATACCGATTTGATGGAGGAGTTTGTCCGGAAAGGAAATAATGTTTGGGTAGTGGCAAGCTCATCTTCCGGTATATCATCTGATTCAACGGTGAATACTGAAAAAGGAATAAACATTTTAAGGGTTGAATCAGGAAAAATCAGGAAAACCTCACATATAAAAAAAGCGCTCTCGCTTCTTATGCTCAACCGGAGGTTTATCAAAGAGATAAACAGATCACTGGGGAACATGGAGTTTAATCTGATTATTGGCCATACGCCACCTATAACCCTTTCAAGACTCTATTTAAAACTTAAAAGAAAATACAATACACCGTTTTATCTGCTTTTAAAAGATATATGGCCCCAGGGATCAGTCGATCTGAATGTACTTAGAAGATATAACCTTCCATGGTTATGGTTGAGAGCTCATGAGAAGAGGATTTATAAATCAGCCGACTTTATTGGATGTATGTCTCCAAGGGGGAAAGAATATTTACTCTCAAAAAACAGTTATTTGTCTTCCGAAAAAATCGAAGTTTGTCCTAACTCCATCAGACCATCTTTATCGTGGCCAGAAAAATCACGTGAAATAAGAAAGAAATACAAGATCCCGGAAGATACATGCGTTTTTATCTTCAGCGGGAATCTGGGAATCGGACATGGACTCTCATTCCTGGTTGAAGCAATCAAACATCTTGAAGGTTACCGGAAAGCTTTTTTTATCATCGGAGGTTCAGGAACACAGTTCCAGTTTCTACAGAACAGTCTGGGTAAATATGCACCCGAAAATGCGTTATTATATGAATGGCTGCCAAGTGAAGATTTTTTAAAGATGCTTATGACAAGTGATGTTGGTTTAGTTTTACTTTATAAGTATACAGTTCCACAGTTCCCTTCAAGGCTTCTGAGTTATTTCGATTATTCAAAACCCGTCTTATGCGCTGTTAACAATAATACTGATCTGGGAAATATCGTCGAAAGAAACGGATGTGGAATATCTGTCGATCATGGTAATCTGGAGGAATTTGTAAAAGCAGTCAGGTATTTCTCTGAAAATACTGATGTAAGGATCTCCATGGGAGAAAAAGGACGTGAATATCTGTTGCAAAACTATACTGTTTCCAATAGTTATGATATTATAATGAATCATTTTGGTTCAAAATAAAAGATCAGACTGAATCTACTTTTATAACAACAAGGTGAATTCAAAGAAGTCAGGAGATAGGTATAGGATTCTAATTCTGGATCAGGGCAGGCAGGCCCTTCCTTTCTTAAAGTCATTCTATAAAAAAGGTTATGAAGTAATAATCGTCTGCAATAAAAAACTCAGTGAAGGCTATTTCTCAAGATATCCATCAAAACGACTAGTTTGGCCAAGTTATGTTACCGACAGAAAAGGATTCGAGCAAAGACTACTTACTTATTTGGAAAACAACAAGATAGATGCAACAATAAGCGTAGGGGACATTTCATCTGAAATAATATCGGTCCATAAAGACATAATTCTGAAATATACTGGAATTGTAAATCCTGATTATAATACCTTTTTAAAGGCAGCAGATAAACTCTTACTAATGAGTTACTGTATGGAAAAAGGATTTCCTTGTCCCCTCACCTATCACCTGACTCATGAAAACCTGGATAAAATAGATGATTTACTTAATTTTCCTGTAATTGTCAAGCCAATCCGTGGTGTAGGAGCTGTAGGGTTGAAACTATTTGAAGGAATCAATGAACTGAAAGCTCAATATGATGCTATGAAACAGCATTATGGAGATCTTATCATTCAGGAATACATTCCAAAGGAGGGAGGGATGCAATATCAGGCAGAGGCATTTCTCGATGAAAAGAGCAGACTGAAAGCTTGCATGGTCATTGAAAAACCACGATATTTCCCGGTCAGCGGCGGAACAAGTACGGCAAATGTAACAATTCAGAATGCAGAAATAGAGTCCATTACCAGGAAACTTCTTGAAAGCCTCATGTGGACCGGTGCAGCCGATATAGATTTTATTTATGACCCGAGGGATGAAAAAATGAAGATTCTTGAAATTAATCCAAGGGTGACTGCTGGTATTAAAATAGCTTTCGCAGCAGGTATCGATTTTGCAGATCTGCATCTTAAACTTGCTCTGGGAAAGGAAGTCCCGTTGATTAAAACTTATAAAACAGGAGTTTATTGCAGAAATATGTTCCTTGATATTCTGTGGTATATCTATTCTGATTCTGAAAGCAAAAGAAAAACCAAGCCATCATTTTATAAATTCTTCGGAAAAAATGTCATTGACCAGCTTTTTAGTTTTGATGATCCACTTCCAGCCTTTGGTTTCTTTCTAAATATGATTAAAAAATATTCAAATATTAACAGATTCAGATCTAAATTCCACAGTTAGGCTGATGTGTGGTTTTGGAGTCCGATTCTGATAAACACGACAGCATCTGTAAAACCTTGAAAAGATGGTTAATACATCTTCGTTGAACGGATCTATTTCCGCCCTCACAATTGATGTTGAAGACGGGATAAGCATTGCAATGAAAGATTACTTCAACATAGAAATGGACCCTACTGAAAGGGTTGTAAAAAATGTTGATATTATTCTTGAGATATGCAGCATTAATAATGTCAGGGGAACGTTTTTTGTTTTAGGGGAGATTGCAGAAAAATTTCCTGACCTGATAAAGAAAATTGACTCTGAAAAACATGAGATAGGTATTCACGGGTACCATCATGACCAGATATTCAGACTTACACCGGAAAAATTAAAATTGACACTTCTGAAGGCCAGAAAACTTACCGAAGATATTACCGGACATAAGGTCTCCGGGTTTCGTGCACCTGCTTTTTCTGTTCGTCTCGATACTTCCTGGGCACTCGAAACAATATCTGACTGTGGTTTCGATTATGACAGCAGTATTTACCCCTCCGCCTCAACGAGATATGGCTGGGATAAATTTCCCAGGGACATTTGCAGACTCAGACTCAACAACAAAAAATCCATCGTTGAGGTTCCCCTTTCAGTCACAGAATTCATGGGAAGAACATTCCCTGTTTGCGGAGGCGGGTATCTCCGATACTATCCGTATATCCTGACACGGAATGCTTTCAAATCGATCAGTCGTTTGAGGCCGGTTATTGTTTATATGCATCCCTATGAACTTGACACCGAAAATTATCCTGATTATTTTTACAAAGCCCTTTCTTCGGCAGGAATAAAGAAAAGGATCGTACTAAGTTATTACAGGTTAGGAAAGAATACTGTCCGTTCAAAACTTGACAGGCTTACATCTGAATTCAGATTTATGCCTTTATATGAAATTATCCAAAAAAAGGAATCCTCAGGTCTGCTCAGGGAAATTAAATTTAATGAATTAATGGGAGTATGATCTTCCTCGGTGATATAGCTGTTCCTGATTCCATTTCCTCAGCTATTGTAGCTAAGATTCTCGATGAGAATATAGAAATATTTAAAGAAAACCTCATCATATGCAATCTGGAAGGGTTGATCCATGATGATCCTTCTTTCAACGACAACAAACCGGTGCTTTACAATGATCCCTCCCTACTGGAAATTCTGGCTAATGAAAGGAGATCTGTATTGTGCCTGGCAAATAATCACATTCTGGATCTTCCTGATATGTACAAGTATACTATTGAGGAAATACAAAAGAAGAATTTACTTTGTTGTGGTACAGGTGAAACTTTTGAGAAAGCAGAATCCCCCTTGATCTTCAGAGAAGGTAAACGGTCATTTGCCTTGTATAATGCATGCTGGGATTTCCTTCTTTACAATCACAGTAATCCTGAATCAGGAATCCATGTTGCGAGGATCAGAGAGAATATATTGCTCGAAAGCATTCGCCAACTTAAAAAATTATCACCTGAAATATCTATTATCACATATTTTCATTGGAACCTTGATCTGGAAACGATTCCATTCCCCATGTACAGGAAATTTTCAAGGGCACTGATAGATTCAGGTACAGACCTTGTTATTGGTGCCCATTCACATTGTGTTCAGGGAGGAGAAAAATATGGGAATGGATATATTTTATACGGATTAGGCAATTTTTTTATCCCTGACAACCGATATGCAGGCGGTAATCTTTATTTCCCGGCCCGTTCAAAGATTTCACTCGGACTTGAATGGGATTACGAGTCAGAGAAGGTAATATGTCATTGGTTTGATGATCAAAGTGGCTCTGGGTCAGGTAAGCTTGCATACCTTGGATCCGACGACTTCGAAATTAGCAAAAGACTTGAAGAGTTCTCTCCTTTTCGCGGAATGAGTGATGATGAATATATTTCATACTTCAAAAAGAACAGACGGAAAAAGTTGTTGATCCCAGTTTATAAGGACCATAGACACTCATATCGCAACAGGATATATACATCTGTTCTTAAGGGACGTGCAAAATTTGCACGGTTACTCGCAAGGTTGAAACTAATTAAATGGCAAAACTAACAGATTACCACTTCTGCATAAAGATATGAGACTGACAGAAAAGATCAGATCAAATTCATTCTGGATAAAAGATTTCCTGACCGGGAGTCAGGTACGCCGGCACTTAAAAGAAATAAGATCGTCCCTTACTTCTTCTGACATTGTTTCATTGAAAACTCAGAATGAGAACAAAATCAGGGAATTGATAAAACATACAATATCAAACTGCAATTTCTATTTCCGTTTTAAAGGAGCTGAACTGATAAGTGATTTCCCTGTAATTAACAAAACCTTGATAAAAGAAAACCAGGACAGTTTCATTGCTAGAAATATCAGAAGGAAAGACATGATAAGTATTACAACAAGCGGATCAACAGGAACGCCGTTTAAAACTTTTCATGACATCAAAAAAAAGGCAAGAAATTATGCTGATACCCTTTTCTTTGCAGAAATGGCAGGATATGAACTTGGACACCGTTTGGTTTATCTGAAAATATGGGTAAAACAGAAAATGCGTAGCAGACAACAATACTGGCTTCAGAATATTGTGCCGGTTGATGTCATTCACTTTAATGAAAGGGAGATCGGGAGATTACTTAAAATCCTGGAATCGGACAAATCAACTTTCAGTGTCATAGGATATGCCTCTGTACTTGAAGAAATATGCAAATATCTCGATAAAAGAAATTATGGTCAGGTCAGATCAAACATAAGATCAATGATTGCCATATCAGAAACCCTTAACGAATATACAAGAGCATCAATTTTGAGATATTTCAGAGTACCTGTTGTTTCCAGATATTCAAATCTTGAAAACGGCATCATCGCCCAACAGAAGATTCATGACAACTCCCATCGATATTTGATTAATACTGCAAGCTATTATGTCGAAATTCTGAAAATTGATTCAGATACCCCTGCGGAAGATGGCGAATTGGGACGTATTGTAGTTACTGATCTGTATAATTATGCTCTTCCGATGATAAGATATGATACAGGTGATATTGGAGCCATGGATTGTGATCCGTTGAACAGCGAAAGGAAATATCTCAAAACAGTCGAAGGAAGGAAATTAGATCTCCTTTATGATACAGCCGGAAACCTCATCTCATCGTTCCTGGTCTATAAAAATATGTGGCAATATACCGAAATCAATCAGTATCAACTTATACAGGAATCTGATAGGGAATACACTTTCAGGATCAATGCCACAGTCCAATTCAAAAAAGAGGAAAAGCTGATCGCGGAATTCAAGGAGTTTCTCGGGAAGGATGCTTCTTTAAGAGTCGAGTATGTTTCGGAGATCCCTCTTCTATCTTCAGGGAAACGGAAAAAGATAGTAAGCAGGCTGAAAAAAGTAAATTGACAAATGGAAAGTATTCTTATCTTTATCAAACATCATTTAGGATTCCTGTGGAAAATAATTGACAAGATAAACGGATCCCTTTTCCACATTCTGTATAGATCAAGACTTGATATTCAGCTAGCTGGAGTTTTTAATGATCTCAAAAAAAATGATTACCTTTTTAGGAAACTTGAGATTACCGACCTGGTAGCACTTGAGAAACTTTTGTCTGATCAGCCTGAGGATGACCTTCGGTATTTCAAACCTCATGGTTTTGATCTGAAATCTTTGAATGTTGAATTTCTGAAACCTTCATTCTTAATGATGGGAGCATTTGAGGGAGGAAAGCTTGTCGGGTATTTCTTTCTAAGGTTCTTTACTAACAGGAAATGCTTTGTCGGGCGATTGATTGATAAGGAACATCGTGGTAAAGGTATAGGTGTCCTGATGAATTATATAATGTATGAAACCGCATGGAGAATGAACTTTCGTTGTCTTTCAAC
>CAYXNK010000005.1:0-1836 GCA_964466395.1 uncultured Oscillospiraceae bacterium | reverse complement strand
GCCCATGCCAGGAACAATCAGATGGCTATTATCAAGGAGTTGCAGAACGATTACCTTCTTGTCGAATTTGTCAGGAAGGGTGTAATAACTGATCACTATTTAACACTTTGAACTTAAAGTTATTAAAAAACAGGAACAGATGTCGGTGTTGACAAAAGTGGGGAGAGAAATAATCCTTAATGTAAAAAACATTCCGGGGTGGAATTCCAGGAGAAAGTTAGTAGTGTTTGAGTGTGATGATTATGGAGGGATCAGAATGCCATCACAAAGCGTCTTTAACAAGCTTCTTGAAAGAGGACTCAGGGTAGCAACAAGCCGGTTCAATAATTTTGACACTCTTGAGACAGCAGAAGACCTGGATCATCTGTTCACTATCCTCACCTCAGTTAGAGATTTTAATTCCCATCATGCAGTCTTCTCCCCGATGACAATTGTTGCAAATCCCGATTTCGAAAGCATTGAATCATCCGGATTTTCATCATACGCATGTGAGTCATTTGACAAAACCCTGTTGAGCTATTACCCTGGCACAAAGGTTTTAGATTTATGGCGCCAGGGGATTGATGAAGGGATTTTTATACCCGGGCTTCACGGAAGGGATCACACTACAGTCCAACTATGGTTAAGAAAGCTGAAAGATGGTGATAAAGATCTGACTTTTGCTTTTAAAAACAGATTTGTTTCGTTGAGTGTACCAGGCATCCCTCCCGCCGCTGATGAATTCAGAGCTGAATACTTCCATACTTCTCCGGAAGAAAGACTTTTTCTAAAAGACGCCATTAGAGAAAGTGTCTTGATTTTTGAAAAAATCTTTGGAAAGAAACCACGAGTTTTTGTTCCCGGGAACGGGATATTTCACCCGGAACTGGATGGAGTAGTGGCTCAGACAGGTATCCCTGCTCTAAATGTAGCAATCAGGATGCCATATCCTGACGATAAAGGGAAATTGAAGCACAGGTATTTCTTTCCCGGGCAGAAAGGGCCGGGAAATCTTCTGTATTACACCAGAAACTGTGCTTTTGAACCAACTGATAACTTTTACACAGGTATAGATTCGACCCTGAAGCAGATTGAAGCCGCTTTCAGGTGGAATAAGCCAGCAATAATAAGCAGTCACAGGGTTAACTTCTGCGGTGGAATTTCTCCTGCGAACAGAACCAGGGGAATGGCTGAATTAAAGAAACTTCTTGAAGCTATACTTAAATTTTGGCCATCTGCTGAATTTATGTCCTCAGGGGAGATGATTAACCATTTCACCTCTGAGAGAGAAAAGAATGTAAGCAGATGATAGTTACAATACCAAATTGTCATGAAATAACATTACCTCAAATCATTTTTGTAAAAAACACGATTTTGTGAGTATAAGGCGTTGAACCTAAAGTTCAAAACACGATTATGACCAGAATGACACTATTATTCATTTACATTTCACTCCTTTTTGATCTATTCCAAGGGTGCTCAGACCCATTCCTGATTGGAGAAAACAATGATCCTCTTATACAAGGCGACTTTTATATCGCACCATGGGGAAATGATCTGAACCCAGGAACAGAAGATAAGCCGTGGCTAAATCTTCAAAGAGCAATTACTCTTGCAGAACCAGGAGATACAATTGTTATCAGAGGCGGTACATACTATCCGGCTGAGACGATCGAATGGTTTCCTTCCAATGGGAAAGGGAAAGACGGGAAGCCGGGTCAGCCTGTCTGTTTCATTAATCAGACCGGAGAGACTCCAGTATTTGACTTTGGCAAATACAATACCAAATCAAATTATGCAACTGGTATATACTTAAATACCGCAGATTATATATATCTTAAAGGGTTAACCATAAAA
>CAYXNK010000004.1:0-29609 GCA_964466395.1 uncultured Oscillospiraceae bacterium | reverse complement strand
ATAAGGTTACGAAAGTTCAATGTGTTGATATGTTCCCCCAAACGCCGCATGTGGAAACAGTGCTTCTGATAACCAGTGATTCCAACATGTTCAAAGGTTAGGGTATATGCTCTGGGCAAATCTGGGGCAAATAAATATTTTTCTATTGGAAACTACCCATTTTTTTGACATACTATTACAATTATTTTCTTATATTTATACACAGCAACTTATTAAATTAGTGTATTTTTTAATGAGTTATTTTGATTTAAATAAAATGTATTCTTGGGCAAATCAGATTAATTATCCCTAACTAATCTGATTTGCCCTTTATTATTTAGCTATAATATCATTAATAAAGTTTTCTAATTCAGTTGCGGATCTTTTTTCAATATCATCTAACGAATGGATATACGATTCCATTGTAGTCCTTGCATTAGAATGCCGCATTCTTTTGGCGACAGTTTGTATATCGACACTAGCTCCAATTAAAAGGGTTGCGTGTAAATGTCTTAAATCATGGAACCTTATAAGAGTTAAATTATTGTTTTTTAGTATCCTGGTAAATCTTTTACTTAAGCAATGCTTTGTAATTGGTTTTCTTGTGATATGAGACCAAAATATTTGTTTAGTCATAGGGATATAAGGTAATTCAGTGATATACTCTTTCAATACATCCATTACAAATTGTGGTGCGTATATAATACTATTGGACGACTTTGTTTTAGTGGTTATAACATCTTCATTTATGGTTCCATCAGGTTGTCGTTTTTGACCAATTTGTTTATTAATATTGATTGTGTTGTTTTTGAAATCAATGTCATCCGTTGTAATAGCTCTTATTTCAGAATTTCTTAAGCCACAGCATATTGCAAGATAAAATGCTGATTTATGCATTAGGTTAGATTCTACTTCATAAATTTCAAATAACTTTCTTATTTCTTTCATCGGCATTAGCTCAGAACCACCTCTTTTTTCTTTAGAAGGTTTTCTAATATGCACACAAGGTGTTGAGTTTAATAACCCCCATTCTTCAGCTAATGAAAACACTTTGGTCAAAACAGCTACAATTCCGTTTACAGTATTAGGTCTTAATTTGGTATTAAGATTATTTACGAATCTTTGTATGTCAATTGGTTTTATTGATGAAATTTTCATTTTACCGAAATTAGGTATAATATGATTATTCAAGACTCCTTTATAGTTGGTTTGTGTAGATGCCTTACATTCAACTTTAAAATATTCATCATAACATAATTGTGCCAAGTCAAAGAATTTCATATTTTCATTTGTTCCAATATTACCTCTCGTAATATCGACTTTGAATTCGTTGTGAGCATTTTTAACTTCTTTTGGGATTGTTGGTTTACCAGATTCATTAATAAAAGGATTAATAGATGAAAAATAATTAGCGGAATAGTTTTTCCCATCATGTGTAATTCTGAATCTCCATTTATTTTCGCCTCTGTATTCTATACTCATGGATGTCCTCCTTTATATTCTATCTTGTTTTAGTCAATGATTATAACAGAAATTTATTTGTACAGAGCTGGGAAAATAAAAAATTCATGGGTACTTGTAATAATATTTGACATGTGCTATCATGGATATATATGTTAATACGTATTAATGTATATATACTGTCAGGCGAGAAATATTATTAGGGAATGGAGGTTGATAGAGTAATTATTGGTTTTAGTAACAAGGAGGAAGATTATGAAGTGCAAGCGTAAAAGTTTGCAAAAAGATTAGAAAGTTTTATTTTCTGATTTTTGGAGTATGACCATGAAAATGCAAGCATGTAGGCTTGTTTTATATAGAAACGTATTACGTAGTAGTTTCTAAGGTTTTAAGGAGGCAGATTCTGAATATGCCATTTTATTGTTTGTATTAAGCAAATAATAAAATGGCGTGTCCTAAAACTTAGAAGCTGCTTTTTTTATTGTAATTTTTACAGTGTAGCTTCTAATATAGATGCTACTTTTTTATTTATAAAAAAGTAGAAATTTAAAACAAAGAGGTGGATTATGTTAAATGAAGTTATAACAGGAATAGTAAAAGCTGCTGTTTTAGAAGCTTTGAGTGAAAATGAAGTTAATAAGGTTAAAGACGTGCAAAGTGACGAGGTTATGACAACTAAACAATTAGCAGTATACCTGCAGTGTTCTGTGCCGTGGTTAGTGAAAAATTTAAAAAAATTAGATATTCCAAAAAAAACGTTAAACAGGGAATATAGGTTTTTAAGAACGGAAATTGATAATTGGCTAAAAGGACAAGATGATCAAAAAAACAGTAAAGTTAACAGTAATATAAACTATAAAAAAAATGAAGGGCTTAAAATTGTATAGAGATAGTGGTGGTGATAAGGTGCTAGGTTGGATAAAACTATATAGAAGTATCCAGGATGATCCAATATTTTCTAATGAAAAACTGCTTAAGGTGTGGATATGGTGCTTGTTAAAAGCGACATATAAATCACATGAGCAACTAGTTGGTAAGCAAACCGTGCATTTAAATAGTGGACAGTTTATAACAGGTAGGCATGCTGCAGGAAAAGAGCTTAATATGGCTCCAAGCACTGCATGGGACTATCTTATTTTTCTTCAAAATAATGATAGTATTAATATTAAATCCAACAACAAATTTTCTGTTATAACTGTTGTAAATTGGGGACTTTATCAAATGTTTGATGAAAACTACGACATCAAAATGACAGAAGAACAACAACAGAACAACACAAACAATAAATGTAATAATATAAACAATTTATATATTATACTAGATAAATATACGGAAAATTTGGATTTAAGAAATATACTAATAGCCTACTTGGAAATGAGGGAAACCATGAAAGTCAAAACAACTGTTAAATCACTTGAAATTCTACTAAGAACACTAGATGAACAAGCAACGGAGGATAATTTTAAAATAAAAGTGGTTGAACAGAGCCTTGTAAATGGATACAGAACTTTTTTTGCATTAAAGAATAGTAACAATTATAAAAACCAAAATTCTGTAAATGGGAATAAATTTAAAAACTTTCCGCAGCACGAATATCCTCCCGGTTTTTTTGAACAAAAGGCTGCAGAAGATAAAGATAAAAGAATTGCGAATATGAAAATTGACATTACTAAGGTATAACAATAATTTATATAAAACACTTTGTATATGAAAACTATTGCAAATAATTGTATCTGCATAAACGTGTATATTCCTTACATGTAAAAATACATACTTCAATACATTAAAAAATACACGTAGAGTGTTGTATCTAAATAAATTGATAAAGTAGAGAAAGTGCCAGATTTGCAATAGACAGGCTGGTTATCAAACATATATTATAAAGTTATAAAAAGATGACCGGCCTACAAGAATTAAAAATATAAAAATACGCAACAACTTAACTTTTAACAGACAAAAATACAGATGAGAAAGGATGTGATTATAAAATGTTTATGTATAAAGGAATTGGACTTGTAAATGAAAGTGAAAAAATGAAAACCATAGGAATACCTGAATATGAATATATTACAAGGCAAGAAGATATATATTTGTTTTTAGCACATTATTTAGGATGCATTACCATAGAACAATTGGTGGAGTTAACAATAAAGTTAAAACCTACTATTCGTGTTGCAATGAGTAGATTGGAAAAAGAAAAATTAATTGCATGTGACTACATAGATAAACAGGTTTACTATAGATGTACAAAGAAAGGGATTCTTCATATACAGACTTATGGCAAACTTAGAAAACCAGTAAAGATAAAAAAAAGAAAACATTTAGAAAAAATTAATGATTTTTATCTTCATTTACTTAGGCGTAATTATTCATATGTGAGTATAGATCATGAGGTGAAATGTCAATACGGTGACTATAAAAATTTGTCAGGAGTATCTAAGGACGAAGAAATTGATTCTTTGTACATTCATGATTTTATTGCGGATGCCCAAATTAAATTGGGGTGTGAAGATTATAAGTGTAAAATTATTTTAGAACAGGATAATGGTACAGAAAGAATCAATATATTAAGAGAAAAGATATCAAAGTACTTTAACTTTATTCTTCATCAGGAAGTAAAACAATCAGAAATTGAAATATATGTTTTTAGAACTGATATAGTAACATCAAGCTTTCAATTAAAAAAATTTAATACTAAGTTAAACCTAATTTTAGAAGATAACTATAATCAAGTAAAACGAACAGCAAATTTATATAGGAATGTGAAAAACAGCAGTGACCCAGAGGTTTATTTCGATGAAGCAAAAGATTTGCTGGCAACTCCAGATATTTCTAAACAGGCGTTTCTTAATAATATTTCATCTACAAAAGCACAGCAAGAGTTAGTTATTAGATTAATTAAAACTTTTCAATACAGTAACTTTAAATCATCATTAAATGCGAGTAGGTTAAAGAGCATAAAAAGCCTATTTGAAGGTGAAGTGGCAATAGATAAGTTTTATGATACAAGCAAAAATAGTGTTTTCTATGATATTACTGGTGATACTCAGTATTCAAATGTAAATAGTAAAATAGACATAGATAGTATTATGTTAAAAGTAAATTTTGCTTGTGGCGATAATGAAATAGAGCACTATCTAAACTATTATAACCTTACTATCATGGACCACTTCAAAGAGTATGTTCGGTTATACTTGAAAGACATCGGTCTCGAAATGGATATTAATAAAGTTATAAGAACGCAAAAGAGAATAAAATTTGGTTATGAAACCATTAAATTCGATTTTGCTACTAATGTTAGGAATGGCAATGAGGATATAGATTTTATATTGTTATTACCGAATACATTTATATCTGATTTGATTAAAATAAGGTATATAGCTTATTTAGATAGCCATTTAATTAACTTAGACAAACATACGGTGTTCTTTATCATCGAGGACGAAGATACTCTTGAGCCAGCTTCAATTCTTCTGGAAAGTAGAAAACTTTCAAATGTTAAGGTTTACATCAAAAGAATAAACGATATCAGTATTACATCATGGTCAATCTTAGGGGCTTAAATAAAATGATTAAGGAGAAAAAATTATGATAAATAAGGTGAATAAAATTTTTAAAAAGTACGGTGTTGAATTTGAGGAAGGAGTTGAAAAGGCAGTAAGATTTATTTCATCAGGCGATTTTCAAAAGATTGCTAAACTTGACAAGAGTTTACTTGCGTATAGGGATGCACCTTCAGTATACGATTTAATTCATTCAAGGGAAGATATGTATGCAGAAGCATTTATTAAAATTAGAAATGATAGAATAGATGCATTTTTAACAGGTGTTTATTTACCATTGGATTTGGATAAAGAAAGATTTAATCGTATTGTAGGCTTATTTGCATTTGAACGACATCCTAATTACATTGAGAGAATAGGTATAAAAGATAAAGAGTATCTATTTTTATGGTGGGATTAATGCAGGAGAAAAGAAAGTTATCATCTTTTTGTAATATATAAGCGATTAGTATAATGCAGATTATATATAATTTTTAACGATGGAGGAGGATTTAATATGATTAACAGATTAAACAAAATGTTAGGCAAGCATGCTGAATTAAAAGAAGGTATTACAACCTTTGCAGAGTTTGTACCAAAAAAGGATTTAAAGAAAATTACAAGATTTGATAAGACCATACTATCAGATGATTTAGTCGAACCTGCTATTACTCATGTGCTATTTATTAAAGAAGAAATTTATTTTGATATTTTGATAAACTTTAGTAAAAATGTACTGTTTGTTTTAGTAGAAGGTATCTATATTCCAATGGATTTAACTCGTGATGAATTTAATTCAGCCTTAATGGGGGTTTGTGGAAGACCGCCAAATCATTTTTATAAGAAAGAGGTAAATGGCATTTATTATCTACATTGCTGGTGGGACAAGGTTTGGTAATAATACATCAACAGAAAGACAGAAAGTTTAGAGTTGATAAATAAATGATGATTTAACCTTTTACTGATTATATGAGTATTGCATTCGGATTAGACCAGCATTGCCGACTTTCAGACCATGTATTGCCTAATAATAGACCAATAAAAGCATATCAATAGACCATTTATTCAAAACCTCCTATATAATTAAGGTGCAAGACTAAATTATATAGGAGGTTTTTACGATTCAATATCGTCGGATAATTAGAACTGTATGGAAAATGACTGAAAAATATGTGCAAATAATTATGTAAAAAATTAAACTTCATAACTGGTGAAAATAAATATAAAGATTTGGAAAACTTTACAATTCATGATATAATTTAATAAAAGCATTAATTCGCATAAGTTGTAAAATGCGAAGTAAAAACATTTATATAAATTTTAGCCACAAACCTGAATTTTCTCAAGTGCAACTGAAATGCAACCTATATTTGCGTATTAGTTGGTGGTAGCAACTAGTTTCATTTTGATAAACTATAGCCAACAAGAAGGAGGAAGTTGAATTGAAGAAGATAACCGTTCTGATAGTTATAAGTCTCTTATTTGTGAGTATATTTGTTGGCATACTCATACTATTTATCCGTGCTCTTTTGAAATATATAAAATCAAAAGATGTTCGACAAGAAAAATCTGAGGTGCGAAAATCACTGAGTCAAGTATTAAAGCAGCACCGCACTCGCTGCAAAATGACACAAGAGTTTGTAGCGGAAACAATTGGAGTGAGCAGACAAGCAGTATCTAAATGGGAAAGCGGAACCTCTGACCCAAGTACATCAAATCTATTTGCTCTCGCAAAACTGTATGGCATATCTGCAGAAGATTTATTGAAAGAAGTTGAATAAATGTTATTAGATAGCAGACGTACAAAATTCAATAAAAGATATAGGTTGTGGTTAAATGAATAGAAGACATGAATTTATAACATTAAGTATTGTATCTCTTATAGTAGGTCTGGTATTATTAAAAAAAACTTTGAATTGAAAGAATTTGTATTTGATGGAGCTGGAGTCGGTATCTACTTAGGTTTTATTGAAATAAGAGATAGAGTACCTAACAAACAAGTTTTAACATATGCTAACGCATTTTTATTTATTTCAATATTGTTTTTTGTAGTATGCTTGTATGCTTTATATAAGGCAATTCTCGTTGACATGGAGGGTGATTCTTATCGACTAAGAGAAACATTAAGAGAAAATGGCGCATCAATTAAATCTTTAACAGCTTAAAACATTTGTGCCTTTGTACAAATTCAGAGGCACATTTATTAACAAGAAAGTGACCTAAAATTAAATGGTCTTTTGACCTAATTTTCGGTTGACAAATACATGCTTAGGATTATTTATTACAAGTGTATTAATTATATTTAGGTCTATGTATTTTAATGGAGGTTATGGAATTTCTTCAGAAAGTACAAGTGAACAGATGTTTAAATTTTATGCTAACATTTATTATCGTCGCTATTTTGAACCAATCGTTATGTTAATTTGGCTAAAACTCGTCTGTGAATTTCTATTTAAACTTTTAAAAGGAAATTAATATAATAAGTTCAGATTTAATTCATAATCTTCAAATATAGCGTCGCATAAGTAGATTATTGTGCCGCAAAGGAGTTAGTATTTATGAGTTTTTTATAAATTTATTGAAGTTTACGCTGTTCTTTTTAATATGTAATTATATATTTATAGGTATTGAATTGAATAAAGCTTTATTTGTTGCAGTTGTTAGTTATAGTGGCCCAAAATTAATCGATTATATATATTTAAAAATAAAAAGTAACAATTTACAACAATAAAATTATTTGCATGATAAACTTCATGGAGGTGATATTTGTGGGATATGGTTTAACGGTTTTTTTGTTTTATTTTTCACCAATTTCAGCAGGAATGTTTGTATTTGGGATGATAAATGCGATAAGTTATACAGTTAAAGGAAATCAAAACAAGATACTAATCAATGGCATAATATCAACAATAGGATTATTAATGTTATTTGGAGCACTAATGGGAATGATAATGTGGTAATAACTCTAATATATTTTTAAAGTATTAATTTGTTAATTATGACACATACTTCAAATTATACGAACTAAATGTAACGCAAAAATGCATGTAATTAAGTAAAAAGTACATGCATTTTTTGTTGCAAATATTACTACAAAAGTTGTTGTAAAAATGAGTATAAAAATCTAATTTACATCTCTAAAGTAAGCCCGTTACTATTATTGGGGGCTCTCTGAAAATTTTGGTCTATTAAGAGGCATTAGATGGTCTGAAAGTATGCGTTAATGGTCTGATTCAAATGCAATATTCATTATATCAGCAAGCTAATTCTAAGGCAGCAAAACAGGTCTACTTGTTTTGCTGCTTTATATTTTATAAAATGATATTAACAAAAATAATGTGAGAAGGGGTTGAAATTTTATGGACTTGGAATTATGGACTAACAATGAGAATGATTTCGGTTTTATTATCGAGGATGATTTTATAAAAAGGAGAGTATATTTAGAAAATCATATGCTTTTAGAAGGTATAGATGCTTCAGAGGTAGATACATTAAATCTAGTTTATGCTAAAGAGCTTCTAAGAAAGAAAAAGCCTTTAGATAATATGGATTTTTTAAAAAATGAATTTAGGGACTGTTTCAATGTAAATTCCTATACTGACAGTTATGCAGAATTATCCGATTGCATAGTATTCAATCAGATTAACAATATGTTTGAATCATTGATTATTAAATATTCAGATTCTGCTGAGCGTTATATTGAATCCTATGATGAAGATGGGAATCCAATTATTTTGGGAGAGTTTGAATTCCTGATAAGAAAAAAGTTAAGTGTTAACCAAGGCATTGAAATCAGAATTGAAACCTTTTATGAAAAGTATCTATATGTGATAAATGGTAGTGATAGTTATTTATATACGGAGTTTAATCTTTCTGCAGGAGTAAAGAAGGGAATGATTGTCAGCGAGTTAGAGGCAATTTGTTTATTAAATAATAATTCTAATTAGTTGCACTTAGCAAAGCGACCAATAATATTACGGTTAGAAAAAGTGTCAAAGGCTATGCGCCCATAGTCGGGATAAGCCGACTATTCACTGCTAAACTATTGGGATTTAAAACTATTCCGGCATTAATACAGGGTTTGTCTCGTGTAGAGTATATATTAAAATATGTAATATAAACTTATTTGATATTATGAATCATGAAATGCCGAGTTTAATCAACTATCTAGATTGTAGTATGTTATGTACAACCTATCCTCTAAGGCCTTTAATCGGGCCTTAAAGGATAGAAAATCACACAATGCAATAATTGATGCGAATATCATTAAAAACTTAATTACAGCAGCAATAAAAGGCATTTTAAAAATGAAGTTTATGGTAATTATTATTGAACTGCTGATTAGATGAATTCGAAGATATCTAACGATTATTTTGTAAATTATTAGGTGATTAACTAATATTTTTAAAGAGTCTTTATCATCGTAGATATTATCAATTAAGCTATAATATTTCAATGTGTATACATAGATTGTCTTATTAGAAAGTAAAAAATATATAATTGTTATGCTGTAAATTAGTATTGCTAATAATAAATTTTTCATTTATTCAGCCCATCTTCATCAATTTTTTAATAAGTATAGACCACAATTTATAAAAAGTAAACATGCTAACTTAAATAAGTTGAAATCATATAGGGAGGGATTTATATGTACGATTCAGATGGTTCAGGTTTTTTTGCTTTAGGTATACTTATGTTGTTTGGCACCCTAGCATTAGGTAAATTCATTTTAGATAACTTGGTATGGTTTATTGTAGCTTTTATTATATTTGTTATTATTGCATATTTTTGGATCATTTACGGTTTTGAGATTGAAAGGAAATTTGAACGATGGTATGTTATTAAAGTAAGGACATTTTTACATATTTTTAATATTGAACTTTATAGCAAGCATGTTTGGAATGTATTCCTCATAATTGATTGGTTAATAAGGTGTTTCTTACGCCTTGGTTCTATGTTAGCTACCCTTTGGATTGTTGGTTTTTTATTAGTAAAGTTTAATTAAAATAGCAAGTTCTATGCGTAGCTTTACCTCCCCAAGTATTATGGTATAAAGTATAGTTAACACTTTGTTGTAATTTCAATGGGTTTGAGGTAAAGCTTCTTTATTAGATAACTACATTTTATACCATTTTATAATAAAAAATGTCCTAAAAATGTCCTAAGTTTATGCCGATAGATTATTACGATGATAGAATTTACTTCAAGAAAAATAAATCATATATCAAAGAAATACTATACCCATTAACACCGTTCTATACAGTTTCTTCTACAGTATTATGATAATATATATTTTTTATCCTGTCCATCAATTCATCGAAACTTACATTTGTAATACCAAGATCTCTTAAATTAACTGTTTCTTTTAAAATCATATCCATAAATTTGATCAAGTCTTCTTGAATTTCATCATTTATTTCAACTTTAATCGAAGGTGAAATATATATTAATAATCTAAAAATATCATTCTTGTGTTTGGTTACATCCCTTGTGTCTATACGTTCACCGTTTTTCTTTCTCTCAGAAAGTTCCATCCATGCCTTCATTTTAAATAGCAGAATATATTCAATTGATAAAACTGATACGTCATCAACAACTGTCTTTCCTTGTAACAACAGTTCATAATATTCATCATTAAGTAAAATAGCTGATAAACTTGTAATACTATCACTTATATGTATTGGAGTAAGAAAAGAATCAAAATCTAGTTTCATCCTATCTGATTTCCTACAAAATAATTCTATCATTGCTGGGAAATCACTACTTCTAGGTCTTGAAAATCTATAGAATTGATCTTTGCCTGTGCTTTTGTGTTTATGCTGATATCCTCCATCCTCTATAAATTCCCAGAATGTAATACCAAAGGTTTCATCTAATGCCTCAATCAATAGTACCATATCCAAATCCTTAGTTGCTCTGAAAGATGCACCCATATCATCCAATAGAACATCACAAGCTGTTCCACCTATAAATACATATTGTCCTGTATAATCGCCAAAATATTCTCTAAATTTATCTAGTCCTTGTACCATGATTCACCCTTCAAACTTTCTTCTATTGCTTGCTCAACTCTTTCATCGGAAGTTTTGCTAAATGATGCAGCCAATGAAGCTAAATCAACCATATTATTTTTAGCAAATATCATTGGATCGTAATCCCAAACTTGAAGTTCCATTAAATTCATGTCCTTAATCTTATTTGTATCTTTTTCAATATAGTCCTTTAAATCATTCATTTTTCGCTTTGACACAGCTCTAACAGGTTTGGCTGGAGGATTAAGCATAGACTTCATTGACAATGCTTCTAATCCAGCAACTGGAAACCCATATACTAAATTATAAGCTGCTTTGTCTATATAAACAACTTTATTAACTGGATTTTTTAAATATTTGCTCCCAATGTCAAAATACTTTATATCATCAATTCTTTTATAATTTTTGCTTTTTCCAGTTTTTCCGCCTATATCGTATTTTAATAACCCTAAGGAGTATAAATCTTTTAAAGCTCTCGATGCGGTCATTGATGTTGCGTTTAGTTTTTTAGCCAATTCAGCTATGTTTAAACTTAAATCCTTATTATATAAAAAATATAAAAACACCAGTTGCACAGTGGAAGAAAATTTATCAATAGATTTTGTGCTTTTATCAGTCATCATCTTTAAATCTAATCCTAAAAAAGGAAGGTACATCTGTCCATTTTCAACTATAAAAGGAATACGATTTTGAATTAATGTTTTTCTTCTGTATGGAGAAATAGCATTATACAAGAAAACTAAATTATCATTACTAATCATTTTAAGGGTTTTTATGTGTTTTTTCATGTCATTTATTTTAGGAGCATCACTATTAAATTTTATTAAGACGCATCGGTTCTCAAGTATATTAAGTTCATAAAATTCGTAAAGCTCTAATAAAAATAGCGGTAACTTACTCTTGCCGTTCCAAGCATTTATAGTTACATTTGCATCAATATTTTCTTTTAAGTACTCAGTGACTTTATTTAACAAATCATTACCTCCTAATATAACATTATATTTTTAGTATAACATATGTATTGTTACATTGCAAGTAACAATGTTGTATTTTGTTAAAGTTAAATATTCTTCCTTTTGATAAACGTTTAATTAATAAAAGAGCGGGAATTATACTTACTACTTTCAATTATCTTTTTCTTCGACAATTTAAACCAAAACAAATATCATAGCAGAGTAGACCTTGCTATAAAAGCTACCTATATGTAAACCAAAAAGCAAAAATTTGTTTTTATCGACATAAGAAAAGTTTATGAAAAGATTCCTACAATACATGTTGACACAAATCCAATTACTAATACGATTAAAAACACGCGATACCATTTGGTACTTACACATGTACCACCTTCAATTATTTTTTTCTTCGACAATTTAAACCAAAACTGATATCCTAATAGAGTAGCTCCTGCTATAAAAGCACCATATAGGTAAACCAAGAAAAGCAAAAATCTTTTTTCATCGACATAAGAAAAGTTTACGAAGAGACTCCTACCAGTAAACAATGCGAGAATCATCATCAGAAAGAAGACTTTAGTCCAGTTTGGAATAAAAATTTTTTTCATTTTCTGGTGTGTGTTTTCCAACCTAATTATCTCATCAATTTCTAGGGACCTTACTTCTTGATCTGCAGAGAATACTTGCATTTGTTTCCATTGAAACTCTTTTTTCCAACCATCTTCGACACAGGCCTCCTTAAGTGTTCTTTGCCCTTCTGCATACACAGGCTCTAATTTTGAAACACTACTTGTAAAGAGAACGAAAAATTTCCTGCTTGATGGTTCTATTCTCTTGAATTTCCATAAAACCGGACCTGCATTTTCAACTTTCCACCCTTTAGCTGCCATCTCAGTTAAATAATCTTCGATGCACTTATAATCATACATTGCTAGACCTGGAAATAAAAATCCGTACTTTACATCGCTCATTTCAATCCTCCAAATTTAATAATTGTAAAATTAGGCATAAACCAATACCCCTTAAATGCCTTGTTCAATAATTATAGCACATTGAAACAAAGCTAGACACACCCCTTTTACTGTATAGACAATTTAAAAGATGGTAATGTAACATTTTTTAAAAAATTAATAACTTTTAAACAAACAACAATAAAAATTTGGTATAATAATGACACTTACATAAAAGGGGGAATTTCATGTTTATTTTACTTACTTTACCGGATACCGAGGAATCCACTCTTGACGATAAAGAATTTGTAATCAATTTGTATGAAAAATACGGTAAACCCTTATGGAAATACGCATACTCACTGTCAAAAAACAATGAAGCTGCAAACGATTTAGTATCCACAACATTTTTAAAAGTAATTGAAAAAATAGAGATAATTAGAAAAGTTCATAGGTATAAAATCAAATCCTATCTTATGAGTATGGTTAAAAACACCTACTTCAATTACATTAAAAAGGAAATAACAACGATTAACTTTGATACTATTTCAGAATACACCTATTATAATACAGACAACGACTTTACCGACAAAATAGGCGCTTCTGAAGTAGAAGAAACATTAAATCATATGCCAGAACCATACAGATCTATTCTCATATACAGATATGTATATGATGAACTATCTTATGAAGAAATAGCAATATCCTTAAATATAAACATCAAAAGCATTAGAGTTTACAAACAAAGGGCCGTAGAGATGTTAAAACAAAGAATGAAGGGTGGCGAGATTATAAATGAACAATAATAATAATGATAATTTTAATGAAGATTTTCTTATAAAAAAAGCCGCGTTAGCACTTGTTGAAAAAGATAACGAACTACTTGACTTGTTAGAAAAAGACACAACCGTAATAAACCCTAATCAAGATGAGCTAGATAAAAAATTACATTCTATGATCGACGAATATTTGAGTAAAAACAATAAACAATCATCAAAAAATAAGAGGCTAAAAAAATTATTGTTGAAAATTGCAGTACTCGTTCTGATACTAACCTCTGCTTTTGCTGTTCCATTTATCACAGTTGATGCTTTTCGAGCAAAGGTTTTAAACTACTACATAGAGATATTCGAAACTCATCTGTCATTCACACCCAAAAAAGATGATGTCCAAGAATCAACAAACATAACTGTAGAATATATGATGGAAGGATATGAATTAAGGGACGAAACCAAAACTCCTAACTATCACTCCCTGACCTATTATAATTACAATAGCATGTTTTTCAATATAAAGCTCTATAATGATAATACTGCATTTAGCGTTGACTCTGAAGATTGCGAAGAATACACTGTAAACATCAATAATGAGTTTGGCTATATTTATAGAAAACCAGAATACGTGACATTAATTTTCAGACACCATAACAATTCTATTGTAATTACAAGTAATGACGATACTGTAACCAATGAGAAGCTAATAAAAATCGCTAAAAATATAAAATATAAATAATTATAAAATAATGTTACATTTCCCTCCTTTAAATTGTCTTATATATAATAAGGATTTACAATAACCAGATGTAGTCTCAGAACAAATATTGGCAGTGTTTTTCCGTCAAAGTTAACAGAAGAAGAGAATAGACTCAGTTATTTTTTTTTAGTAGCATGATGCCATATTTATTTACCTACTCAATTAGTGGAAATGTTAAAGGTGTAAATATTAATTTATAAATCGTATTTTTTATTTATCACAAACGAACCTTATAAATCTTTAATTCTTAGTGCAGTATATGTAGTATTAAGTGTATGTAATTCATAAAAGGAGGATACAAAAGTGGATAAAATAATTAAATTAATAGTGGATCTTTCATTAGTTGGGATGTGGACAATTTTTATTACTCCATTAACCTTAACTATTGGTGTCATTAATGCAATAAAAAAACCAGAGAAGGAGGCTATGCCATATACTCTTATGGCAATAATAAGTGCATATTTGATTATTATGCCTTTAATGTCTGTTGTACTTAGTTTGTGATATTAAGATATATAATTTATATATTACAGTGTATGAGTGGATTATTACAGTGCAAAAGTAAAATTGCTTGTAATTGCATATAAAAAAATACTTAGGGAGTTTTAAATTATGAAGTTTGATAGAAAACTTTTAAACTGGTCTGCATGGATTGCTTTAGTTTTAACTTATATAGTACCTTATAAAATAGACGGATTAGCAGTTTCATTTGGATTTCCAATACGATTCTGGCAATTTCATATTAACAAAACACCCAATTCTTCGTTATTGAATTCCAGCAGCCTTAATTTGCTTGAGCTTGCAATTAATATATTAATAATTTATTTGATAATTTCAATTATTTATAAGTTGTATATTAAACAAAAAGATAAGCAAAAATGAAGTATTAACCGAAAAAATACAAGTTGGAAATCATGAATATAATTACTGATTGTTAAGACGTGTAATTCAAATTTTGCGTCGCATCTGTAAAATTATGTGTAACAGAGTATTTTGAAGAAATTAGTTGAGGTATTACATAAGGAGGTAGGAATATGTCTCGTTTTAAAAATGAAAACTCGTCTATTTATAAGTGGGGATTATTAATTATTCAGTGTATTTTGTTAATTTCAATTATATTGACCATGATATTTGATGATACATTTTTGGAGGTTATTTTTAGAGGAATCTGGCATTTAACATTAATAATGACTTGTGCGTTGCTTGGAACAAAAGAAGTAATCGCTAAGAAAAATAGATTAGGATATTTTTATTATATAGTAATAATATTTTTTATAGTAGCTCTGTATAGGCTATACTAAATAGGACAGTTCTTTACTTAACATGGTATAATAAATAGGAGGTAAAAAATGTTAGATAGCAAAGGTTTTGATTTGTGGGCAGATGGTTATGACGAGAGTGTTAATTTAAGTGAAGAAAGCAATGAATATCCATTTGCCGGATACAAAGAAGTTTTAAACAGTATATATTGTCAAGCAAGAGAAAAAGAGAATCCTAATATTCTAGATATTGGATTTGGTACAGGAATACTCACAACACAGTTATATAAGGCAGGCTGTAACATTACAGGCATTGATTTTTCAAAAAAGATGGTAGATATTGCACAATTAAAAATGCCTAATGCTAAATTAATACATTGGGATTTCACCAAAGGGTTACCCGAAGAGATAAAACTTGATCGTTTTGATTTTATTATAAGCACATATGCAATTCACCACTTAACAGATATCCAAAAGATTAATTTTATAGAATCACTTGCTTTAATGTTAAAAGAAAATGGAAAAATACTTATAGGTGATGTTTCTTTTAACACAAGAAATGAGTTCAATGAAAGTAGAGAAAAGTATCACCATATTTGGGATGATGATGAATTTTATTTTGTATCAGAAGAAATCAAGAAAGATCTGAATAGTGAGTATTTATGTGGGTACGAAAAAATATCATATTGTGCAGGAATATTAAGCATTAAGAATAAATAAAGTTAGCGGGGATTATGAGGTAAAACATGATTGATAAGTTTGAACAGGAGTATTTAGATTATTATTGGAAGAGTACAATGCACCAATGGGAAAATTATTTTGTGAGTGAAAATTATGATTTATCGCCTATAGACGATGATATTTATAAAGTAGTTTGCAAATATAATGGTTTAATAAAACCATCAGATAGAAAATCTAAAATTGCCCACTCATTAATACAGAGAAACTTAATTGAAAAGAATCCTTTAGTTGCTAATTTAAGAAACCATATTGATAACCTTGAAGACTATAGAGAAAATATCCCTGTGAATTTAGATAGAAATAGTTATTTAATTGAAGTATCCAAAAGGATGAGAAATGATGTTATTAAATTAATGAATACAAGGAATACTTTAGCTAAAGAATTAGGATATTCGGCATACCCTGATTTAATATTAAAAACAGAAAATATTGATAAAGATGCTTTAATAAATTTATTAAAAGAATATGTGAATTCTAATTTACCAACAGTAAAAAAGTTGATTAATAAATATAATATCAAGTGGGAAAGCTGGTATTCTGATTTAAACAATATTTCTATTCCTATAGACCATTTAAAGCATATCGATGTAATTAATCAATTCACTAATAAAATGGGCTTTGATTTAGATTATAATAAATTACAAATTATTATTGAAGAACATGAAATTACCGGTGCAGCAAGTGAAGTAGCCCCTAGCGATATAAGAATGGTAGCTGCACCTATCAAATCCTTGAACGATTTAACAACATTATTCCATGAACTAGGACATGCAATTCTTTATCATTTTAATAATGAAGAAGGACTCTATAAAATAGTTCCTCCTTGCTATGATGAAGCAATGGCAGTAGTCATAGAATATATAGCTTCAAAAGTGTTATTTGAGGATAATATTCAACAAAAAATAGCAGAGATACAGCTTTTAGAATATACAAGGTGTGCTATCAGTGCTTTATTTGAATTTGAGCTATGGGAAGACCCTGAAAACGCTGAAAGTTTATATATTAATAATTACAGTGTGTTAGGTTTTAATATTAGCAATCCTGTAATTTGGGCCTATGATAGTTTTAGAAGCATCGATCCGGTTTATATACATAATTATGTAATAGGTGCTGTATTAGCCAAAGACTTAATAACATATTTAACGCAAACATATTCTAATAACAATAAAGAGTGGGGTAGCTGGATAAAAAATAATATTTATTTGGATGAAAATAAAATGATTTTCAAAGAGAAAGTATGCTTTAATAAATATGAATAACATGAATAAATCATAAGTAAAATACTAAGCAATACTTAATATGTTATGGGGGATTAAAAATGGTTAACACAAAACTTAATTTTTATTTTTTTGGGGATATTGGTGAATACGATAATTATAATCCAGCGTATGTATGCAACAAAGAATACGCTTCAGAAATACTGTACTTAATTGCAAGGAATGAGCCATTCTCTTTAAATGAGTGTGAAATAGCAAAACTTTTATATATAAAAGAAGCTGTGGTTAAAAGTATTATTATTAATCTCGAATTAATTAATGCTATAGAAGTTAAAAATAATACATATAGAATTAAATTTCCTGCTTTCTTACAGGAAGATGTCATAGAAATGGAAAGTTATATAGATAATATTGGTGAGATACTTGGCAAGAAAATAATGCAAATGAAAGACCTAATTTATAAAAAAGTTTTAGAATTAAAATGTTCAAAATACCATAGTTGCGAGCGGATACTCTATCATATTATTTGCGATAAAATTTTTGACGGTACGGCATTTGAATTTTTCACTGAAAGAAACATATTTTGTTCATCAAAAATTCAACCTGGAAATAGAGATTATATCATTGTTGCATATGAAGATAGTGATTTAGTAGAAAAATATAGTAATAAGATACTATGCAGTAGCAATAACTACAGAAGTTCTGGCTTTAATTATAACAGTTTTGGGGATTCTAATGGACAAAGAAAGGACATGTTTAGGTTCATTAGGCTTACACAGAAAAGTGTTAATAAAGCAAGTCAGTTTGATGATATCAATATATCTTACAATAAAATTTTAGATAATATGAATAAGGAAATGGCATTCGAATGCGGTATTTTAATATGCAATATAATTAATCAGAATATAAAATATAATCAATTATCAGCAAAAGAAAAGAACTTGGCACAGTTTTTAGAAAAATTAGAATACATTAGTATAAATACGAATGATGATTCTATTTCGGTTGCTGTTCCGATATTTTATGACTTTGAAATAGTCACAGTTATTAAAGATTTATCAGATATTATACTCATTAATATTTTTCAAATAGTTGAAGAAGTTTTTGAAAACTTTGAAATTAATGTCTTGAAATTAACATCAGTAAAACATAATGTAGATATAAAAGAAATAGCAAATGAACTATGGCATCAAATTTTTGGGGCCACTAATGAATATTTAGTAAAAGAAGGATTTGTTTCAACCCCAGATAGTATTTATGGGCAAGGTAGATATTTAAAAAGCCTTACGATTCCCTTAAAATCAATGTTGTATGAGTACAGGTGATATAGTAATTGGATTACATAAAAGTAATGCGAGAGTTAATTGGTGACAGACCTTTACTTCTAGTAGGGACAAGTGTTATTGCAATTAGAGATGACATGATATTATTACAAAAAAGAGCAGATATTGGCGTATGGGGTTAACCAGGAGGTTATATGGAAGCTGGGGAAACAACTGAAGAATCTGCAAAACGAGAGTTTAAAGAAGAAACTGCGTTTATTTGCAAATGACATAAATTTATATGATGTTTTGCAGGAGAAAGTTGGCATGGGAAATACAATCATTATCAAGAGTAACGACAATGCATTAAGCAATGAAACGTTAATTAAAATAGCTGAATCAATAAAACAATGTTACATTCCCCTCCTTTAAATTGTCTTATATATAAATAAGGATTTAAATTAAAGATTGACAAGTTATCTGAAGGTCTCAAAGTACAAGTTATTTACTACAAGTACATGAATTAAATATTAAAAGGAGATTAATTGAAAATGAACAAAATGAAATTAACAATTATGATTTTACTAATATTTTATTGTTTTAGTCTTTTTTATAAGTATAACGAAGGTAAAGATATCAATAGTTTTTTTAATGACTTTATGGCCAACGAAGAATATGTTAGTTTATTATTCTGTAATTCATGTAACATCTTCTGAAGAAACTGCAACTTATACTATAAAAGATAAAAACTTCACTCATGACCTGCTAAATTATATAATTAGCTTGAACCCTAAGAAATTAAACAATAAAAATTATAAAACATAATGTAAGTAATAAACTGGATATTTCTTATTCAATTACAATATTAGCTAAAGATGAAAATAATTTATCAAATTCAATCATAATTGATATAAGCCATTCTAATTTTTACACCTTCAACAACTATAATAAGAAATACAATAATAAAGATTATTACTTAAATGATACAATAGATAATACAATTATTGATATTTTAAATAAATACGACAAGGAAAAATACGATTTTTAAATAAAAATATTCCTGTGCTTGATAGGAGTACCCAGATTAATGAAGATTCTAATAATGCTAATTATTTCATCTGTAAAAGGTGCTTATTTTTTATGATAATGCGTGACTTTTTTTAATTTTGATCGTTTATATTATGAAGGGGTAAGAGTATGGACAGACAAACATTGGAAAAACTATACAATCAATATGCCACAGAAGTATATTTATATGCCTTTTCACTATGTAAAAGCCATCATGATGCTCAGGAACTAGTAAGCGATACTTTTTTCAAAGCTTTATTATCTACTTACAAAATTAATTCTAATTTTAAATATTGGCTTTTGCGTGTGTGTAAAAACTCGTGGTTAGATGGATTAAAAAAAAGAAAATACCTGTCAGACCAATCAATTGAAGAAATAAAGGTTGTTTCAAATATAGATGCTACCATTTCTTTAATATCTGATGAAGAAAGACGCATCCTATATGAAGCTATTCAGAATATGCCCCGATCATACAATGAAATTATAACTCTTTACTATTACTGTGATATGACTTTAATTGAAATTTCAGAAATAATGAACATTTCAAACGGTGCAAGCAGAATGTTAATAAGCAGAGCAAGGAAATATTTAAAAGAACAATTAAATAAGGAGGATTTTATATGAATGCGACTTTTCGAGAGCTTTTAGAAAAATATAAGGATGGAAGATTGTCAGAAGAGGAAAAGCTTTTAGTAGAACAAGAACTTGAGAAAAGCGAAGCAATAAACGACTACTTGGCGAATGAGTTAGAGAAATCAATTGGTCTAAAAAGATTAAACCATGATGAACATAAAATATTTTTTGAAAATAAAACAAGAAATAATAATGATTTAGTAAAACAAATAAAAAAGACTGTAAACAGAAGGTTTGCTTCCGTGGTTAGTATATCTGTAGCATGTATGATAGCAATAGTTTTGATAATACAATATATAGTTTCTCCATTGGTTGCTAGTCAATATTATAATCCTACAAAAAAAACTTCTGGACAGATATATTTTCAGGATTTGGATTTTGATTTAAAAGCAATAACAACAGTTTCAATGCCCGGATATGGAGTTAGTGGCATAGCTGTTTCGGAAGATTTAGGCTTTGGAGAATATAATATAGTTTTTAGCAGAAGAGATTTATTTACAAATGAACAAGAAACAATTAATGCTAAAATTGATAAAAATATGCGTGTAGGTACATTTGAAATGTTTTACCCTCGTATGTATACAGCATTTAGCGAATTCTGGAATCATGACGAAGGAACGGATGAATATGAGAAAAGTTTAAGTTTAAAGAAAATATTTACCGAGAGTGATATTGAGCATATAAGTGAATTACCATCAACATCATATATATCAGCTTGGGTTAGGTTTCCTCAAGATTTGAACATGAAAGAATTATATGTAGCAATGGATAAGTTTAATAATGTGGACTTTAAGTGGATTGCAATACGTACCGCCAAAATACAGGGACAACAGCTTATGGGATTTTCTACAGGAAATAGTGATCGCTCAAATATGGAATCACTAGATGAATATCCGGGACTTAATCTGGTTGATACTATGTTGACTATACGAAGCAAAAGACCTTATGAGGAATCCATGTCAGAGCGTTATGAGTTGCATTTTACCAATCTTCTCAAATATCTTACACAACGCAAAGAAGCAGTAATAGCTTTGGTTGGCAATGCAAATAATTATAAGTATGAGGATGCATTACGATATGTTGAAGAAAATGGAATGAGCACCTATGGAGCATTAGTATACGGTGAAGCTGATGATTTGATGGATCTGTATGAATCTGGTGCAATTATGACCTTAGATATTGACAATGTAGTTGTATCTAGATACATTAATAATACGCCCAATCACTAAGATGAACAACGTGTGGGATAATAAATAGCAGCTAATATTATGTGTTAGAAAGTTAATTCTCATAATCTTTATATTACTTAGTATATCATTCTATTAATGGTTTTTGTTAAGCAAAAGAGTTCGGACAAATTTTTTATAATTGGGTAATGAGTTTAAAGAATTAAAAACTGTATTTGAGTAAAAACATATTTTTATATAGTGTCATAGCAGTAGAATTAAGTGCAACTGAAATGCAACCAATACTTTCGTACTAGTTGGTGGTAGCAACCAACATAATTTTGGTAAACTAAAGCTAAAAAAATAGGAGACAGTTAAATATGAAGAAAACTTTTTTGGTGGTTATAACTATTATAATCTTGATGGGTATTTTTGTTAGCTTACTTATTCTAGCTATTCGTGCTCTTTTGAAGTATATAAAATCAAAAGATGTTAGACAAGAAAAGGCTAAGGCTAGTATTTCTCTTGGGGAAGCGTTAAAGCAACATCGTATTCGCTGTAAAATGACACAGGAATTTGTAGCAGAAACAATTGGAGTTAGTAGACAAGCGGTATCCAAATGGGAAAGGGGGACCTCTGATCCAAGCACATCAAATCTATTTGCAATTGCTAAACTGTATGGTCTATCTGTAGAAGATTTACTGAAAGAAGTTAGACAAGATGATATATCTTAGATAAATTATATATTCTTATTTAACATCATAAACAATCTTTCTGTAATGAACATAATTTAAATATTGCGTTCTAAGTATTATTTAAAATTAAATAGATAAATAAGAATTTGCTGGCGATGGAGGTTTTTATATGAATCCTAAAATATACGAATTTGATGCAATTATACAAAAGGTTCCTGACATAGACGGGGCATATGTAGAAGTCCCATTTAATGTAAGGGAAGAGTTCGGTAAAGGGAGTGTACTTGTTCATGCTACGTTTGACGACGTGCCATATGATGGGCAGGTTGTGAGAATGGGGACAATGTCATGTTATTGGCTTACGTAAGGATATTCGGTTGAAGATTGGAAAACAACCCGGTGATACCGTTCACGTAGTGTTACAGGAGCGAGAGAAAAACTAAAGGAATAATAAAATTAAAGATTGCTAAATTCCAATTTGTCGCTCTGATGAATTACATATTATTTAGATATTGTGTTAGAATTATTATGGAAGTAAAAACCATTTGCATGAAAGAGGACATTATTATGTTAAAAGTTAATTTTTATAATAACGTTGATGATTGTTTGTTAAGATTTGCTGTGATTGTTTCTAAAAGCCATGGAAGATGGGTATTAAATAAACATAAAGAAAGAGATACATATGAATGACCTGGTGGTCATAGAGACGATGGAGAAGACATTTTTGCAACTGCGAAAAGGGAACTATATGAATAAGCTGGTGCAATTGATTACTAAATAAGACAGATATGTGTATATTCTGTTTGCGGTAATGACGGAATGATTAAAAATAATAATGGTATTTTTTTACATGTTGTCGTATAATATGATAAGTAGTTTTAATTCAGAATTGTAGAATTAGGCGACGTAAAATATACAAAAGGAGGTACGAGTAATGAATGTGGATATAGCCGGTTCTAGTGTGTTGATTATATTTAGTTTTATATTTAATACAGTGTTTCAAATTACTAAATTTATAGCATTTATACTATTTATAAAGGTATGTATAATTTATTTAAATAAGAATAAATAAAATAAATCACTATAACAATATAAATTATTTCTTCATAAAGAAGGAAAGAGTTGACTAAAAACCGGATTCCTTTCATAGAAAATTGACATGCGTAAAATCTATGTTAAGTAGGATTTTGTCCAAAAAAGGGTTGCCAATCCACTTTCAGTTGCTGAAAAAAACAAAACATTTGCACCACTAGCAAAACTTTTAGAACCAGATTTCAAAACTATCTTGTTAGAAAAGGGGATAAAAATTATCGGAGTAAATAAGCATAAAATATATATCTATCCTTCTATGTGGAATAAGCATGATACAAAAATACCACAAGATGCAATTGCATTACCCGATAGGCTTGTAATAAACTCATTACCAGAAGCATATAGACAAATCTTACAACAACTTCAATTTTAAGTTTTGTTTGTTTAAGTTTGGTGATTTTGGATATTTTCAGTCTATATTTTAGTTGCTACTATTTTGTGGTATAATTCGTTCAGATTGCTGGCGGGCATTATCTGAACGTTTTTCCTTTTTCTTGATTTCTTATAAAAATCTAAAAGATATTTACATTAAATATTTTGAATATTATATAATGAAATTAAGTATAAAATAAGCCAAGGACACTACCTATGCCGGGCTAAAAAACAAGTAGCTTACTTACTACCTTCATATTCTTTTACACGTCTATAAAATGTGCTTTTCTTCATATCTAACATTTCAATAGCTTTAACTGCAGTTAATTTTCCCTTTTTCCAATCATCATAAACATTTTTAAAGTTTTCATTGACTATCTTTTTTCTACCTTTGTATAATCCTTTATTTTTTGCAATAGCTATACCTTCTGCTTGTCGTGTTCGTATTTTAATTCGCTCTTTTTCTGCCATGTATGTCAGCAATTCAAATACTATATTAGCTATTAATTTCTTTTCAAGATCTGATTTATTTCTTGTATTTAATATTGGTGTGTCTAATACAACAATATCTACTCCGTTTGATTGAATTTGCTGCCATTCATTTTTTATCATATCCATATTCCTACCCAACCGGTCCAATTCTTTAATGACTAAGGTGTCGCCATCCCTGAGTAAACTATTTTTCAATGTCAAGTATCCGTTTCTATTGAAATCTTTGCCACTAATCTTATCCTCTATAATATCTCTTTCATCAACACCGTATTCTAATAATGCTTGTTTTTGCCTATCTGTGTTTTGTTCCTTGCTGCTAACTCTTATATAACCATATATTTTATTTGACATTGTATCTTCCCCTTTACATAATTTATACTAAAATAATAGCATTTCTGTTCCAATAGAATCAAGAGGGTCTGTGGCACGTTTCAAATTGCTTTTTAGTAGTTATATGGGACGATTTATTGATATTTTATATTGTTCCATTAGGGTACACTCTATTGCCACATGCCAATATTAATTTTTGAAATAGTTTTTAATATTATAAAAATATGGTAAAATTTGTCGCAATAGATTATAATAAAGTTATTAAGTATAGCAATAAAAAAGAACTTATTGTCGTCTAAATTATTAAATGAAATAGAAGCCTGATTTTTAATTCCTTAGATTTCTTTTCAAACCCATTTTGCTGAGATCGACACAAAAACAAAACTCAGAATGCACAAGTGAAACAAGTATTAGTTGAGGTGGGAATTTTATTTAGCAGCTTAATGTTAGGAATGTTTTTTAATTAAGAGAGGTGAGAAGAATGGATTTTCCTAAGCACTTAAAGGATATAGTTCATAAGCTATTAGAAGAACCCACATTAGATAATTTTAGAGAATTTATTAAGGGACAAACAGGTGAGCATAACTCCATAGACTTTAAAAGGCAATGGATAGATAAGGTCTCGTTAGTTAAAGAAATGTTGTCAATCGCAAACTATGGAGGTGGTTTCATCATTTTTGGGGTGCATGAAAATGAAGATAAAACATTTGAACCCGTTGGACTTAATGAGTTCAAGGACAAAGCTCAAATATCTAATGATGTTAAAGGTTTCATATCTTCTGATTTGAAGTATGATGTCTATAATTTCGAATATTCATCCTCTGAATACGAAAAATTGCAAGATAGAAAGTTCCAAATGATTCATATAGAGGACACACCTGAATTTATACCTTTTCTTTCACAGCGCGAAGGAGGGGAAGGGAGCAACAAGGTTTTTCCTGATAGAATTTATTTTAGAAGAGGAACGTCATGCGAATTAGCAAATGCAGCAGAAATCAAGCAATTAATCCAAAGACGAATAGAATATATTTATCCTAATAGCGGACAACCTTTGGACTTAAACCAACATTTAGAGCAGCTTTATATTCTTTATTCTAATATTGAAAGGGATAAAACGGTATATAAGGCTGACGGAATTTTAAAATTCTTTTCGGAATTTAAAGAAAGAATGACTGATCTGGTTGGTACACAAGAATCTATACCAAATCCTTTATACCCTGAAGAAACCTATGAAGAGTACATCTCTCGGATGATTATAGAGAAAAAGAAGAAAATAGAACGGGTGTTGGATTTATGGTAGACAATTGCTAAACCATAATAAAAGAATATCTATGCAAATGAAAACCCCTGAAAGGTCAAGGTTTTTACAACTTATATAAATGTCGTAATATGAACCCAACTGCCTTGTTTTTCTGGTTTCAGAAATAGAATTACGGATAATTTAAACCCAAATTGGATTAGATTGTATAAGCAAGTTGTCAAAATTTTCAGTCAGTAAAATAATTGTCAAGGAGGTAAGAATAAATTTGGAAAAATTTCTATGGCCTTCAGCTACTATGGATTTATGGAAAATAGAAGATGAAGAATATCAAGTTGTAATAAAGTGGTCTTTAAATCCTTTTTTGGATTATAAAGATCTGTCATATAAGTTCTATAAGTGTGGTTTTTTTATATTTAAGAATGTTATTGAGAGTGAGCATAATAATGAAAAATCAGATATGTGGTTTTTACCAGGCATATTTATGCTTAGACAAAGCATGGAACTTGGAATAAAAGCCTTATTGTGTAGGGTCTACATCAAGAAAAGAGATATTCAGAATGCTTTTGAAGAATGCTGCCATGACTTGTTGATGCTATGGGGCAAGTACGATGAGCTTAGCGCAAAGAATTACTTAACTGATGATGAAAAGCAATGGTTGATATCGTATTTAACATCGCTAGAATTGGTGGATGCGAAGTCAGCTATGTTTCGTTTTCCTTTCGAGGACGATTTTCTTTTTCAATATAGAAATAAGTTTATTGATAACGTTGATGTGGCAAATAATATGTTACAGGCTTTTGCATTGATAAAAAAGTGCATTGAGTGTGGTGTTGTTGAAATAGATGAAGAGTTTGATGACAAGCTCAAACCACAATTCTTTATAATGGCATCTCATGGTATAGGGAACTGTTATTTCTGGCAACCATTGTCAGATGATGGATTTCATGTAAAGGTAAAAGGTTATATTGCAGTTGCTAATTTTATCTTCAAGACCGATGAAATATCTAAAGAAGAAAAGATATATCCTTTGATATTTATACTTCGAAATGCAATAGAATTATGTTTAAAGAGACTTTTTTATAGCGGAGTCAAGAATGGCGTATCAGAGCATGTTTTCTTCTCAAAAAGGAAGAGCCATTTCATAAAGAAAGACCTCTGGAAAAATGTCAGGCCAGTAATAGAATACTATGCTGATGAACAAGGACATGATATAGAATTAATAGATATAGTTGAGCAGAAATTGTTCTCAATAAACGATATAGATAAAAATGGAGATAACTTTAGATATCCAACCTCTTATAGTTTGGAATATAGAATTAATGATAAAAAGTTAGATTTAAAGAATGTATATGAATATATGCGTTCATTGATTAACTTTTTAGATGGCTGTGATTCAATGCTAGATGCTGTGGCAGAATATGAAGATGAAATGCATTCTTATTATTAAGCAGAGATGAGCTCGGAAATGGACTGGAATTGTAATAGAACAGTGGTAAGGATTAATTATGCTTAAAACTTTTCTTATAGGAAAATCAGATAAATGCTTTAGAAGATATTGAAATGAAATTTCTTGGTGAAAAAAAAGAAAATAGGATCATATTATAGCAATAATATGAAGTTCAATTCATATCGTATTTACTAAAAGGTGTTGAATAGAGAACTGATTTTAATAAAAAAATATCAGAAAATAACAAATGAGGTACTCTAAGGGTTTAATTATAGTTAAAAGCATCTTTAAAACATCGATTGGGATAATATAAATATTAATCTAAATGAAATTTTTGATACATTTGATGAATAATGTGTACATAGGTATGAGCTTATAATATGGAAAAAAATAATAGAAATTTGTAAGGAGAGGTCAAAGTGGATATAAATAAATTTAGAAGTGTGTATGAAGACGAAACAGTAATAGTATTAGATACAAATATTTTATTAGCCTTAGTTAAATATTCAACTTATTCAAGTTCTAATATCTTGAAAATACTTGAAACATGTATTGAAAAAATATGGATTCCAAATCAAGTTTACAAGGAATATATAAAGAATAAAAATCACGAATTTGCTAAATCAAAAAAGAAGTATGAGAATTTTAAAAAAGAATTAAATAATTTAGTAAAATTAACTAATCAAAGCTTTTATAAAATAATTAAGGAATCACAAAAACTAGAATACCCGAGGTGTGATATTTTAGGGGAGAAGCTTCAAAATCACATTAATAACTTAACACCTATTATAAATGAATATATCAAAGATTTAGGTGTTGAATATGAAAATACAAAAAAAGAGAAGCAAGTAAAAGATTTGGAAGATTTTTTTAATGAATTAATAAAATGCAAAAGCATAGGTAGTCCAGCTACTCAGAATGAAATAATTAATACAATAAAAGAGGGAGAATTAAGATATAAATATAAGATACCACCAGGATACGAGGATTTAGATGAAAAGGATGGTATAGATGTTTTCGGAGATTTATTTATTTGGAAAGAGATTTTAAATTATCCGAAGGAAAACAAAGTTTTTAATATTATTTTTTTGACTAATGATTTAAAAGAAGATTGGTGGGTTTTAAAAGGTGAGGAGAGATTGCCAGTAAATGTAAGACCAGAATTAGTAAAGGAATTCAATGAAACAAATCCTAAATGTGGAATATTTTTTTTAAACTTAGCAACATTCCAAAGTCTAACATCAGATTATTTTAATTTACCTTCATATTATACATACTTAGAACTTAATGCTAATAGCTATATTAGAGAAAAATTATTTCCAAAATATTCACAATTAATTTTTGATGAATTATACAACTATGCGATTCAAATAGAGCCAATTGATTTTAGTGATGAGTTTTATAAGTGTAATGATAACGAAGTGTTAGTTGAGGGATTGGAGTTTATTTCTAGTGATTTTCTAATTAGGGATGAAAGTGCCATTTATAGCATAATAGTGAATCTACCTGTAAGTATTTATTTAACATATGAGGATAATGAAGGTGATAACTTTCCAATGGGAGAAATTAACTTAAATATAGAAGCAAGTATTGAAATATCCCAAAAAATTTTGATTAAAGACAATAAACTTGAAGATGATGATGGTTATGAGGTTTCATATATTGTAGACAAGGATATTCAAATAATTGAGCCATACGATTATTATTGTGAAAAAGAAGCAGACGCTAAAGCTGAGATGTATGAAGTACTTGAAGAATATTTTAAACATTAAGTATGACTTGTTTTTTTATAAACAGACAACAAGCCAGACTCTTTTCTATAGCTATTAGTGTATTTTATTTTTTTGTAAAAAAATTTCCTTTTATAGTAGAATATTCAACTATTGTATATATATTTATTTTAGATTTACATATTGTTAAATTTGCCCGGGGCAAATCTCGGGCAAATTTTTATACTTTTAGATTAATTAGGATTAATTAAAACAGAAATATCTCATATAAAATTCATTGAAAATATGGTAAGATTACTTAAAAGTAATTAAAACACTATTCAATTGCCTAATACACCCCATGTGGAGACCGTAATCCTGTTACAACGCCTGGAAGCTTTATAAATAGTGAGGC
>CAYXNK010000003.1:0-31050 GCA_964466395.1 uncultured Oscillospiraceae bacterium | reverse complement strand
TAGAAAATATTGAGCTGCTTCTGGTCCACAATGACATATTCAACCCGCGCCGTAATCCCCTCCTGTGTCAGCGCCTGCCCCACAGGCTGGACAAACTCGTTCTCCACAGCCGCAGAGAGGGAGGAGGAGAGGGCCACAAACTGCGCCAGCTCCTTTAAGAGCGGGATTCGCCCCGCGGCGTAGGCAAAGCCGGGCAGGGTGTTCACCAGCAGCACAAAAACAGCCAGAAGTCCTGCAAGGGAGAGTGCGGGGGCGAAAATTGCGCGTCTGCGCTTCTGGGCGCGTTCTTTTTTGCGCAAAAGTGCGCGGTCAAGCGTAAAATCAAGCTTTAGGGGCGGATGGCCAAGGGCCTCCATCAGCGCCCGATATTCGTCATTTCGGTTCATATGCTGTTTCCTCCTCCGATAGTGCAAGCCGCAAAAGCTCCAGGGCGCGGCGCAGCCTCGTCGCCGCTGTGCCCTGTGGGACACCGAGAATGAATGCTGTTTCCGCCGTGGTATAGCCTGAAAAATGCCGCAGAATTAAAGGCTCCCGGAGGTTTGCGGGCAGGTGTGAAATTGCGTCTTTTAAAGGAAGGGCGTCAAAATCTTCCACAGCCATCTCGGGCAGCTCAGCATAGCTCTGGCTGCGCTTTCGGCGTTTTAGCTCCGTCTTGCATTCGTTGATTAAAATGCGGGTCATCCAGGTTTTGAAGAATTCCGGCTGCCGCAGTTTCTTCAAGGACAGAAGCCCCTTAAAAACCGCCTCGTCCACAGCATCTATGGCCGCTGCCTCCGAGCCGAGATATAAGTATGCCGTGCGGTAAAGCCCGGCCTTTAGTTCCTGAACCTGGGCTGCATATTCGTTTTCGTTCAAGGAAAGACTCCTTCCTGCCGCTGTGATCGATCAAACATTAGACGGATGAGAGGGCTGTTTTTATTGCTATGGGGAAGAATATTTTTATCGGAGAAGAGGACGGGCCCATTGTACCACAAAAAAAGCCGCCGTTTTTAAAGACGGCGGCAAAGATGTCAAACAATTTAGGCTTCCATCTGTTTTCCGAGAAAACTTGCGACAGCCGAGGCCAGCTTCACCTGTACCTCTGTGGGCTCGGGGCTGCCCTGCTTGGCCACAAAGACCACACAGCCAAGCACATCGCCCTCCGCAACAATCGGGGCGGCAACGGAGAGAAACAGGGTCTCATCCCCCTCCACAAAGGCAAGCTCGCTAATGGGGGCTGCGGAAAAGATTTTACGGGCGTCCATGATTTCGGACAGAGACTCGCTGATGCGCTTGTCGATAAACTCTTTTTTCGGCACACCGGCGCAGGCGATGACTGTGTCCCGATCACAAACAGCTACCACACAGTCTCCCGTTTTGTAAAGGGACTCGCAGATTTGTGCGGCAAAGTCCGTCAATTCACCCACAGGGGAATATTTCTTAAAAATGACCTCTCCGTCCTTCTCCGTATAAATCTCCAAGGGGTCGCCATCACTGATAACATTGACACGGTAGACCTTGTCCGGATGGTTTTGCGTTTTCCGGACGATGCGGTTTTCGATATCCGCCGTGCCTGACTTAAAATTTACGGGTTCCTCATCGGGAAGAATGCCCAGCCTTAAGAGCGAATCGATGTCGGCTTTAAGCTTAATTTCGATGTGATCCTCATAGACGATAATCTTGTTGATAATGAGTTCCACATCCTGCTTGTCCAGCTTCTCTTTTTCGAGAACCTCACTAAAAATATCGATGGCAGTTCGTGCAATGCGGTTGACTCGGATGACCGTGTTGCGCTTGTCGGCGGTCATCGCAATCTGGTTTTGAATGCCGGTAATTCGGCCCTCACATTCGGCTATCAGCGCCCCATAGCTTTCCTCAATTAGGACCTCCGCCTCCGGTCTACGCATCAGCTCCCGAATTTTTTGCCGGGTTGCCGTTTTTAGTTCCTCGTGCGCATCTTCAAGCTGCTTTTCCAGAAAGGCGATTGTGTCCTGTGTGCAGGTAACGGCGCTGTCCTCGTTTTTTATGGATTCTTCAAGGGATTTTATCATTTCAAAGGCGTTTTCACGCACCTTAAGGAGATAGCGCTTGAGCAGACTGTCCAGCAAATCAACACGTGTGTGGTGGGAGCTGCAGCCGCTTAAACCGCGCTTGTGATAGCTGGAGCAGGTGTAAGCCGGCGCAAGGTCTCGTCGGCTCATGGCAAACATAGGCTCACCGCAGTCCCCGCAGCGAAGATAGCCGGAGTAGATATTGTCATATTTTTTTACGCCGCGGTAGCCGCTGGTTGCACGCTTTTTCAGCTCCTCCTGCGCAACGGCAAAGGTTCTGTAGTCAACGATGGCCTCATGGTTATTCTCAAAAACAATGTGGTCGGTTTCGCTGCGCTTGACGTCCGCACCGTTAATTTTCTTGCGGGCATATTTGCCCTGGCGAAGCGTGCCGATATAGAAGTCGTTGCGGAGGATTCCCTCTATGGTCACAATGCTCCACTCGGGCTTTGCCTTGATTTTTGTATCCTCTCCCCTGGCCTCACGGCGTGTGCGTTCATCCATACGCGGTGTTGGAATGCAAAGCTCGGTCAGGTGGTTGGCGATTTTTCGATAGCCCCAGCCCTTATTGTATCGGGCAAAAATCTCGCGTATGATGTCGGCCTGGGTCGGATCAACTTCAAAGGTCATGGCCTTGTTGTTTGTAATCACATAGCCATAGGGGACGGCACAAATCCACTTTCCGTCATTCTGGCGGCGCTTGATGACAGATTTGACCTTTTTTGAGGCATCCGTTACCGGCATTTCGTTGATGAGAAACTGAAACTGAATTTTGAGCCATTCGTCGTCATTGGGATAGTCCACGTTGTCGCCAATGGAAATAATGCGCATTCCCGCATCACGAAGGTCTTCGAGTTCCACAAGTCCCCGACTGTTTCGGCGGGAAAAACGGGAGAAGTCCTTGACGATGAGGATGTCATATTTTTTCTCGAACATGAGTCGCCGCATTGTTTGATAGCCGTCGCGCTGGGCAAAGGTGTAGCCCGAGCGGTCGCGATCCTCATAGAGAGCCAGTCTGCTGCCGGGGAATTTTTGTTTGACAAAATCCTCAATGATGGCCTTCTGGTTCTCAATAGAGGTGTTTTCACGGTCTAATTCCTCATCCACGGAGATTCGGCAATATCCGGCAATGGAGTATATTTCTGACAATGTAGTCACCACGCAATACAAATTAATTATGATGATATTGTAACATGGGCGTCAAGGACCGTTCAAGAAAAAATATTGTGAAAGACGGACAAGGGGAGCGGCAGACTCTGCCGCTCCCCAATACGTTAGGCTGGTTCCTGCTTTGCCGCCTCCAAATCCCGCTTGGCCAAAGCCTCACGGTTATGCAGGAGAAGCGACAGCGTGCTGCCAAACAGGTCTCCCTCGCCGGACTCAAAAACAGCCACAAGGTAGCCCTTGTCCTTAAACTCCCGATAGAATGGTGGGAGGCTTCCACGCAGCGCAGAATCGTTTTTTTCCGCGCTTGTCAGCCAGACTTCTACGAGCTTTTTGTCGTCAAAAACATTGATCTCCACAGGCTTGCCTCCTCCTATTGGAACAGTATTCCAGTTTCTGCGGAGGATTATTCAAGGGGAGGCCACGGAACAGTCACAAAGCCACTGGCTCAAAAGTCGAACAATTCCCTCAAACCGAGCTTGTGTTCAGAACTTTTTGGCAAAGCTCGATCTGAATGAGAGGGATACCAACCGGATTATTGGCACGGCGCATATTTTTGACAATGGCTTGTCCCTGTCTTATCATGCGATGAAAGACGATTTAAATAATCTTATAGAATATGCAGAAGCGAGGAAACCCGCAACCTATACGGACGTTGTTGAGCTTGCGAGGCTGACCAAGGGGGGGAGCAGCGTGAGCGGCTGCGGAAGCGAATTGGCTTTCAATTTAAGAAGCACAGCAGGTATAATCTGCCCCCGGAGCGACTGAAGGCCATAGAGGTGTTTATCCAGCACAGAGTGAGGAAGTTCTTGGGGGAGTAAAATCAACAGCTTGCCGGGACGATAAGCATAAATAAATCCGACCTGTGTCATCGACACAGGTCGGATTTATTCGATTAACACGTCTCCGGCGTGAAAACGGAGGAGCGTGTGCAATTGGAACATGGCCTGGTCAGTTATTTCATAACGACCGTCTCGAAATACTCCGTAATCTGCGCCTTAATCTCGTCGCCGGATTTGTATCGCCCGTCGATCGCATCGAGGTCGATGTACAGAGTCGGCATACCGAACTTTTCCTGGACCATATCCGTAACCATTTTTGCAGACGCCCATGTGTGCTTGCAGCCGACGTGCCCGAGGAACATGGACACATTGGGAGAGTATTGTTCAAAGATTTTTTCGACCATCTTGACATGATTCTCGCTCGGTCCGGAAGCGCCGTGAATCATCGGATTGTTCTGCATCTTTCGCCCCATCGTCTTGAAGCAGTCGCGCCTGTCATCCATGTGTTCATACATAATATCACCCTGGAAGCCGAAGGCGTCCATGACTGCAACGGCATTATATTCCTTCTGCATCCAATCCATAATACCGGCGTTACCCCATATCATATTTTGAAGCATCGCAACCCGGTATTTCTCATCTTCACAAGCACCCATACCGAGGTCAACCATCATTCGTCCCACTTCTAGCTCGCTCTCATAAAGGTCTCCCATTATGGGATAGCAGGCAACTGCGTTTGTCGTTCCGTTCAAGACTAGAAGGCGCCCCGGCAACGGGCATGGCTTATTTTTGCGCAGCTCGGCGCACTGTTTCTGAAGGTCAAAGTTGCGATTTGCGTTTTCCATGAAATATTTGAGCTTATCCCAGTCGAGTTTATGTCCTGTGTGCTCTTCCATGAAAGCAACCAAGTCTTCCATCTGGTCGGCAAGGTATTCAGCTCCGCGCTCGTCTCTACGGAAAGGCATATCAAAGCTAAATGTGGGAACGCCAATGATTTTCTCCATCGCGGGGTAGGCAATGCGTGAGCTGTCACAGGGGACGGAGTTGTATATGAATAGATCGGGCTGAAGGCCGTAAGCACCGCTGAGCCACGCGCCAAGCTCCACCTTGTCAAGCCCACACATAGACGCACCTACATATTTTTCGGCTTCGTCTATATATTTCGCCGTCAACGACGGGTTAGTGGAAAGGCGGAAAGGAATGGTGTCCAGATAAAAACCAACGCAGTCGAATGCCGCGATCAATTCAGTCGGTACCGAACCCCCGTAGAAAACAAGCTTTTTGCCGTTTTTGTGCGCATCGCGAAAGCCGTCCCACATGAACTTCTGGATTTCCATCGTCCAGAGCATATCAGGATTTCGTTCTTTCATGCGCTCGATGGATGAATCTATTTTTGTGCAGGCAAATTCCGTGATGGACATTTCACCTTTTAAAACTAGAGCTTCAAGGTCTTTTATGTCAGCCATTTTTTAGTCCTCCTTCTCTATCATCTCGATGAATGCTTCAGCGCGTATGGAGAGTTGTCCGGCGTTTGCCATTTGCTCTTCACGTTCGACTGTCAGGAGTGGGATTCCTACGTCTTTGAGTTTTTGATCGAGCAAAACACTCTCTCCGCCCCAGACCTCGCAGTTTTGCATTCTCTGATAGATTATGCCGTCCACATTGTAGTCTCTGGCAGACTTGATTATAAAGTCGTGCAGTTCCTCATGCTTGTCCATCATTCGCGGACACACGAGACGTTCGAGATAATAAGCGGCGATAGAGCCGAGAACATCATTATCGTTAATTACGAGGGGCTCGCCAAATCCCCTGTTTCCGTAGCACAGTGCGTCCATTACGATAAGGCCGCCCTTGTCCTCAATGACCTTGAGATAGTCGGGGTTATCAAGTGCCGATCCAATTACCATCAAGCGTGCACGCGCATCTGTGATAGGTGCGCGGTTCTTTGCGTCTGCAAGAAAGGCTTTTAAAAGCTCTATGTATTCATCAACGGGCATATTAGTTGCCGAAAGTGTTAGCTTAAGTGTGTCTTCTCCGCTGATAACGGGGTTTTTCTCTTTGCGAAGTTCATAAACCTGATTGACAAGGGCGCGAGCTTCGTTGCACTTTGCCGCGGCAGCCTTAAGCTTTTCGTCTGTTATCTTGTTGCCGGTGAGCTTTTCAAGACTCTCAACGAGGTCAGTAAGCTCAGCTCTGAAAAAGGGTATGGTCCTGGGGCTGGCTAAACGCGGAGCGCCGATTTGCATAATGAATTTGCTCTTATCGCCCTTCTCGTTGATGTGTTTTGCGTTATCGTATATGCGCGATGCCATCATACATCCGTCTGATGCGACAAAACCATCAAGTTCATAGGTCCCATCAAGCCAATATTGCAAAATCGACTTTGCAAAGCTACAGCTGAAACTAGACATCCACGTTTCTGCCTCACTACTGTCAACGCAGTTTGTCGCTCTCATGCGAACGGGAAGTATGTCCGCAGCATAAAAGATTTCCTCCGGCACATGACAGCAAATAACACCCAGGGCCTTTTTTCCCTGGGCCCTCCATGCCTGTGCAGCCTTTTTTGAGACATCCGAGTCAAATAACTTTTGATAATCCATGGCTCTCCTCCTTTTAATCATAAACAGCGATTTCGATAAGAATTTAAGATTTCACATCCATATTTCTTTACATTATCACGAAATACTGATAATGTAAAATACGATAATAGCTAACACCTAATTACTAATAGCTATTAGCGAGCATCTCAATGTGAGATCAAAAACAGTTTCAATGAAGCACCGTTCGAAAGAGCGCATAACAAGCCATGCCACTGGAGAGCGGCCGTTTCCTTGCGCAACACGATACCAAATCAAGGCGTTAGCGAGTAACCGTTTGTGTCTTTTACAAGAAAGGAATCGTCACAACTATGGAAATAAAACAATTATTGTGTTTCAAGCGCATTGCAGAGCTTGAAAACATGACGAAGGCAGCGGTTGAGTTAATGGTTTCCCAACCATATTTAAGTAAGATGATTGCAGGCCTGGAATCAGAACTTGGAACATCACTGTTTGACCGCGCCGGCCGAAGAATAACACTTAATCCTTGTGGCGAAGCATTCTATAAACGAACGGTACAGATAATCAATGCAATTGAAGACGCAAAGAAGGAAATTCAAAACATCAATCTATCCCAGCAAACAAGCCTAAATGTTGCTACAAATATTTCTCAATTCATGCCCGGACTGTTAGAGCTCATAACAACAAGTAATCCGGATGTTAAAATAAGACAGATGTCGGCAAAAAAGCGTGAGATTATTCAAATGTTAAGAAACGGGGAGACAGATTTTGCGCTTTGCAGCCCTCCTATTGAAGAGAGTGTGGATATGAACACGTTACATCTGCGCTACGAGCAGGCAGCTGTTATTTTCCCGAAAGGCCATTGGCTAGAAGATTATAAAGTGACGACACTTGCTGACATTAAAGATGAAAGCTTCATAGGTGTTTCTCAGGGATACGGTGCTCGTGATACTCTGGACGCATATTTTAGCCAGCTGAACGCTGAACCTAAAATTGTTATTGAAACTACAGACACAGCCTCTGTATTCAGGTATGTGGAAAAGGGACTTGGAATAGCCGCCGTTCCTTTATCAATGGTTTTATATGAAAGCGCATTCAAAGACAGATATTCGCTACTTTCCAATAGAGCAGGCGGTAACATTGCCTTATCATGGAGAAGGAACCAATACATCGGTGAAGCTGGCAAGCTGTTTATAGAAAAATCTAAAGAGCATTTTGATGGTTTGGAGGATTTTGTAAAGACCAATCAGATTATTCAGTAGCCCCGACAGAAACCATTCAAAAGTTGAGAAATTGCAAGCAATCGCTTAAACTTCCTCTAGATGTACCGATACATAAATAGCGGTTATTTTATGGGGGAAAGTAAATCACAACATGGATAAGCCAGAGCCCTTAAGGCACCCAAACAGAAAGCAACCATTTCAGGGCTCGTATGTTTTAGCCAAGGTGTCAGTGTAAACAGAAAAAGCGGGAACATCTGGCGCTTTCCCCCCCAGCTATCAGTTTGTTTAAGACAAGAATCATACTTATCATTATAAAAACAGGGGGCAGAACCATGAAATCAATCAATCTTAAGTTATCCTTGGCTTTCACTGCACTAATCCTGGCTCTGACAGTGGGACTCGGAGCGATTTCCATGCTTACTGTTATAAACAATGTAACAGAAGACGCGTATAGAGACTTGACGGAAATGGCATATCAGGAGGCAAAATACATTCAAACACGGATAAAAGCGCAGCTCGATTATGTTAGCGCTCTTGCCCAAAACCCAATCTTGGTGGATGAAAACATATCAATTGAGGATAAGATTACATTCTTTGAGGCAGAGGCAAACCGGACGGGCTATTTGGCACTGGCCTTTGCTGATAAGGATGGCAATGCCACTGTTTTTAACGCGGCGCGCGAAACAACGAATATAGCCAATCGGGACTATTTCCAGACCGCCTTAAAAGGCGAGCCTGCAGTTTCTGATTTGATTATTAGCAGCGCCACCGGAGAGCTTGTTCTAATCTTTGCGGCCCCTGTCTATAAGCAGGGGGAGCTTGTTGGTGTCATCTATGGGAGAAGAGATGGCGGCACCCTAAGCGAAATAATAAGTGAGGTAAATTTTAGAGAGACCGGCTATGCTTATGTGGTCAATAATCAGGGTGTAACTGTAGGACATAAAAATACTGATCTGGTATTCGCGCAAGATAATGATATCGAGAACATGAAGACGGATGAGTCCCTGCGGCAACTAGGAGAGCTTACGCAAAAGATGATCACGCGCGTAACCGGCAGTGGAGAGTATGCTTATGCGGGCGTCGAAAAAATGGTAGGCTTTTCTCCTATAGAAAACACCCCCTGGATTGTGGCTTTTGGCGTTATGAAAGATGATGTGATGTCAGAGTCTCGTACATTATTATTAACAATGATAATATTTGTTGCTGTCGCCTGTGTGGTGGGCATAGCCGTAACCTTCTTAGTCAGCTCTAGTATTGCAAAGGTGATCAAAAGGGTAACCGTGGCTGCGCAGGAGATTGCAGCAGGCAAATTTGATGTTGTCCTATCGGTGAAGTCCAAAGATGAGGTTGGTCAGCTTGCAGAGGCATTTAACCAAACCCTAAAACGGCTTATAAATTATCAGGGGTATATTGATGAAATATCCGATACCTTACAGAAAGTATCAGAAGGCGACCTGACTATTGAGCTTCAAAGGGATTATTTCGGGCCTTTTGAAAAGCTCAAAATCAGCATGGAGGCTACACTTGAGAGCCTAAGCTATACGATGCGGCAAATCAACACCGCCGCCGACCAAGTATCAACCGGTTCAGATCAGGTGTCGGCGAGCGCCCAGGCGCTCAGCCAAGGCGCTACCGAACAGGCAAGCTCGGTGGAAGAGCTTTCCGCTTCCATGGAAGAAATTTCCGCACAGACCAAACAAAATGTGGATAACGCAAATCAGGTCGATAGACTGACAATAGCAACAAAGGCCGATGCCAAGCTGGGAAATGAGCACATGCAGGAGATGCTCGGAGCCATGCATGAGATCAACGAGGCCTCAGCCAATATTTCCAAAGTTATTAAAGTTATCGACGATATTGCCTTCCAAACCAATATTCTAGCATTAAACGCTGCCGTAGAGGCCGCACGCGCGGGAGAGGCAGGCAAAGGCTTTGCCGTCGTAGCGGAGGAAGTAAGAAATCTGGCTGCACGTTCGGCAAGCGCCGCGAAAGAGACCGCCGAAATGATTGAGGGGTCTATCCAAAAAACAGAAAACGGCACAAACATTGCAAGTTCGACCGCCAATGCGCTCAAGAAAATTGTGGAGGGGATTGATCAAGTAGCTAATTTGATCAACAACATCACCACCGCTTCCAATGAGCAGGCATTAGGCATTGCGCAGGTAAACGAGGGCATTGCACAGGTATCCCAAGTTGTACAGACAAATGCTGCCACTTCCGAGGAAAGTGCGGCCGCCAGTGAAGAAATGAGCAGCCAGGCACAGCTTTTGAGAGAGATGATTGCCAAGTTTAAGCTGCGAGATGAAAACCATTCCCAAATCAATTTGTACTAAGACAACCGCTAAGGCAACACCGCGCTTCCCGTTGAGCGGTGTTGCCTTAATGCCCTCATTTTGGAAAAAAACGAAGCAGACACGGCAGCCAGGCGTGTCTGCTTCGTTTTTTAGATGCGCCCGGCATGGGCGCAGTCTAACGGGAGAAAGTCCCGAACGGACCGGTAACGGGTAGTGTATGGCCGTGTTGTAAAATGCGAGAAAGTGGTCAATCAAGAGAATGATATCCTCCCGTCGCTCCCGGATCGGCGCTACAAAGGTTGGGATGACGCTCAGACGGTAGAGCAAATCCCGCCGGAACACAGAAAGGTTGAGAAGCTTTGCGGGGCTAATGTTGGTCGCGCAAAGATAACGGATATCAATGGATGTCTCATCCGTTGCTCCAATTCGCCGGAGGGTGCCTTCCTGCAGCACACGCAGAAGCTTGGCCTGCAGCTCATAGGGAAGCTCACCGATCTCATCTAGGAAGAAGCTGCCGTCGTCGGCCTCCTCAAGCAGTCCCTTCTTGCCGCCCTTGCCATCCGCGCCGGCTCGGGGAGACTTCGTCTTATCCCTGCGCCGCCGGGATGCGGATTTTTTGTATCACTGCCGTAAAGCGCGCCGCATCGTAAACAACAGGGACAGGATAGATGGGATTTGCCTCTTTTGCCGCCCATTCCACCATCTGGGGGATGTCTTTGTCTTTAATAAAGTCAAAGCCCAGGGGGAGCTTCATGTCCGCATTAAACTTGCGTATGGCGGCGATGAAGGCCTTGGCGTCGGCCTCGGCGCCTCTGCCGGTGGTCACTCCGGCAAAGCCTGCCAAACGGGCGAGCTTCTCGTAAACCTTGTCGCCGTAATCCTCCAACACAACGGGAAGCACCACGGCGTTTGCAAGGCCATGGGGAGTGTTGTAAAGTCCACCCAAGGTATGGGCGATGGCGTGAATGTTGCCGACCCCTGCCCGGGTGAAGGCAAAGCCGGCCTTGTAGGAGGCCATGAGCATCTCGGCGCGCGCTTCCAGGTCGGAACCGTTTTCATAAACCCTGGGCAGGTATTTGAAAATCATTTCCACCGCTTCCTCGGCAAAGCGCAGGCTTTCCTTGGTGTTATAGGTCCAGCAGAGATAGGCCTCTACAGCGTGGGTCAAGGCGTCCATCCCCGTCGCCGCTGTGATGTGTGGTGGCAGGCCGATGGTGAGCTCCGGGTCGAGCACCGCATAGCTGGGGATCAGGCACAAATCCATGATGGCGTATTTATGGTGGGTTTCGGTGTCCGTAATGAGCGCGGCGATGGTGGTTTCACTGCCGGTCCCCGCTGTGGTGGGCACCGCGATGAAGGGGGGCAGCTTCTTTCGCACTTTGAGCAATCCACCTAACTTCTGCACGCTTTTTTTCGGATGCACCACTCGCGCCGCCGCGGCCTTAGCAGCGTCCATGGAACTGCCACCGCCGATGGCAATCAGGCTGTCGCAGCCGTCTTCCCTGTATTGGCTGAAGATTGCGTTCACCGTTTGAATCGAGGGGTTGGGCTCAACCTTGGCATACAGGGAGCAGGGGATGCCCCTCGCCTCAAGAACAGCCAGGACTTTAGGGGCGACGCCCGCTTGTATCAGGCCGGGGTCTGTCACCACCAAGGGCTTTTTTCCGCCTAGCTCCGAGAGGAGGGAGGGGATTTTTTCTATCGCTCCGGCGCCTTTTTCAACCACGGCCTTGCGCCAGGGCAAGACCCTCGCACCAATGTTGAAAACGGCTTGGAAGGTGCGGCAATATGCTTTGTTCAAACCAGACATTCTAGTAGACCTCCATTTTTCAATGTGTTTATAAGGGCAATTCCGCACTTCCCTTTGTGCGGTGCTGCCTTAACGATTGCGTCATTCTTTTATCTGGATGATTTCTCCGATGCGGTCATAGGTATAGCCGCCCAGGCTCTCCAGCTTTTTGTGAAGTGCCTTGCTTTTCAGCACCCGGATAAAGGCTGTTACCACATCCAACCCCAGAAATTCTGCGGGAAGGGCAAAGTCGTAGTCTTCCTGTCCAACGGAGATAAAATCCAGCCCCATTGCCCGCGCCGCGGAGAGCACGCCCAGGCCCGCGTCGGCGCTGCCGCTGTCAACCGCTGCTGCAACCGCCATATGGGTTGCCGCCTCCCGCCCATAGCCTGTGATTTCCCATGCATTGATTCCCTGGCGTTTGAGCAGGTAGTCAAGCAGCGCTCTGGTTCCCGCCCCGCGCTGGCGGTTGACAAACCGCGTCCGGGGAAGGTCTTCCACATTGCGTATCCCCAGCGGGTTTCCCTTTTGCACCATAATGCCCTGGGTTCGGCCCACGCCCTTGATAAGCGCCATCTCCTGTCCTGGGAACAGGGCTTTCAGCACCGGAATATTATACGCGCCGCTGCCCTCGTCCAGAAGATGAATGGGGGCAATGTGTGTCTCCCCGCGCTTTAAGGCCATCAGTCCACCCATGCTTCCCACATGGGTGCTGGACAGATGATATCCGGGGCAGAGCGTCGGTGACAGGTCTGCAATCACGTCCATCACAAGGTCGTGGCTGCCGATGCTCATTAGAGTTTTTGCGTATTCATTCCGCGGCCTCGTAAGCTGAATTTTTACGGTTTCCCCCGCCTCAACCCCCTCGCTGTCCTGCTCAATGATGCAAAAGCCGTCGGAGCGCACAAGGCTCATGGCAGCGCCCGCCCCGCGCGCCAGAGGTGAGGCCACCAGACGCTCGCCCACCGCCCCCAGCTTGACGCGCACATATTCTCTGTGCTTAAGGGAGGATACGAGTCGCCGTGTGAGGACTGCCTCCACAGTTTCCGCATCTGCCGACGGTTTTCCCGTCATCCGGGAGAGCACTGGGGCGACAAAGGACTGATAGGCCAGATAGGCCGAGACCGGGTAGCCCGGAAGCCCGATGACCGGCTTGCCGGAAACGGCTGCCAGAATTACGGGCTTACCCGGCTTCATGGCCACGCCGTGGATGAAAACCTCCCCCAGCTCCCGCAGGACGTGTACGGTGTAGTCCTCCGTCCCGGCGCTTGAGCCGGCGATCACGAGCACCATGTCGCTATCCGCAGCAGCAGAGCGGATTGTCCGCTTGATGGTCTCATATTCGTCGTCCACGCTGGAAAGGCGCACTGGTGTGCCCCCCTCCTGACGAATCAGCGCCTCAAACATCCGGGAGTTGGATTCGATGATGTCCCCCTCCTTGGGCTCCGCCTCCGGCTCTACAAGCTCTGTGCCGGTGGGAATCACAGTAACCCGCGGACGGCGCAAAACCTCAAGGCTCGTAATGCCCCCCGACAAAAGAACCCCAATGTCAATGGGCCTGATAGGGTGCAGCCCCGGCAGCAGCATCTCCCCCTTAACGATGTCCTCTCCCACGGGGCGCAAATGCTGCCAGGGGGCGGCAGCGGCGCGGATGACAACCGTGCCGCCCTCCCGCGGCTCAAGCTCTTCGGCCATGATGACGGCGTCATAGGGGGGGCGCACCGGGTCGCCCGTGTCCACCACTGCAAAGTCGCGCCCCGGAAACAGGGTGAGGGGAGTCGTCTCCCTGGCTCCATCGGTATGGGCGCTGATTACGGCAATGCCGTCCATTGCGGCGGAATCGCAGAGAGGGGAGTTAAAGCGTGCAAAAACCGCCTCTGAAGTGACGCGCCCCAAGCTCTCCGGCACAGGCAGGTACTCAGATTCCATGGGGAGCGCACCGAGAGCGGTCAGATATGTGTCCAGCGCTTCCTCCACCGGTGTGTTGCTTAAGTATAAATTCCGTTTTCCCAAAGGACACCTCTCAGTCAGAATAGATGCACGTACACAGGTTCACCCGCGGAGATTCCCTCGCGGCTGCGCTCCACTGTAAAATAGCCGTCGGCCTCACACAGTGTGCTGATTAGCCCACTTTTTCCAAAGACCGGAACGGCCCTCCAACCGGTTTGTTCCCGCTCCAGGCGCACCGGCCAGCAGTTGAGCTTTCCCGGGGAGGCGGCGAGATTGCAGTCCAGCACTGCCGGGATCGCAGGCTGTTCCATTTCACCCGCCTTTTCCCTGTAAAACCATGCAAACAGCAGCTCGAACACCATCATCGCCGAAACCGGATGCCCCGGCAGGCCGCCCAAGATTGTGCGGCTGGGGGTGTCATAGGCAAGGATGGTGGGCTTTCCCGGCTTTACGGCGATGCCGTGTGTGAGGATGCCCGGCGTGGAAACTGCGTCTAAAACCTTTGCCGTTACGTCCTTTTTCCCCTGGGAGCTGCCGCCGGATATTAGCACAAGGTCGCTACTGTGCATCGCTTGCTTGACTGCCTCCCGGAGCCCTTCCTCATTGTCAGGAAGCAGGAGCATTTCTACGACTTCATAGCCGCAGCGCTTTGCCTGTGCCGCCAAGGCATAGCTATTGATATCCCGCACCTGCCCCGCCTTGAGCGTTTTGCGGGGGCTTACCACCTCATCTCCGGTAGAAATGAGGGTCAGTTTCAGGGGTGCCGACAGCCTTAGCTCCGTCACGCCAGCGGCTGCAAGCGCGCCGATGTGCCGGGGCAAAAGCCTTGTGCCCCGCTTGAGGAGCAGGCTGCCCTTTTTGATGTCCTCCCCCGCAAGCACGGTGTTTTCCCCCGGGGCAACGCTGCTGTATATGGCAATCCCGTCGCCAAAGGGCTCTGTGTGCTCAACCATCACAACAGCGTCCGCCCCCTGGGGCAGCATCCCGCCGGTGGAGATTGCGGCACAGCTTCCTGAGGTAACCAGGCAATCAGCGCTCTGTCCCATCTCCACCTGTCCGGCAAGCTTCAACAGGACGGGAATGCTCTCTCCCGCCGCCGCTGTGTCGGCAGCCCTCACAGCATAGCCGTCCATTGTGGCACGCGGAAAGTCCGGCACGTCCCCGGGAGAAAACACGTCCTCCGCAAGAAGTTGTCCGCCGGACTCCTCGAAGGGCAGCGTCCGGGCTTCCAATTTCCAGTCCGCGGTGTGAGCCAGAAGCTTTTCTCTGGCCTGCTCCAGGCTGTCTACTTTTAAAAGCTTCATTCTTCATTCCTCTTTGATGATTGCCTCAAACCGTAGATACCGAGCCAGCGCCTCGTTCTCCGGGTGAAAGAGCAGATCCCGCGTGTTCCCTAAAGACAGAATGCGTCCCCCATCCATGAAACAGACCTCGTCACACAGCCTCTCGATCTGGGAGAGCTGGTGATTGACAACGAGCCAGGTCACAGGAGCCTCCTGCTGCCGGCTTCGTATGAGCGCCTCCACTTGGGCAATGCTCTCAATATCCAGGTTGGAAAGCCCCTCGTCCAGTAAAATCAGCTTGGGGTCAAAGATTAGGGCCCGCGCCAGGGCGAGCTTTTGCTGCTCGCCTCCCGAAAGGTTGGGCGCATACTGTGTGCGTTTATCGGCAAGCCCCATCAGCGTCATCCATTCGTCAACAATCTCGCGTTGGGGCTTTATTTTTCTTACTTTCAGTGGGTATAGCAGGTTTTGATATACAGTATCATGGAGCAGATAGGGCTTGCGGGAAAGCATTGTGATGTCCCGGGGAAAAAGTCCCTCATAGTCAATGCTGCCTCGGTCGGGGCTTATCATCCCGGCCAGGAGCTTGATCAGAGTGGATTTCCCGCAGCCGTTGGCACCAATCAGGCCGTAAATACGGCCCGGCGCCAGGTCAAGCGCCTTGATGTCAAGGGAAAAGGCGCCAAATTCCTTCTTTAAATTAGAAATTTTCATCGCTGCGCTCCTTCTTCCTAAAAAAGTCCGCAAGGCTCTGGAGAAGGAAGGCCAGCGCCAGCAGCACAAGACCCAGGGTGACAGCCTCGATATAGCTGCCCTTGTTGCGCAACAGGGTAATGGCGGTTGTCATGGTGCGGGTCTTGTATTGGATGTTGCCGCCCACAATCATCACAGCCCCCACCTCGCTGATGGCTCTGCCGAAGCCTGTCACCACCGCGAAATAAATCTCGTTGCTCATCTCACGGAGAAGTAGACGCTGGGTCTGGAGGGGACTTGCCCCCATGGTCACGCCAAAGGCGCGAATCTGTCCGGCTGAGCGCCTCGCGGAGGCGTATACCATACCGCAGATGATGGGGGTGATAATCAGCGTCTGCGCCAGAACCATTCCCGGCAGGGTGAACAGCAGGTTTAGAAAGCCCAGGGCGCCACGCCGCATCAAAAGCAGATAGGTCACAAGACCAATCACCACAGGCGGCACGCCCATCAGCGTGCGGTTGATTCGGACAATCAGCCGCTTTCCGGGAAAGTCCGCCCGCTCCAGTCCCAGCCCCAGGGCAATCCCCAGCGCTGAGGAGATGGCTGTGGACAAAACCGCCATTTTAAGCGTAAACCATATAATTTCCAAGACCTCGCTCGTAAACAGCTCCCTCATTCCGGCAGTCCCCATTTCTCAATTGTACAACAGGGGAACCTTTGGCTCCCCTGTTGCGTATTGATGATGTTCTCTTATGCCTTTGCATTAGCGACAAAGAGTGGCGCGCCGAATTCCTCGACGCCGAAGCTGGCAATCAGCTTCTGTGTTTCGTCGCTGAGAATCCAGTTGACGAAGGCCTCGGCGCCCTCGGCGTTAATCTTATCGTTGCGCGCGGGGTTGACGGCAATGACGCCGTAGTAGTTGAGCAGGCTCTCGCTCTTTTCGCAGACGATTTCAAGCTCGCCCTTGTCTGCAAAGGTCAGCCAGGTGGCGCGGTCAGTCAAGCAATAGCCGTTCATTTCGGCGGCCATGCCCAGGGTGGCTCCCATGCCCTGACCGGCGCTGGTGTAATTGGAGAAAGCAGTGGGCTCTAGCCCAAGCTTCTTCCAGACGGCAAGCTCCTTCTTGTGGGTGCCAGAGTCGTCTCCTCGGGATACAAAGGGAAGATTGCCCTCAGAAATGGCCTGGAATGTAGCCTCCACGTCCTCGTTATGTGCAATGGCTCCGTCGGCGGGACCGACAATGATGAAATCATTGTACATCACGTCAAAGCGCGCAAGGCCATAGCCCTCTTCCACGAAGGTTTCCTCGTCGGCCTTTGCGTGAACCAAAAGCACATCAGCCTCCCCGTCGCGTCCCATCTGGAGGGCAGCGCCGGTGCCGACGGCGATGGTGTCAACCTCCCAGCCGGTCTTTTCGGTAAAGTCCGGTAGGATATAGGCCAGAAGCCCGGAGTCCTCTGTGCTGGTGGTGGTGGATAGAATAATCTTGCCCTTGATTTCAACAGGGGTCTCAGGCGCGGGGGTCTGAACGTCGGGGGGCGTGACTTCGGGGGCCGGGCTGCTGCAACCAGCCAGAATGCCGAGAGAGAGGATACAGACCATCAGAATTGCAAGAGTCTTTTTCATGTAGTTCTCCTTTTTTGCTTAGCATCTATTTTGTAATGGATACAAAATACACAGATAAGAGGTCATGCCCGAATCAGCTCAAAGCTGTAATCTGACAGATTGAGATGCAAGAGCCTGCCCTTCAGCCCGGAATCCCGTCCAGCAAGCAGCTTCAGCGCCTCGCCAATTTGGAGGGCGGAGACGGCTTGCACCGAGAACACAGGATTTCCGCCCGGAGGGCTGTCGCCTTCCTCCCAAACGGAATAGAGCCTTTTCATCAGGCCGTCCCCCGGAAACACCGCCGCAACTTGTCCCGTATCGCCGCTGACGGCGCCGTGAACGAAGGGGAGTCCCAGCGCCTCACAGGCTTTCTCCAGAACAACCCTTGCCCGGGGACTGTCCAGGCAGTCAATCACCAAATCATGTCCGGACAAAAGGCTTCCAGCGTTTAATTCCTCCAGCATGGCGGGAACTGCGGTTACAGCAACATCGCCGTTGATCCGCTCCAGTTCCTCCTTGCAGACAAGGGCCTTTGGCCTGCCTATGGTGTCCGGCCTTGCAAACAGCTGCCGGTTTAGGTTGCTTTCGGAGAAAACGTCCCCGTCTATCACGGTCAGCCGTCCGACGCCAAACCTTGCCAGACCATTGCAAACAAAGCCCCCAAGGCCGCCGACGCCTACCACACAAACGGATTTTTGCCGGATTTGTTCCAGTTCCGGGGACGTAAAGGTTTTCAGATTGTCGCTGTATCGATTCGGCGTCATCGTCTTTATCCTCCGCCGGAGAGCGGAAGGAAGGACACGGTTGAACCGTCGGAAAGAGGGGTTTTGAACCGGTTCAAAAGCTGGATGTTTGTCCCGTCTACCGCAATCAGCATCCGCTTGGCCTCCTTGAGGGCGGCCTTGCCGTATTGCTTTTCCACAAAAGAGAGTACCTCGGAGACGCTGGCGGCCTGGGTCGTCTCGCTCTTTTTGCCGGTGAGCGCCATCAGCTCACCCAAATATTTCAGCTCTGCCATGACTACACCTCGATTCCCAAGCGTTTGAGCGTCCGCGGCTTGGGAACACCGTTTTTGTCCCAGCCACGGGTCTCATAATATTTCGGAAGCATCTTGTCCAGGGGCACGACCGTGTCCGGGCGCCCCTCCACCTGGGGTGTTTTCAGCATGCGGGCGGGCAGGGTGTCGTCCGCCGCCGTCAGCCCCTCGCGCAGGTTGAACAGGCGCTCTAAATTAAAACCGCGCTCACCTAGGCGCACAAAGGGGCCGGTGTACATGCGCAAACCCGTGGCAAGGCGCACAGCCTCCGCATGGGGCAGCAGGAAAAACGAATTAATCCACAGGGCGGGGGCTATGGCGAGAATCATGCGCACAACAGGGCCCGAATTGGTAAACACCTTGCCGGCAATTCGTGTAATGCTGTGGTTTGGCCCCAGCTTAAAGAACACGGAGGGAACAAAGGTCTGGGCCGAAAACAGGCAAAAGCCAGCAGAGGACACCGCCTCCAAGGCATCCTGCATAAAGACAGAGAGCTGGGCCTTTCCCTTGTGGGACTGGGGGTCCATTGTTAGTGCGCCGACAGATTCCAGCAGCGCAAGATAGCCGCCGTTTAAGTGACAGCCGCCGCGGTTGCTGGTGGCATAGCCCAGACCCATGCCCACACTGCGGCGAGGCTCATAGCTTGCCATCTCAAGGCCCTTGACGTGCATGGCGAACTCTCTGCCCCCATATTTTTCACTCATCCACTTGCTGCCGTTGGCAAGCTCCGAATAAACACCCTCCCGGCGGGCAATCTTCTCCATAGCCTCCACCAGATTGTCCGTTCTTCCGAATGTAAGGCCAAAGTCCGCAATGCCGCGCTCCTCGAGCTCCATGGCAAAGGCGATGGTTCCGGCGGCGGAGATGGTGTCCATCCCCAACACGTCGCAGACGTAATTGAGCTTTAAGATGACCTCCATATCGGCGGCGTCAATGTTCGGGCCAAAGAGTCCCAGGGTCTCATACTCAGGGCCCTTGACCTCCTTCCCGTCCACTCGTACCCGGCGCTCGCAGCGGATGGGGCAGGAGACGCAGCTGCTGTTGCGCACGAGAAATTCATCGGCAAGGGTCTCTCCGCTGACCTTGTCGGCCTCCTCGAAATGACCCTTTTGAAAGTTTCGGGTCGGCAGCGCCCAGTTTGCATTGGCCTTGCTCACAAGGCCCGCACTGCCGTACCGGGGGAGGCTGTCGCCGGTCATGGGATGATTGCGGAGAAAGTCCACCCACTTGACGATGAATTTATCGAATTTTTCCTTATGTATTACAGGTGACTCAGCGGTTCCAAAGGCGGAGAGAGCTTTGATGCCCTTGCTGCCGAAAACGGCCCCGACGCCGCAACGCCCGGCCACCCGCTCCCCGCTGACAGCGGCGGCGTAGGAGACGAGATTTTCCCCGGCGGGGCCAATGACCAGCTTGCCGAAGTGGCGGGGAAGCTTTTCCTGAGTTTCCTCGGCGTCCAGCCCCCAGAGGTCAGAGGCGTCCAGCAGCGCTATTTCTCCATCGGTGATTTGGATATGCACCGGGGTTTCAGACTTGCCGCTGATGACAAGCCCGTCCAGCCCGGCGCGCTTCATCATGACGCCAAAGCTGCCCCCGCAGTTTGAGGAGGCAATCCCGCCGGAGAGCACGTTTTTGAAGGACAGGTTAAAGCGGCTGGAGCTGGGAGCGCCCGTGTTGTTTAAGGGGCCTGTGTTGATGATGAGAACAGCCTCCGGCGACAAAGGCTCCGCGCCCTTGGGGTATAAATCCAGCATCAGCCGCGCGGCTAAAATCTTGCCGCCTAAGTATTTTTTGAAGTAGTCCTCCGGGATGGTTTTCTTTACCACAGTCTTTGCTGTCAGATCGAGATACGCATATACAGGCAGGTTCATACCGCCACCTCCTGTCCGCCAGGCAAAGCCATGGTGATGGCCTTCAGCGGACAGCGCTTCTCGCACAGCCCGCAGCCCACGCACTTTTTGGGCTCGTGCAGCTCGGCTGCAACCCGGATGTCGCCCTTGAACTTTGGATAGGCGATTCTGAGCGCGCCCGCAGTGCAGGATTCCACGCAGATGGCACAGGCGCTGCAGCGCGCCACGTCAATTTCCGGCTTGAGCCACCGCTCCCGGGGCACCCGTTCCATCCGGCTGCCTTCGGGGTTTTCGATGGTTCCCTTGGGGCAGACTCTGCCGCAAACGCCGCAGTCGATGCAGCGCTTAGGATTTATCTCATGCAGGCTTTTTTGCTCACCTGTAATGGCAAATACAGGGCAAGCTCTCTTACAGGCGCCGCAGCCGATACAGTCGGCCGTAATATGATGTGCCATCAAATCCCCCTCTAAACAGCACGGCCCCGGTCGGCTGACACGGGCCGTGCACAGCTGTTTTTACCGTCGAACGAGGCTTCCGGACACTCAGCTGATTATCCTTGTGACCGGAGCCTCGTTCTCGATCGAAATTGGGTCGCCAACGAGCCGCTTTTTTTACTGAGGTTTTACGCTGCGCTGCTTATAACCCATACTCTGCGCGTTCGATCAGTTCCATTTGCATTCCGCCCAAATCACAATATGCCTTGGCATAGGCGTACAGATGATCCACAGCCTCGCCGCTGTCCGAACCGAACAGGGGAATGGCCTGGTCGGAGGAGCTGCCGCCAAAAAGGTGGTTTCCGATATCCGGAATTGCCGGCAGGTGGTCCGTGCAGCCCTTAACAAAAATAACTGAACGGATTCCGGGGCCATCATCAAGGGAATTTCCCTTTCGTTCGAGAAGCAAAGGCTGCTTCATGTTATACCTCAAAATTATGCTTTGAGTATGCGTGGGATTGTGGCAACATTGTTATGATAACGTGTGTTATTATAATATGTTTTGTGGAATACGTCAATTCGTCCGATAAAGTTAGAGTGCTGAAAATAAATAGCTAGTTTTGTTTATTTATATCTGTGTTTTGTGTTTAAAGGAGGTCGGGCGTTGCTTTGGAACCCAAAACAAGAAGCTCGACATATTGATCAATGACATCGTCGTCTATTCTGTTCTCTTTGGATTGGAGTAGATAATCTACAATTCGGCCGTTGACAAAAGATACAAAGCCGTGCATGGAGCACAATAGTTCGATCACAATCATGGAGCTCGTTTCTGAAGCCTGATCTTTTATCAAACCCGATTCCGTGATAACCTTTATGCCGAAATCTCTGACCTTTATCGCGGCGTTCAGCTCTAAGCTTGCAAGCCTTTCCATTGAAGTGCCGACATAATCATAGAATTTCGGAGCATTAAGCACCAGCATGATATTATAAAAGTTCGGATTGTTTATGCCAAACTTAATGAATTCGCGGCATATATTTTTCAACCGTTCCACAGGCGTCTTCCCCGCCTCGTATGCAGCCGACAGAAGTTGATACATATTTTCAAAACCCTGTAAAAGAACAGAGAGATAGATTTCGTCCTTGTTTTTATAATAGCCGTATATGGGTGTAGCCGTCATATTCAACTTGCTTGCTAACTTCCGCATGCTGAAATTGTTGTAACCGTCTCCACTGATCAGTTCCAAAGCTTTATCCAGAATACGCTGCTTAACTTCTTGTATTTCCTCGGGTGTCCTCGCTTTTTTTGGCACTTCATAATCCTCCTGCCGCTGTTGTTTTTGGGAGACGTCAGCCGGACGCGCTTCAATTGTTCTTAGGCAACATCGCACAAAGAGCGGCTAGCGCTTTTCGCTCCGCATACTCTCTGTCAGGCCGTTGACCATCTTAATCACGGTTTCCGCCATAAAACGCGGAGACTTTGGCATATTATTATCCAGCCATTTTTGGATGATTCCAACACAGCCCGTAAGGGTGAAGGCATAGACGTACTCCGCGTCTTCTTTGGAGACTGCGCCCCCCTTTGTCAAATCGCTGATGTTCTTTTCATATACAAGCGTAAAGATGCGCTTCTGGAAGCTAAAGTCGCCGCGCTCTCCAAGCAGAAGCTTACAAAGCCTCGCGTTTTCTTGAATGTATTCAAAGATCCGCTCAATCATACTGATGGGAACGGTGTCCAAGTTGTTCTGCGTATAATCCGCCAGATACATTTCGACATTTTCGAAAAGCTCATTTTGAATCTTTTTCATCAAATCATGCTGATCGCTATAATGGGCATAAAAGGTTGAGCGATTGACATCGGCGTCCTCACAGAGCTCTTTAATGGAGATCTGTGAGATGTCCTTCTTTTCAAGCAGCCGGACAAAGCTCTCCTTTAAGACCATCTTGGTATATTTGACCCTTCTGTCATTCTTATTCTCTTGCAATGACATGCCCTCCAAAATTATAAATTTTTAGCAATCCTACACTTTGCTAAGTGTCTGTTGGAGAAATAACAGCTGCGGAACATCTGACTGTTGCAATCCCGTCCGTTGAGGATTATATTATACACATGTCTTATAGTCAACACAGTGTATATAATAAAACGCTTGGCCTGGAGCCGAGCAGGATAGGAGGATGGCGATGAGAACAGTATCGCGGTTTATTGTGGAGCATAAAGGCACTGTGCTCCTTATATTTTTTGCGCTTGCTCTAGCCGGTGCGCTGTTTGCCATATTTATTTCGGTTAACTACGACATGGTGGACTACTTGCCTCAAGATGCGCAATCGACCAAGGCCATTTCCATCATGCAGGAAGAATTCGGCGGGGATACGCCGAATGCGCGGATCCTGCTGACAGGGGTTTCGATGCAGGAGGCTCTTTTTTATAAAGATGAGCTGGCCGCGATTCCCAGTGTTTCATCCGTCAGTTGGCTGGATGACGTTCTGGGAAAGGAGCAGCTGACAGCCACGCCCCTAGAGTTTCAAGACGCCTCCATTTCAGAAAAATATTATAAGAATGGTAATGCGCTTTTGGGCGTTGCCATTGAAAGCGGAGGGGAAACCTCGGCAATCAATGGAATATATGACTTGATCGGAGACGACAATGCCGCAGCTGGCGATGCCGTGAACGCCGCTGTGACCCAGGAAATGGCGGTGTCCGAGGTCTTAAACGCAATGGTCATTTTGCTTCCGATCATTCTGATTATTCTGATACTTTCCACAACGTCTTGGCTTGAGCCCATCCTATTCCTGCTTACAATCGGTGTTGCGGTTTTGATCAATATGGGAACCATGGCTCTTTGGAATGAAATCTCCTTTATCACACAGACCGTCAGCCCCATCTTACAGCTTGCTGTTTCCCTGGACTACGCCATCTTTCTGCTGCACAGCTTTCGGGAGAACCGAAAACACCATGAGCCGCGAAAGGCCATGCTTCTCGCAATGAAAATCGCGCTGCCAACGGTGGCGGCCAGCGCGGCCACAACGATCATCGGCTTCTTGGCTCTGATGTTCATGCGGTTTGGGATCGGTTCGGATTTGGGCATCCACTTGGCCAAAGGCGTCGCCTTGAGCTTTTTGTCCGTGATGGTTTTCCTGCCGGCCCTGACTCTGGCCAGCTATCGGCTGATTGAAAAAACAAACCACAAGAGTTTCATTCCGAGCTTCGTTAAGGTCGGTGGAGGGCTGCTCAAAATCCGAATTCCCTTTCTGATTTTAAGCCTGGTTCTAGTCATACCGTGCTATCTTGCGCAAGCCAACACGGGGTTCATGTACGGCATGGGCGGGGCTGCGGAAAGCTCCCGCGCGGCCCAAGATGCGCTTCGTATCGACGAGGAGTTCGGACGGGAAAACACACTGGCGCTCTTGGTTCCGAAGGATGGGCCAGGAAAAGAGGCCAACTTATGCGAGGCGCTTGCCACGGTTCCCCATGTGACTGACCTTGTGTCCTTCGCCACGGCGGTTGGCGGAGAAATTCCCTCCCAGTTTGTCCCCGACGAGGTAATGGAGCAGTTTTACTCCGAGCATTATGCGCGGATTGTTATATACCTAGATCTTCCGGAAGAAGGTGCAGAGACCTTTGACGCCGTTCAAACGGTGCTGGATACCGCCGGCCGGCATTATGACAGCTACTATCTGGCCGGGCAAAGCGCAACGCTATTTGATATGAAAAGCGTTGTTGAGATGGATACCGGCATTGTTAACCTAATGGCCGTTATCGGCATTTTCCTTGTCATTCTTCTGACCTTCCGTTCGCTGACTATTCCAATCATTCTTGTGTTTACCATCGAAACGGCGATATGGATCAACCTCTCCTTTGCCTATTTTTCCGGCAGTACTCTGAGCTTTATCGGCTACCTTATTATCAGCACCGTGCAGCTCGGCGCAACCGTGGACTACGCCATTTTACTGACCAACCGTTACTTGACGGAGAGGAAGGAGCTGCCGAAAAGGGAGGCTATGCTCAAAACACTTTCGGAAAACCTCATAGCGATTGTGGTATCCGCCGGAATTCTTGCAAGCGCAGGGTTTGCCCTTGCGGCAACCTCAGACAACGTGATTATTTCGGAGCTTGGCGGCCTGCTGGGCAGGGGCACGCTTCTATCCTTCGTCATGGTATTCTGCGCTTTGCCGGCCCTACTTCTCCTCTTTGATAAAGTCATAGAAAAAACAACGCTGAAAAGCGGCTTTCACCGCCGCAAAGGCAAGTCTGCTGAAAGGAGCATATAAATGAAACGGTATATTTCACTTCTTCTCGCAATCCTCCTCTTATCTACGCTTACCATATCGGCCTTATCCGCAGATACCGCCGCCGGAAAGGAAGAGGTCGTCTACGGCGTCTTGAATTCAGATGGCAGTGTGCAGCAGGTTTATGTGGTCAACAGCTTTCAGGGCGGTTCGATTGCGGACTATGGCGATTACAGCACCGTGGACAATCTGACCTCCACGGAGCAGCTGAACCAAAGCGGCGACAAGATTACCGTCGTCACCACAGCTGACCGCTTTTATTACCAGGGAACGCTTGAGGATAAAAATCTGCCCTGGAATATCGCCGTTACATACCAACTGGACGGAAATGCGCTGGAGGCCTCCAAGCTCGCGGGCCAGAGCGGTGACCTTCTTATGACAATCGCCGTCACGAAAAACAGTGGGATAGACCCCGTTTTCTTCGACAGCTTTATGCTCCAGATTTCGCTGACCCTGGATGCGGAAAAATGCGGTGACATCGTTTCTCCGGGCGCAACGCTCGCCAACGCGGGGAAAAACAAGGTGGTGACGCACACGGTCCTTCCAGGGAAGGAGAGCGAAATCACGGTTTCGGCCAAGGTGCGTGATTTTTCAATGAGCGGCCTCGAAATCGCTGCTCTGCCGTTCTCCATGGCCATTGAGCTGCCCGACATCGGCGGCTTTACCGAGGAGCTGAATGCTCTGCCACAGGCCATAAGCGCGCTGAATGAAGGAGCGAAAAAGCTCTATGATGGCGTTTCCAATATGGATGCGGGCGCACGCAAGCTGGCCGATGGCGCCTCGGGCTTTGCCTACGGATTGTCACAGCTCAGCAAAAACGCCGGTGAGCTGCAATCTGCCTCGGAACAGATTCAAAACGCCTTGTCCGCTATCTCCGGGTCGCTTGCGGGCGGAGAGGGTAATTTCAGCGTTGGGGACCTCATGGCGCTGCCCGGCGGTCTGCAAAAGCTTTCCGGAGGCTTAAATGAACTTGCAGGCGGAATGCAAAGCTTGAAAAGTGGATATGCCGCGGCCTACAAGGCGCTTGATTCGGCAATATCCGCCATCCCGGAAACAACGGTTGACCCCGCCGGGCTTTACGCGGCGGTGCAGGGAGACGAAGCCTTAACCGCCAACCTTGATCGGCTGATGGCTTATTATGCGGCGGCAAAAACCGTCCAAGGCACATACGGGGCGGCGCGAGAGGCCTTCGCCTCGGTGGAAAGCGGCCTTGAGGTCATGACCGGCTCCGTCAATTCCATGTCGGCCGCGCTTACGGAAACAGGAAAGGGGATTGAACAGGCCTTAAACGGAACGGACTTTTTGGTGCAAATGCAGCAGCTGCAGGCCGGTCTGTCCCAGCTTTCGGAAAATTACGCGGAATTTCATAAGGGTCTTGAGGAGTATATGAAAGGCGTCAGCGGCCTTTCTGAAGGGTATGGAGGACTGCAAAGCGGCATTGGCTCGCTTGCGGCCGGCCTTGGAGAATTAAACGTCGGCACAAAAAGCTTATACGAAGGCACCGGCAGGCTGAATCAGGAAACGTCTGACCTCCCCAATATCATACAGGCGGAAATTGACGAGCTGCTAAAGGATTATGATACATCCGAATACGTTCCCCAATCCTTTGTTTCGGAAAAGAACACAGAGGTCAGCTCTGTTCAGTTTGTATTAAAAACCCCTCCGATAGAACGTAAGGAGACCCCGGCGCCTGCTGCAACAGCATCCGAAAACAAGGGCCTTTGGCAAAAGCTTCTTGAACTTTTCAAATCATAGGGAGCTGAATAGGCGAGGCTTTGAACAAAACCAGTAAAAGCAAACAATAGACAAAAGCCCCCCTGATGTAGGAAAATAGACCTACATCAGGGGGCCTTTGCTGTGAACAGAATGCGTCAATCTGCTTAACAACCATTTTTATGTAGGGCAATTCACCATCCGCTTCTCCAGTTCCTCCATCGCAAAACAGATGCGTTCGAACCATGTCAATGTTATCTGCAAGGGGTCACCGTCACGGATACGCAGGGTGCGGCGGATTTCTTTGGGGATGACGACCCTGCCGAGATCGTCAATTCGGCGTACTATTCCGGTTGCTTTCATTATATTGTCCCTTCCTTTCTTTTCTTTCGGGTACAAAACCGCAGCCTATGGGGAATGGTTTTGCGTGCGGCTCTAGGGTGACGGCAGAATATGCCGTGGTTTTTTTTAGGTGGTCATATTCTTTGCAAATTCTGGCGCATTATTCTAGCTGACATTTTTTCGTCCGATAAAAAATGCTGTGTCCGGGTTTTCTTCCGGCGGGCGCTATGGTATGATAGGAAGCAGAAACTAAGAATATAGAAAAGGTGATTGACCAATGTTGCAGCTAAGCAATATTTTTGACTTTGGGCGCCGGCATAAGGAGGAAAAACGATGAATTATAAAAAGCTTATTGTGGATGCGGGGCTGCAGATGCTCCGGTCGGGGCTGACCGTTGCCACCTGGGGCAACATCAGCGCCAGGGATTCTGAAACAGGCTTGATTTACCTGACGCCAAGCGGAATGCCCTATGACACCATCACAGAGGACGACATTGTGGTCATGAACGCAAAGGGCGAGGTGGTGGAAGGGAGCCGCCGCCCCACCATTGAATTTGCCATGCATCTGGGTATTCTGAATAAAAGACCCGAAATCAACGCCGTTGTGCACACCCACCCGATTTACTCTCAAATTTTTGCCTGTCTCCACGAGGAGATTCCGCCGATTATCGACGAGGCCGCCCAGATGATGGCGGGGGCGGTCAAGTGCGCGGAATACGGTCTGCCCGGCACCCAGGAACTGGCCTACAACGTTGCGGCGGCACTGGGAGACGGCTATGCCTGCCTGATGGCAAACCACGGCTCTGTCTGCGTGGGAACGAGCATGGAAAAGGCCTTTACCGTGAGCACCGTGCTGGAGATGTCGGCGCAGATTTACTATATGGCCACATGCATCGGCAAGCCCCACATCATCCCCGAGGATAAGGTTGCCTATATGCACAGCTTTGTCTCCAAGCAGTATGGCCAGCCCTGAGGACTTGTTTCTTATAAGGAACTTAAAAAGAGCCTACAATCACTGTTTTTGCATGATTGCAGGCTCTTTTTGTGGCGTGACAAAGGACGTGAAGGAATCCCCTCACGTCCTTTTTTCATTCATTTGATTCCGACATTCACAATCTGGAAGCCGTGGCCGGAGAGGAGGCGCAACGCCTCGCTTCCGCAGGTGGAGCAGACATAATCGGGGCCGAGCACCTCATAGACGGTTTTCTCTCCGCAGCTGCGGCAGAGGAAAACGGCGGGGTCGTCCTCGATGACAATCTCCGCCTTGGCGGCAATTGTGTCCTTCGAAATTACGGCAAAAAACGACTGCACGTATTCGGATTTCACGCCGGACATCAGACCGATTTTCAGCGTGATTTTGGTGACTGCTTTTCCGCCGTTATCCTCTGCGACCCGGATTGCCGTGTCCAGAACGTCGGTCATGATTCCAAGCTCGTGCATGGGCTTATGCGTTCATCTGGGCCTTAATCGCCTTGATATCCAGAGGAGCAAGAACGGTTTCGTCCACAAGCTCAAGGGTGATTGCGCCGGGCTTACAGAAGGTGACGCAGCCCTCGCAACCGCGGCAGAGGTCTTCGTTGACGACAACCTTCTGATCCTTGTCGCGGTAGATGGCGAGGAAGTTGCAGTGCTTTTCGCACATGCCGCAGTTGATACACTTGTCATAGTCAATCTTCGCTATGTAACCGGAGCCGGCCATCATGGGGGCGGTCAGGTAGTTCTGAGACAGCAGAGCGGTGCAGCAGCAGGGGCAGCAGTTACAGATGCTGTAGAGACGGCCGGCGGCCACGTCTTTGAAGAAGGCGGCGTGGACGTTTCCGCGCTCATGGCACTCGCGGAGGATGGTCAGTGCCTCGTCCTGGGTAATTAGGCGGCCGTTCATGTAACGGTCGCGGTCTAAGCACCACGACACCCAGGGCTCGCCGATGACAATGCAGATGTCACGGGGCGTGCAGCCCTTTTCACCGCGGACATTACGGCAAACGCAGTCGATGACGGCGATGCGGTCGGCTGCCTCGATGACGGCGGCGCGGGCGACCTCATAGGGCATGATGGTCTTGGGCAGATCGCCCAGGTTCAAATCCTCTGTGAGGGTGACAATCTGTTCGGCGTCCTGGAGACGCAAAACCTTTGCGTGGTAGGTGTTGGTCATCAAGGAACCAACGTTGCGAGAACACTCGTTGACAGCAACCTTGACCATCTCGTCAACTACGTCAAACTCGATACCCTGGGGCTTTACAAGATCATCGGGCTCGGGCAGGTAGTTGTTGAAGGATTCTCTCATGTAGTAGATGTACAGGGGGATGTAGCCAAAATAAAGCTGGGCGTGCGTGAGGCGGGCAAAGCCCTCCTCTGTGCGGGGAAAGGCCTTTTGAAGAGCGCGCTGGGACTGTTTCCTAACGTTGGGGTCGGGGTTGTACGGCATAACACTTCTCCTTAAATAGTCAGATTATTTCTCAACACACGGAACACGGAAGTAAACGGAAGCACCTCAAAGCTCCCGCTTTCTTTGGTTGTACCACTATTTCTCTTTGGCTTTGTATGTTGTCGTATATATACAAATGATTATAGATTTAAAACATCTAAAAAGCAAGCATTATTCTGAGTCTTTTGTCCTTCTGAGACAGACAACTTAAAAAATTGTTCTTTAGGGACACAAACCGGAACAATGCTGAAACGAAGTGTACCAAAACTGATTCGTGTAAAAATCTGGAAAACACAATTTGAGCGAAAATAGAGCTTTTTATGAATTTTGACAAAAACAGGCAAGAAATTGTCTGTGTAAATTGCAGAGAGTAACCAGAAATTCTTATAGGATTTTAACAAAAGAATCACTAGCATCTTGCGTTGGCACATCACTTGCTTGTATAATACATGAGATGGGTCCGTCGTTTGGGATACGGGCTCTCATATTACTTTATCTAAAGATTGGAAAGGACAGGAATTATGGAGTTTACTAAGGTTAAGTATGCAGTAGCTGAAAGAGTTGCAACCATTTCCATGGACAGCCCTAAGAACATGAATGCATTTGATGAGGTTATGCTGGACGAGCTGGAAAAGGCCATCGGCATGGCTGACGCCGACACCGACGTCAAGGCTATCATCATCAACAGCACCACAGACAAGGCTTTCTCTGCAGGCGGCGACGTGGCCGCAATGTATGACGGCGTGAAGAACCACTCCAAGGATGAGTTTATCGCAGAGTTCGGCAAGTCCATTGCAAAGATGGCAAACGTTACAACGGCGATCCTCAGAAGCCCGAAGCCCGTCGTCGGTGCTGTTCAGGGCGCTTGCGCCGGTGCCGGTGTTGGCGTTGCTTTGGCCTGTGACTACACAATGGCTACCCAGGCAACTGTCTTTATGACCGCCTTCTCCAAGCTTGGTCTTGTTCCCGATGCCGGCGGCATCTACCTTCTCACTCGTGCTGTTGGCTTCAAGAAGGCCAATGAGCTTGCAATGGACGGTGGCCAGATGGTCTTCGCAGATGACGCCAAGGCTATTGGCATGATCAACGAAGTCATCGAGGACGACGATGCCTTTGCTGAAGCCGTCATGAAGAAGGCAAAGAAGTTCACCTTTGGTCCCTCCGCTTCTTACAAGTACATCAAGGAGCTCGTATGGGAGTCCGAGTTCAAGGGCTTTGCAGAGTATGTCAAGAAAGAAGTTGAAGCACAGATGCTCTGCGGCGGCACCGAAGATTTCGCCGAGGGCGTTTCTGCGTTCAATGAGAAGAGAAGAGCAAGCTTCCGGTAAACGGCATTTAATCTCTGCCGGGCGGCAAAAACCCTCCCGGCAGAGCGCATGATTGGAGAGTAGGCTTCATTTTTTTCGGGCGCAATATTGGCGTCGGGACTCAAAAAATGTCGAAACGAATTCATGCTCAAACCGAAGAAACCGGGCAATCAGGCGTAATTATTAAAAGAAGTGCAGTAAAAACCCGCACGGGGGACCCCCCGGGCGGAGTATTTTAGAAAGCAAAAGGAGAGAAGCTATCTCATGAAGAACATTAACAAAGCCGTCG
>CAYXNK010000002.1:6840-32066 GCA_964466395.1 uncultured Oscillospiraceae bacterium | reverse complement strand
AGCCGTCTCCGGAAAAGCCCTCCGCCGTAGTTGGCTTGGGGCAAAAGGCCGAATAGTCCTCGTCATCAAAGAAAAACGCGTTCCAAACCTCCAAGAACATCACCGTAAAGTTCCAGACCGCCTCGCCTTGCAGCATTACGCCTGTGTCCTTCCAGTGGCCGAAGCGAACAATGTGGTTGATGTACTCGTCCGCTAGGTTAATGCCGCCTGTGAAGGCGGTGTGTCCGTCAATAATCATCATTTTTCGGTGGTCGCGGTTGTTCATCACCAGGGAGACCACCGGAATAAAGGGATTAAAAGCCAAGCATTTTATGCCAAGTTTTGCAAGCCTTTTGCTGTAAGCTGAAGGAAGCCGCGGCTGACAAGCCATGTCGTCGTAGATAACTCTTACGTCCACGCCCTGCTCCACTTTCTGGGTAAGGATTTCCAGGATGCTATCCCACATATACCCCTCTTCGATGACGAAATATTCAAGGAATATGAAGCGCTCCGCCTGTTTCAGCACGGCCAACATATCCTCAAACTGGTCTTCTCCCAGGGTGTGATATTTCACCTGGGTGTTCTGCCATGCGGGATAACGTCCAAAGTTTGCGATGTAGGCGGACAGCCCTGCAGTCCGTGGGAAGGCCTCCTTTAGCGCCTCTGCCACCTCGGGATCCTGGTGCACTATTTCTCCGTGCTTTTCCATACTCTTTTCCAGCCGCAGACGCAGCCTCCTTGCCGGGCGCCTTTCTCCCAGCAGCAGGTATAAGAGCCCACCGAACAAGGGCAAGGTCATAATTAGCAGCACCCAGCCCATGCGATAGGCAGGAACTTCCGCATGGCTGATGACATGCAATGTCATCAAAATGCTCAAGACCTTGAGGGCTGTTGTGATGATTTCCGAGTAGCCCACCAGCCGCAAAAAAACAAGGGCAAGCCAGACAAGCTGAATCAGAATCAGAAAGATGGTCACGGAAAACCGGTTGGAAAGCAGCTTCAAAAGTTTGAATCGTTCCGTGAACAGCACCCCCTTCCACGGTCACACATTGCGGACACGGCAGTGGAGACGTTCCCTCCTCGGGGCAGGCTGCTGTCTCTTTGTATCCGCAGTTTATTTTAAGGCAATTCCGCACTTCCCTTTGTGCGGTGCTACCCTAGTTCTGTCATTTTATTATTAAATCGACATTATGGCAACCTTATTTTCATTTTTTTGTTTTATCAGAAGGGAGGCCCGGAATGAAAAGCAGGTTTTTCATTGCTGCGCTAATTTTTGTCGCACTCACCGGCACCAAGCTATTCTTTCCGGAACAGGCGGCGGACATTCGCGCCCACATCGTCCCCGCCGTCTCACGGCAGGCGGATTTGCGGGAGGATCTTGTCCAAATCGGAAGGGCGATTGCAGGCAAAGAAAGCAGCCAGCGGGTCTGGCGGCACCTGACGGAGCTGCCTGAGGAGAAGGCCACGGCCCCGGTTCCGGCTGCGGCAGAGCCCTCTTCCACGCCCGCTCTGTCGGAGGACTTTATCCTCCGGGATATGGTGCGTTCCAATCTTGCGGGACTTCCCCCCTTGTTTCCCGACTCCTTTGCAGAGACGATTGAGCCTGGAGAAAAGGAGGACGAGCAGGTCTCGCTCTTAATCGATTTTTTTGCTCCCGAGACCCTTCCTCTGGAGTTCCCCCCCTCCCCCACCCAGCTGATGCAGGAGAAGGTGGATCGCTTCCTGGAGGCACAGGCAGTCTTTGCAGACCACGCCCAGCCGGAAAACGTCAGCTATGAGGTCATCATACCCAGCTTTGCATACTCCTCTCCCTGTGACAAACCGATTACCAGTAGCTTCGGCTATCGAGATCACCCCTTGGAGGGCAAGGTCAAGTTCCATTACGGCACAGACCTTGGCGCCTATGAGGGCTGCGAGCTCTACGCCTTTGCCGACGCCACCGTGATCTCCGTCTCCCAGCTGGATGGCTATGGGCAAACCGTCCTTCTCGACCACGGCGAAGGCTTCCAGAGCCTCTATGCCCACTGCAGCCGCCTGCTTGTCTCCCAAGGAGACAATGTAAAGCGCGGGGACATGATTGCCCTGGCAGGTCAAACCGGCAGGGTCACAGGGCCGCATCTGCATTTTGAGCTTTTATACAACGGCAAATATTTAAACCCGGAGTTTTATCTCTCTTGACCGGTAAAACTCTGACGCGCCGTGTGCACGCCGGCCTTGAAGAAGGCAGCGGCAGTGGGCGCAAGGAGGCCTCACATGAGCAGACAACATCCCCCTGTTTTTCGTCTTGAGATGGGCGCGGGCTTTCTACTGCTCTGCGCTCTCATCGTTTTTTTCAGTGAACCGGGTTTTTTGCCCGCGCTTTTAATCTCCGCCCTCTTCCATGAACTGGGGCATCTTTTGGCGATGCTGTTTTTCGGCGCTTATCCCACTCGGCTCCGGCTGGGGGCGATAGGCTTCAAAATTGATTATTTCGGCGTCATCAGCCCCCTGCAGGAGATGCTCACCGCCTTGGCAGGGCCTGCCCTAGGACTTCTGTTTTCCTTCTTCTGCGCCCTTTTGGGAAATTTTTTGCAGTGGGACTTTTTCCTGCTCTGCGCCGGGCTGGGCTTTATTCTCAACGCCTTTAACCTTCTGCCAATTCTTCCCCTGGACGGCGGCAGGCTCATGGAGTTTCTTCTGTCCTCCACCCTTGGCCTGAGCCGGGGGGAGAGGCTCACCCATAGGCTCTCACTCCTTTTTGCGCTGGCTCTGTGTCTCCTGGGCTTTGCCCTTCTGCTTCGGGGCTTCGGCCCCGCACTTTTCATTTCGGGTGCCCTGCTTTCCCTTTCCCAGGTATCTGGGGCTTGTCAAACTTCCCGCCGGAGTATAGAATAAAGATATCAAAAACCAAGGCTCCCCGGGATTGGGGTGCATACGAGCGGAAGTGACTATGGATAAGAGACTACAAAGAATCCTGCCCCGGGTGCAGAAGCCCGCGCGCTATACCGGCGGCGAATTCAATCAAATCATCAAGGACAGGGCGGAAGTTAGCCTGCGCATGGCGCTCTGTTTCCCCGACACCTATGAAATCGGCATGTCCAATTTGGGGCTGCGGATTCTTTACGGCGCAATGAACGAAATGCCGGGTGTCTGGTGCGAACGGGTCTTTGCCCCCTGGGGCGACATGGAGGAAAAAATGCGCGGCGCACAGATTCCTCTCTGGGCGCTGGAGAGCGGCGACCCCCTGGCAGACTTTGACGCCATCGGCTTTTCCATCGGCTATGAGATGGCCTACACAAACGTTTTGAATATGCTGGATTTGGCCGGGATTCCCATTCGGAGCGCCGACAGGCCAGCACTGTTGCCGCTGGTTTTTGCCGGCGGCTCTGCCTGCGTGAACCCCGAGCCTATGGCAGATTTCCTCGACCTCTGCCTCATCGGCGAGGGGGAGGAGATGGACAAGGAGCTTTTGCTCCTGCTCCGTCAGGCCAAGGAGGAGGGCTGGTCAAAGCCCGACTTCCTCAAGGAGGCCGCGAAAATTGAGGGGGTCTATGTCCCCTCCCTCTATGAGCCTGTCTACAAGGACGACGGCACGATTGAATCTTTCCGTGTCCTGCCCGGCGCCCCCGCACAGGCCAAGCGGCGGATTGTCCGAGATTTCGACGCCAGCTATTTCCCCACGGATACAATTGTCCCCTCCACGGAGATTGTTCATGACCGGGTCACCCTAGAGTTATTCCGGGGTTGCATCCGGGGTTGCCGTTTCTGCCAGGCGGGCTATATTTACAGGCCCATCCGCTCCCGCAGCCAGGAAAAGCTTGTGGAGCAGGGCATCGCAGCCTTAGAGAGCACAGGCTATCAGGAGATTACTCTCTCCTCCCTGTCCACCAGTGACTACCACCCCCTCCCCGGGCTTTGTGGCGACCTTTTGGACTACTGCGTGCCCAACAGCATCAGCCTCTCCCTACCCTCTCTGCGAGCGGATAACTTCTCCCTTGACCTGATGAACAAGGTGCAACAGGTGCGCAAAAGCGGCCTGACCTTCGCCCCCGAGGCCGGTACCCAAAGGCTGCGGGACGCCATCAACAAAAACGTCACCGAGGAGGATCTCCTAAACACCTGCCGCATTGCCTTTGAGGGCGGCTGGAACACCATTAAGCTCTATTTCATGCTCGGTCTGCCCACGGAGACAGACGAGGACGTGCTGGCGATTAACGACCTTGCCATGAAGGTTTTGGCGCTGTTTCGCCCCTATGCCAAAAACAAGGCCAAGGGCGTCCGCATCACGGTTTCCACCTCCTGCTTCGTTCCCAAGCCTCACACCCCCTTCCAATGGGAGGCGCAGGTGGATATGGACGAATATCGCCGTCGTGTTGCCCTACTGCGGGACAACATGCGCGCCAAGGCGATTACCTATAACTGGCACGATGCGGACACCAGCCTCATCGAGGCTATCCTCTCCCGGGGCGACCGGCGGGTGGGCGCTGTGATTGAGGAGGTCTGGAAAAACGGTGGCCGACTGGATTCCTGGACGGAGTATTTCAGCTTTGACCGCTGGATGGCGGCTTTTAACCACTGCGGCCTTGATCCGAAGTTTTATGCCTGTAGGAATCGAAGCGTGGATGAGGTTTTGCCTTGGGATCGAGTGGATATCGGCGTAAAAACAGCCTTCTTAAAGAAAGAGCGAGACCTCTGCTACGAGGGCTCTCTCTCTCCCGACTGCCGGGAGAGCTGCCTAAACTGCGGAGCGGCTGTGATGATGAAGGGAGGGCGCTGCGATGGATAAGCTGAGACTCCGCTTCACCAAAACTGGCAGAGCCATTTACCTCTCCCATCTCGACGTGATGCGCACGATGCAGAGGGCCTTCCTTCGGGCGGGCATCCCCATTCGATATAGCGAGGGCTTTAACCCCCACGCAATCATCTCTATCGCCCTGCCCCTTTCCGTGGGCAGCTCCAGTGTCTGTGAGCTGATGGATTTTAAGCTCCGCAGCTTCATGAGCCTTTCGGAGATTCCCTTTCGCTTAAACCGTGCCCTACCCGAGGGTATCCGCGTGCTGGAGGTCTATGAGTGGGAACGCAAATGCAGGGATATCAAGTGGCTGGACGTAGATGGGGTCTTTGAATACGACAGCCGTGACCCCCAGGCAATCCTGCCAGCGCTTTCTGACTTCTTTACGCAGGACAGCCTCGTGGTACGCAAGAAGTCTAAAAAGGGTGATACAGACTTTGATATTGCCCCCGCCCTGCGCAGCCTTTCCCTGGAGGCAGAGGAAGGTCAAATTCAGCTCAAGGCTCTGGTCTCCGCCCAGGAGCCAACCTTAAACCCCGAGCTTCTGCCCGCAGTGCTCTCCCAACTGGCCCCCGTCCTTGCGCCGGACTTTGCCTACTTCACCCGTCGGCAAGTTTATGACAACGAGATGAATATTTTTCGATAAACTCCGCCGCCCTCCCGAGGCCTTTGCCTCGGGAGGGCGGGCGCTTTCATCTGATTTTTCCATGCAGACGGAATTCCACTTGACAAGAACCGATATTTTCACTATACTTCTATTGTTAACCATCGGGGTGTAGCGCAGATGGTAGCGCGCATGGTTCGGGACCATGAGGCCCGGGGTTCGAATCCCCGCACTCCGACCAAATGAAAAGGAAAACCTGTAGCCACTCCGGTTGCAGGATTTTTCTTATTTATATATATACTATAAACATAATAAAATGGTAATTGATGAAAGCAGGCAGATGGTCTGCTCTTCACCATAGACAAGGAGCTGCAATATGGATCACACACCACCCGTTGTCATTTCTATCCCGAAATATCAGCAGATTGCGATTGATATTGCGTCAAGAATCGCAAAAGAAGAATATGCTGTCGGTCAAAAAATCAGCGGCTGCTCCGCCTTCGCCAGTCAGTATAACGTCTCCCCGGAAACGGCGCGCAGGGCGTTTTGTATTCTGTCAGATCTGGGCATTGTCATCTCTAAAAAGGGCAGCGGTATGGAAATCAAATCCAGAAGCAAAGCCCTTGATTTCTTAACCCAGTTTTCAGACCGAACCACGATAGAAACTCTGAAACAGTCAATTATGCAGAACATTGATCGGCAGCAGAAGGAGTTTTACGCCCTGAGCCAGGATTTATCCGAGCTGATTTCGGCCACCGAACACTTCCGCTCCACAAATCCGCTGATGCCCTTCTCCCTGCGAATTACGCCGGACTGCAAATATCTCAATAATTCAATTCAGGATTTACAGCTCTGGCAGCACACCGGTGCCACCCTGGTCGCTATTAAAAGGGATAAAATGCTGCTCCGCTCCCCGGGGCCTTATGCCGCGTTTCTGGAAAATGATGTGATTTATTTTGTCTGCCAGGAGGACTCGGATCAGCGGGTTCGAGACTTTTTATTCTGATCCCAACAAAGCTCTGAAACGCCCTGAGAAGCGATTTGTCTCTCAGGGCGTTTCTTTTTTGCCGAAAAGCCGATTTGACACAGTTACAACTTGTTGCTATAATAGGAGTTGTTTTCAAAAAAAGGATAAGGAGGATTATATGAAGTACTTACGAAAAGCGACAGCCCTTTTTTGTTTGCTTGCCACGCTGACAATCGGTATCGCAGGCTGCGCCCCCCGAGGCCAGAGCAAGACAATCACCTTTGCAGATGTTGGCTGGGATTCCATTCTGTTCCACAACGCCGTGGCAGGAACTGTTGCCGAAGCGGTGTTCGGATACAACTGGACTGAGGTGTCCGGCAGCACCCCCATCACCCATGAGGCGGTGAAGAAGGGTGAAATTGACGTGCACATGGAGGTGTGGACAGATAACCTACCCGACTATGCGGCCGACCTTTCCGCCGGGGCGCTCCAAGAGCTTGGTGTCAACTTTGACGATAACGACCAGGGCTTTTATGTCCCGCGTTATGTGATTGAGGGAGACCCTGCACGGGGCATTGAGCCAATGGCGCCGAGCTTAAAAACCGTTGCGGATTTGAAGGACTACCCCCAACTGTTCCAGGATCCTGAAAACCCCTCCAAGGGCATCATCTACGGCGGAATCGCAGGCTGGTCAGTCACAGAGATTATGTATAAAAAATATCTGCACTATGGTCTGGACGCCAGCTACAACTACCTAGAGCCTGGGACCGACGCCGCCACCAGCGCTGTTTTGGTATCGGCCTATGACAGGGGCGAGCCTGTTGTGGCCTATTACTGGGAGCCCACCTGGCTGCTGGGCAAATATGACTTTGTCCTCTTAGAGGACGAGCCCTATGACGAGGCCCTGTATCTTGAGGGCAAGTGCGCGGCTCCCTCCGTGCGGGTTACGATCTGTGTCAGCAATGGTTTTTACGAGAGCGATCCGGACTTCAGTGAATTTTTGTCCAAATACCACACCTCCTCCTCCCTGACCAGCGCCGCGCTGGCCTATATGGAGGAGACAGGCGCAGACTATAAGGCTGCGGCGAAGTGGTTTTTGCAGGAGCACCGCGACATGGTGGAGTCCTGGTTGAATCCCGCACAGGCGGAAAAATTATATGAATCCATTTGATAAAACCCGCAAGGAATGGGAGGTACTATGGATTGGCTCTTTGATTTTCCCTTTACAATAAATTTAGATACAGACGCAATCGACCAGGCTGTGCGCGGCTTTGCCGCCGCGAACTCCGCCTTCTTCGGTGGCATCAAGTCGGGACTCACAAGCTTTGTCGGCGCGATGAATTGGGTGCTCAATTATATTCCCTGGTTTGTTTTAATCGGCCTTGTGGTCTTTCTCTCCTGGAAGGCGCACAGACGGCTGCGCTCCGGCATTTTTTACGGCCTTTTGCTCTGCATCATCGGTGCCTTCGGCCTTTGGGATTTGATGAATCTCACCCTCTCGATTGTTTTGGCCGGTGTGCTCATCGCCTTGCTAATCGGCCTGCCCATCGGCGTTTTAATCTCCGGCTCGGAACACGCGAACAAAATCGCGCGTCCAATCCTGGACATGATGCAAACCATGCCGGTGTTTGTCTACCTGATTCCGGCGGTCATCTTTTTCGGCATGGGAGCCGCCTCTGCCGTCATCGCAACGGTCATTTATTCCATGGTTCCCGTCATCCGGCTTACGAGCCTGGGCATCCGTCAGGTCAACGCTGAGGTGGTGGAGGCCGCTCGCTCCTTTGGCTCCACGCCCACACAGCTTTTGCTGAAGGTGCAGGTGCCCCAGGCGCTGCCCACGATTATGGCCGGCATCAATCAAACACTGATGATGGCGATGTCCATGGTGGTCACCTGCTCAATGATTGGTGCCCGGGGCCTTGGCAACGAGGTGCTTATCGCAGTCAACCGCATTGAGATTTCCCGCGGCTTTGTTGCGGGCAGCGCAGTTGTCATTCTCGCCATTCTGCTTGACCGTTTGACTCAGGGGTGGTTTTCGAAACAAGAAGAGTCAGGCGGTGTGGAAAAATGAGTGATATTATTATTGAAACCAAACATGTATCCAAGCTATACGGGCTGCGGCGGGAGGATGCTTTCTCCCTGCTGGGCAAGGGCGCCGGCAAGGACGAGGTGCTTCGAAAAACCGGCGTGACCACCGCGCTATACGACATCAACCTAAAAATCCCTCGCGGTGAAATTTTTGTCATCATCGGCCTCTCCGGTTCTGGGAAATCCACAATGGTGCGCTGCTTTAATCGCTTGAACCGCCCCACCGCAGGCTCCATCCTGTTTGATGGCGCAGACCTGACAAAAATGTCAAAGCAGGCGCTGCGCGAGTTCCGGCGGTATAAGGTCTCCATGGTGTTCCAGTCCTTTGGGCTGATGAGCCACCGAACCGTTTTGGGCAATGTGGCCTACGGCCTGGAGGTCTGCGGCGTCCCCCGGGAGGAGCGGGAACGACGGGCAACAGAGGCCATCACCCTGGTGGGGCTGGAGGGCTGGGAAAAATCCATGATTGAAAGCCTTTCGGGCGGAATGCGCCAGCGCGTGGGTCTTGCCCGCGCCCTAGCCACAGACCCGGAAGTGCTGCTCATGGATGAGCCCTTTTCAGCTTTGGACCCCCTGGTGCGAAAGGATATGCAGTTCGAGCTTTTGTCTATCCAGCGCAAGCTGGGAAAAACCGTTATTTTCATTACACACGACATTGACGAGGCCTTTAAACTGGGCGACACGGTCGCCATTATGCGCGACGGCCGCCTGGTTCAGGTTGACACCCCCGAGCGGATGAGCGCCAACCCCGCAGATGATTATGTGCGGCGCTTTATTGATTCCGCCGATAAGTCAAAGGTTCTGTCCGTAAGGAATATTATGATTACGCCCTCCAGCCTGGTCAAACTTAGCGACGGCCTTGACCACGCCCTGCGGGTCATGCGCAGGAGTGAGCTCTCCTCCGTCTATGTGGTTGACGGAAAAATGAAGCTCTCCGGAATCCTGACCCTTTCCGACGCGATGCGCGCAAAAAAAGAGGCCCTAGCCCTCTCGGACGTTTTGATTCGAGACGTCACCACAACAACCACCGACGTCCTCGTGGAGGACATTATGCCCCTGGCCGCCGAGGCATTCTACCCCCTGGCCGTGGTGGACGACGACCAGCGGCTCTTGGGAATCGTGACCAAGGCCAGCGTCCTATCCTCCCTCATCTGATACTTTGTAAAAGCGAAAGGCAGACAGCAAAAATGCTGCCTGCCTTTTTTCATCTACGGCAAGCGGGCTCGGGTCGGAGAACCTGCTTACTGTTTGGGCGTTGCTACGATGAAGCACATATCGTTGAGCTCGGCTTCGTCGAAGAAGTTGTAAAACGTAAAATTATAAATAAAACGCTCGGCCCCATACACGCCGTAGCCATCCTGATTGTGGTCCGTGGTGTCATAGGGATCCGCCACGATAATCACATCGTCCTGGGTGGTTTCGGTGCCCATGGTGTCATAGCCGATGATGACCTGCCAGTGTCCGCCCCAGTCGTTCCAGCCGACCATAATGGGCTGTCCGGCAGCCAAGGTCTCCTGTATGTACTCCAGGGTGAACACCTCGTAGACTGTGTCCACGCAATCAAAGGTGGTGTAGAGGTCAAAGCCGCCCACGCCCTCAAAAATCTCCATGGCCTGTCTGAGGCTCGTTGCGCCCGGGGTGAGTCCGTTGCTGCGGAAGGCAGCCAAAGTTTCCTCGTTGTGCTCGCCCAGTGCATCAAACCAATCCAGAACCATCAGGGTGCTGGTCACGCCGCAGCTCCACTCGCTGGACTGCTGCTGGGTTTTGAAGTTTGTGAGGATGGTGAGCGAATCTGTGCTCTCCATGTTGTAGAAGTCCAGCGTGCTGAAATAGGGGCTGCTTTTGTGGTCGCCCGCACGTTCTACGCTGTCTGCACCGTATTCCTCGTCTAGGTCTGCGGTGTAGGGGATTTTCATTTCTTCGGAATAGTTGCCCTCAGAGGCTGCGGTCTCAGAAGTTTCAGGAACCTCGGGCGCCTGATCTGGCTTGCAGCCTGCAAAAAGAAAGCAGAATAGAATTGACAATACAATTAATTTTTTCATAGTTGGTTTCCTTTACAAAAAATTTAATTGTACCTGTATAGGTATAGGGCAACGCACAGCGCTGCCCGAACAAACCCGCCTTCGTTGTATTATTTATTAGATTGAGGGAGCCCCTCGCATTTTATTTATCCAATCTCCGGTCGTTTCTCCGCGTTTTATATAGTAATTTGCCTGCAGCTGCAGGAACGGTCTACTTTTAATACGCTCATGCTGTTTTTATACAGGTACGCGTGGGACGCTTCCCACTGAACCCACAGGACCTTGCCTGCGCTATAAAAATTTTGAGCCCGCCTTTGGACTCCGACATGAGGTGTGCGATTTTCGTGCGGCAGCCGACCCTGGCCTCCTTTTTTTGCCGATGACTATTATACCAATAAATTCTCAAAGCGCAAGGTGCTGCAGAAACTTTGTCTATTTGACCTTTTTCGAGAGGCTTCAGAGCCTTTTCTCTGTTTGGTTTCTCTAAAACATTGTGATTCTGATGACAGGAAAGACGCTCTGTTCTCGCCCTCTCTCAAACCGCCACAAGGCCACACGCAAAAATGCGTGTGGCCTTGCTTCATTTCCGCCTCAAACCGTCACTGGCTTGAAGCTTTTGCTCCTTAGCCGTCTACGATATTCTCCGTGTCGCCATACCGCACCGCACCGGTCTCCACCCGGGGAAAGCACGGGGGCTGGGTAAACAGGAGGCAAAGGCTACCGCAGGTATTAGGCTCCAACCGTAGCCATTTTGTGAGGCCACCGGGGTTGAGGTTTGAATAGTTTTTCACCTGCAGCCTGCAGCAACCGGCGGGCAGGCAGAGTGCAACCCGTTTTCCCGCCTTTGTGAATCTGCGGACGAGTAGCATCCCGTCCCTGTTCCATACGGAGATCAGAAACCAGCCAGTCCCTCCGCCAGGGACTTCGCATCGAATGCTCAATTCCGCTTCTTGTCTGCTGATTTGCAACGCCAGCCTTTCCGGGTATAAGTGTATGCAATGCATACGCCCATTCCAATATACGCGACAGGAGTCGTCAGGGTTCGCCCCTTGACTCTTCCGCAAAAGGGATGGGCGGCTAAACCAAAAAGTCTTTTCTCCGATACACCAGCCAGGCCGCCATCATCGAAACCAGGATGACAGAGCCCCCCACAAGCCACTCCTCGGGCAGAATGCCCTGGTTCATCAGTTTGCCCGATTTAATCCAGTCCATAGGCGAAAACCAAATCAGAAAATCCAGCGCCTCGATTATAACAGACATCAGTCCCAGAATAAAGGTGCCAAACACCAGGGCGATTGTGACGCCCGAGATGCTCCTGCCACTCTGCAGACAGGCGGAAAGTAGCATGCCCCCGGCGGAAAACACAAGCCCCACGAAGAAAATCGCCCCATACAAAATTGCGCACTCCTTCACCGCCTGGGCGAAGGAATAGTCGCTGACCCAGAGATAGCCCGCCACTGTTGTAACGAAGAAGGCAAGACACATGAGAAGCCAAATTACAAGGTGTGCCAGCAGCTTCTGGGTAAAAATTTCCCCTCGGGAAACGGGCTTTGCAAACAGAAACTCGATGGTGCCCTCGGTCTCCTCCTTGATGAGCAGCCCCACCGCCTGCTGGGTGAGAACGACCATTAAAGCTAGTGTGATAAATTGCAGGGCGTAGCCAAAGAAGTTCGTAATCTGGCTGAAATCCAAAAGCTCGGACAGGCCGAAGGCCGCGAGCACAGCAGGATCCATCCCTTCTAGCTTGGCTCCCGCCAGCGCCTGCATAGATTCCGACTGCATCGAGGGAAAGAAGGCCAGCATGGCAAGGATTACGGCAATAAACGAAATGCCTATGGTCAGGGCACTTTTTCTCAGATTGCGCAACTCCAACAGAAAAAGGTTCATTCCCTCTCCTCCCGTCCATACAGCGCCCAAAAACGCTCCTCCATGCTTTCTTTCTCCACGGTAAAGTCCTCGGGCGCCAGCTTTAACAGGGCTTCCAGCAGCGCGTTGCCCTCCAGCGCCGAGCGGAGTACGCGAGTCTCTCCCCTATCTTCCACAAGCTCCAATCCATCTGGCAGGTCAGCAAAGCCCCCTGAGACCGTAATTTTTTTCTGTTTCTGCTCCGACCGGCTCAGGTCGAGGACTGAGAGGATTTCCCCCTTCTTGATAAAGGCCACTCGGCTGCAATATTCCTGCACCTCCGCCAAGTTATGGCTGGAGAGCAGAATCGTCATTCCCTGGGCGGCTTGGCGTTTTAGCTCAGCAAAGAGGTGCTTTTGCATCACGGGATCAAGCCCCGTGGTCGGCTCGTCCAGGATAATCACCTGGGGTCTTGCCATTAGGGCGCAGAGAATTGACACCTTTTTCTTGTTGCCTGTGGATAGTGCGTGAAACTGCTTTTCCGTGTCTATCTCAAATAGGGCACAGAGCCGCTCCGTCTCCGCCTTGCAATCTGTTGCATAGAAGGCGGCATTGCGGCGCAGCAGTTCCTCCACCCGCAGCCGGGGGTACAGGCGCACATCGCAGGGGACATAGCCTGTGAAGTCCTTAATCTCACAGGAATGGGTTTGCACGTCCAAGCCCTTGATGAAGGCTGCACCACCGCTGGCACGGATAAAGCCCAGGAGCAGCTTGATAGTCGTAGACTTTCCTGCGCCGTTTGGCCCCACAAAGCCGAAAATCTCCCCCTCCTCCACCGAAAAGGTGACGTTTTCAATGCCCATCTGCCTGCCGTAATATTTTTTTAGGTGATCAATCTGAATTGCTGACATCTGCATCCTCCTCTCTGGGCGAAGCGCCCCTCATCCCCCACTATACTCCCTGTGTCCCTCCTCCATCAAGCCCTGAATCCATACCCTACACAAAAAAATTTTTTCGGGGATTCAAAAGTCGAAAGACCTGAAGGGTGCTTGCTTTGTTGCGCTTCTTGGGTTATGATTAAATTAAAATATTACCTATTTAAAACAACCAGAAGAAAGGGGCGAATCCATGAAAAACCGTGAAATTATTAAAACCGTCCGGGGGCAGCGGGCTGTGGACGGCGCTGGCGTTAGCCTTGTCCGCGTGCTGTCCAACCGGGATGTCTATGACTTTGACCCGTTTTTAATGCTGGACTTCTTTGATTCCACTGACCCCGCAGACTATCTGGCGGGCTTTCCCATGCATCCCCATCGGGGCATTGAGACAATCACCTACCTGATTTCCGGGGAGATTGCCCACGAGGACAGCCTTGGCAACAAGGGTACAATCGGCCCGGGCGAAAGCCAGTGGATGACAGCGGGCAGCGGCATTCTGCACCAGGAGATGCCCCAGGCCTCCGGCCGGATGCTGGGCTTTCAGCTTTGGCTAAACCTGCCACGAGCAGAGAAGCTGACAGAGCCCACCTATCTGAGCATCACTCCCGACATGATTCCCCTTGTGGAGCAGGGCGGGGCAGAAATCCGCGTACTTTCGGGCAGCTTTGCAGGTGCCCAGGGTACAAAACCCCAGCACATTCCCGCGATGATTCTTGACGTCTCTCTGCCTGCCGGCGGAAGCATCAGCCTGCCCACCGTGCCGGAGGAGACGGTTTTCACCTTCTCCATGGAGGGCGCCTCTGTGGTAAACGGCCAGAGCATTCCCGCCAACACCGCCCTTCTCTTTGGCATGGGCGAGGCAGTTTTCGTCTCTGCCGCCGAGGAGCCGCTACGCTTTATCTTTTATTCCGGAAAAGCCCTCCATGAGCCGATTGCCTGGGGAGGACCTATCGTCATGAACACCCAGGATGAGCTGGAGCAGGCCTTTGGCGAGTTGCGCCACGGCGGCTTCATCCGGCACAAGGGCGTAATATAAGCCCTTCTCTTCCCCATAATGAAAAAGAAGTTCCGAGGCCAGCCCCCTCGAAACTTCTTTTTTGCACATATATAGGAACTATTTTTTATGCCATCCGTCAGAAAACTGCAGCTAGAATTTTTGTGATGTATGATGGAACAATGCAAGCTTGTCTGCGCTTTGTGCGGTGTTGACTTAGTCCTTCCGATAGACCGCGGGCATCACGTAGCGATAGCGGGTTTTCTCCCGGTTTAAGCCTTCGGAGTGTCCGATGAAGAGATAGCCCCCCGGCTCCGTAATCTCGTAAAGATGGTTCACAAGCCTTTCCTTGACCTCATTGTCAAAGTAAATCATCACGTTGCGGCAGAAGATGACATGCATCTTCTTCTTGAAGGGAAACACCTCGTCCATGAGGTTTATCCTGCCAAACACCACCTCCCGGCGGATTGCATCGGAAATGATGTACTGGCCGCTGCCCTGATCCTTGAAATACTTTTTTTTCCAGTGCTCAGGCAAGTCGCTCATTTTCTCTTCGCTATAGATGCCGGTTTTCGCCATATCCAGCACCTTTTGAGATATGTCCGTTGCAAGGATGGTCGTGTCCCAGCCCGCCTTGTTGCCGCCGAAATATTCGTCGATAAGCATGGCAAGAGTGAACGGTTCTTCCCCCGAGGAGCAGGCGGCGCTCCAGATACGTATGTCCTTGTTCCTGGCGGTTTGGTGCAGCCAGGGCAGAGCCGTATCCCGGAAGTACTTGAAATGCGCCGGCTCCCGCATAAAGAAGGTGTGGTTTGTGGTGATTTTGTCCAGCATCCCCGTTGCGGCCTGGCCTGTTTTATCCGCCTTTACATAGTCCATATATTCGGTCAGGCTTTTAAAGTTCAAGCTGGCCAGGAGGTTTCCCAGCCGCCCCTCAATCAGGGTTTTTTTCTCTTTTTTGAAATGGATGCCGTAGTTGGCCTTTATGTAATCGGCGAACTGCCGAAATTCATCTTCCTTGATTGTAAGCATTCGATTCCCACCTTAATTTCCCTGTTGGTTTGTCCGACGCCCGGGAGTTCTTACTATGTAACATCGTGATTGTTCCCGAGAACATGAGCGCCCCGACGCGGGGCTTCAAAAATTCTCCGCCTGTTGTGCCTCTTGCTCCCGCACCAAAACGCAGGATGCGACAAATCCGCCGGGCGTTTCTGACGCGGCGGATTTGTAATCGATTATAATTTAAAGCTGAATCAGCTCATAGTCGCGGCTGCCCAAGCCCAGCTTTTCCGCGTGGTCGATTAAGACCTCCCAGTCGGTTTCGGGGTGAACACTCCGGAAATGATCCCGATAGTTTCCGCCGTTTTTGTCCAGCAGACTGCCGGAAATCACGGGCTGGCTGTTGACCGCCCGGGAGCAGGCCAAGTCCAGGGCAACGGGGTCAAAGGAGGCGAACATGCCCACATCCGGGACGATTGGAATATCGTTTTCCGCGTGACAGTCACAGAAGGGGGACACGTCAATCACCAGGCTCACATGGAAGTGGGGACGGCCATGTAAGACGGCATAGGAGTATTCCGCAATCTTTTTATTCAGGATGTCGTTAGATTCGTCTTCCGCCGCGCGCACGGCATCCACAGGGCAGGCCCCGATGCAGCGGCCGCAGCCCACGCACTTGTCGTGGTCGATAAAGGCCTTGCGGTTTTCAACTGTAATGGCGCTGTGTGCGCAGTTTTTGGCGCAGGCACAGCAGCCGATGCAGTCTGGCTCAAAGACCTGGGGCTTGCCGGCGCTGTGCATCTCCATCTTGCCGGCCCGGGAGCCGCAGCCCATGCCGATATTTTTCAGAGCACCGCCGATACCGGTGAGCTCGTGGCATTTAAAGTGGTTTAAGGAGATAACAATGTCCGCGTCCATCACCGCATGGCCGATTTTCGCTTCCTTGACGTATTCACCATTGGGCACGGGAACGAGCTTTTCATCTGTTCCCTTCAAGCCGTCTGCAATGATAATCTGACAGCCGGTGGAGAGCTGGGAAAAGCCGTTTTCAAAGGCAGATTCCAAGTGGTCAAGGGCGTTTTTTCTGCCGCCTACATAGAGGGTATTGCAGTCTGTTAAGAAGGGCTTCCCCCCCTTTTCCCGCACCAGATCCGCGATGACCTTGGAGTAATTCGGGCGCAGGAAGGCCAGGTTGCCCGGCTCGCCGAAGTGCAATTTGATCGCGGTGAATTTATTATTAAAGTCAATTTCCCCAATGCCCGCTGTCTGAATCAGCCGCTTTAACTTCTGGAGCAGTGTTTCGTTCGCGCTGGCATGCATATCCGTAAAATATACCTTAGACATATTCTTCTTATCCTCCTTGTTCCTTATGCCCGAATCGTAATGGCATATTGTATTTTAACATAAAACGGTACAATTTGAAAGTCTGTCTTGTCTGAAATGGGGAAAAAGAATTTTTTATTTGAAACCGTAGGTTCCATAGATTATAATAGGGCAGGCCTCGCGGGAAGCCCCTCGTCCCAAAGGCCTGCTCCAGTTACAGTAAAAAGGAGGAGATTTCTATCGAAATTATTTTTGCGATTATATGCATCAACATTGTCTTTGTCTCATTAAATACGCTCAGGGTGATCTTTGTCATCAAGGGTCGGCGGGTTTTGGCTGCCTGTATCTCTATGGTCGAGGTGGGCGTCTATCTTTTGGGTCTGTCCATCGTGCTAAATAGCCTGGACAGCCCTCTAAAAATCATCGCCTATTGTCTGGGCTATGGCGCAGGCGTTTACATCGGCAGCCGCATTGAGCAGCGGCTTGCCCTGGGCTACATCAACGTCCAGGTGATTGTGGACTCGGACGAATACAACCTGCCCGAATTGCTCCGGGAGCGGGGCTATGGCGTAACCGACTGGTACGGCGAGGGCAGAGACGGCCTGCGCCTCGTGCTCCAGGTGCTCGCCAAGCGCAGCAACGAAAAGGACTTGATTAAATACCTGCACGAAATTACCCCCAACGCCTTCATCGTATCCTATGAGCCGAAGCAATTTTCCGGCGGCTTCTGGGTCAAGCACATCCATCGTTGAGACAGGGCTGGCAAAGGAAGCCGGCGCCTCGCGTTTGCGAAGCGCCGGCTTCCTTTTATTTGTTCTTCTGCCAGAGGGTTTAGGACGCGGGGCGAACCAAAACCTCCTTGTCGGTGCCGATCATAATAGATTTTTCTGTGGGACGGAGCTGGCCGCTGTTTTCATCACGTCCCTGGAGAACATACTTGGCGTCGGGCTTGCCGATGGTCTCAGAAGCTTTCACCGAAGCCTCCCAGGTCAGGGGGTCGGAGCCTGGCTTACGGTAGCGGTTAAAGAGAACCCCCAGTTGGCAGTCTGTGCCCATCCAGTCGTTCATCATGTTCATGTCACCTGCGCTGTCGCCAAAGACCATGAGGGGGCCGGCGTTTTTATACTTGGGTGCGATAAAGTTTTTGATAATTGTGCTCTTGCCGGGGCCTTGGGTCTGGGCATATTTGCCGGTTCCGCCCCAGTCATAGTTATATTCGTTGATGTAGCGTCCGCTGGCATCCAGCTTGTTGCGCATGGCAAACACTCTATCCTCGGGAACGCCGTAGCCCATAGCCTTGTTTGCGGCAACAATGGTGTCCTGAGGCGAGGCGGAGACGATGTAGATATCAATCTTGTTGGCAGCTATGGTGTGATAGAGGTCAATTAGTTCTTCTGTGAAGGTCACACCGGTAATGAAATTGGCGCTCACAACGCCGGCCTTGCCGGGCAGTTCAAGAGGAGAGGTCCAGGTCACGGTGGAGTAGCGGCCGTAGCTTGCCCAATATTTATGGGAGGCTGTTGCCAGTTCCTGTACCTCAGCGGGGGTCATGCCCGCGAACAGATAGGTGACCCAGGGATAGGAGACTGCATGATCAAAGTAGTCGCCCAGGTTATTGTACATGAAGCGCAGCTTTGCGGCAAAGTCCTGGTACTCGTTGGAGGCGTGAATCAGGTCAAGACCCTTGTCGCCATTCATACCCTTATAGTTCGCATAAATCCAGGTGTAGTCCGCCACCAGGTCTGCGATAACGGTATTCACAAGAACATCTCCGCCCGCGGCGTTCTTGCCGATGGCCTTGTTCAGATCAGGGATGCCGGTCTCCAAAACACTCTGCATCTTGTCGGGGGTAATTCTAAAAATCAGGTTTTCAATTTGATAAATCAGCAGGGCTTCCTGCACGTCAAAGATAACCGAGGTATTGTCAAAGTCAAAGACAACGTATCTGCCTTTGTTGGCGTTTGCGTCAATCACCGCCTGAATGCGTGCCCGGGTGTGGGGCGCCCAGTTGCCGGTAATAAGCTGGGTGGGTTCAGGCTTATAGTGGGCATCCCGGGTTATCGCGCCGGTGTTCGTGGCTGCGTCATAGGTCACACCGAAGTCCAATTCCTTGGCCAGGTCGCGAAGCTTGAAATAGTTGTTGTCGTTGATGAGGTACGCGTCAGGAGCGATGGTCGTTCCGTCTACCGTGATGTTTGTCGGGCTCTTTATTACGTTCAGATTTGCCATCGCACCGGTCATCGTCAGGCTAAGAGCCAGAGCCAGAGCCAGTGCAAGATATTTGAGCCTTGAATGTTTCATCTGTTTTCCTCCTTTTATTCGGCGCCACGCCTATCTTATTGGTAATTTTCCACAAGAGTGGTTTTCTGAATCAAGCCTAACACGAGCAGATTTCACATTGCAACAATGCTCAACATTTTCTCATTTCCAAACAAAACCACATTTCTCCAATTGGTTAGTATGTCTAATTAAGCGCCATAGTTTTATCATAAAATCGTAGAATGTGCTCAAGTCACTTCTTTTCCTCACCGCTGCCGAAATTGGTAATCCCCCCGTGCTCGAGCCTGCTCAGCCTGGCAAGGCCAATGGACGAGGGCTGAGCTGCGACTATTATTAGACTGCGCCCATGCCGGGCGCACTAAAAAAGCCGTCCTGCAACCCGATTGACATCGGGATGCAGGACAGCTATTTTTTTCCGCGGCTACAACAATCCCTCCGCAGCACGGCGCTCCAAAAGCGCCTTTCGTTGCTTCCAGTCCGGCATCAAGTCCGCCACAAGGCCATAAAACTGTTTGGAGTGATTGGGGTGGACAAGGTGGCAAAATTCATGCAAAACCACGTATTCAACGCAGACCCTTGGCGCCGCCAACAGGCTTTTATTCAGCGTAATCGCCCCCTTTGACGGCGAGCAGGAGCCCCACCTGGTCTTCATATCGCGTATCTTAATTACCGGCATTGAGACGCCATAGGCCGCAAAGGCCGGATAGATTTGTCCGGCAATTTCCGAGAACTCGCTGCGGCACCGGGCGTCCAAAAAGCCCCGGACAAGCCGCTCCCTTTTTGCAAAGTCCTCGGGATTCGGAAGCAGCAAAAAGAGCCGCGCCCCCTCGGCAGATACAGCAGCCTTCTGCCCCTGGCTCACCTGCAGGTACAGCGTCTGTCCCAGGATATAGAAGGTCTCCCCTGTCTCATACCGCCTGGGCAAGGGCGGCTGCGCTGCCCGGCGGGAGACCCGCTCCATGGCGGCCAGAACAAAGTCCGCCTTGCGCAGGACAAAGTCGTCTATCACGGCCGCCGGAATCTGGCTGCTTGCGGAGACCGCCACACTGCCGTCCCCGCGGACACGCAGGTTGAGGTTTTTAACCGGCTTGCGGGTTAGAAGATAGCTTATCCGCTGGTTTAGATAGGGCACGCTTCTCATTTCTTCTTGTGCAGGACGCATGGAAACCTCCGGGTAGAAGTTTTTTCGTATCGCTCACGAAGCCACCAAGGTCCGCCTTGCGGCCCCCGTCAGACGGCTGACTGCAAAACGCCGATGGCCGTGAACTATCTTTTTAATTATATCAATTCTGGTAAAAAAGTAAAGGTGATACCGCACAAAGGGAGGTGCGGTCTTGCCTAAAGCAGTCCCGTGGTTTTGAGTAGATTTATCCCCCCGCGCCGAAGGCAGCCTATTTATGAACTTTTTTGGAACTCTATTGACAGCTCTGTGTGTGCATCATATAATGCTAACACTGTTAGCCATTTGATCTACCCATGGGGCAGTGATTGGAGGTGTTGCTTATGACGGAAAACAATTTGAGCTATCCGGAAAGGGCATTTATTGCCTTTAATGAAATCATGGCAAGCAAGAAGAAAAACATGCTGGAGAGCGTCAATCGCACCAATAAGGGCGAGCTGTTCGTCCTGCAATTTCTCGCAACACGCAATACGGAGGTGCTGCCCTCCGAGCTTAGCACAGCCATGCGATCCAGTACGGCGCGCATCTCCGCCCTCCTGGGCGCTCTGGAGAAAAAGGGTCAGCTTGTGCGCAATATTGACGAAAACAACCGCCGCAACATCCTCGTGACAATTACCCCGGCCGGACGCAGCCGTGTGGAGACAGAAATCGAGGCGCTCAAGGCTGTTTTGATTCAGATATTTACGGATATGGGTGAAACGGACACGGCGGAATTCATCCGCTTAACTGCCCGCTTTTTCGAACTGATGCACAAGCGCGCGCCCTAAAACCATCTTGCAGACGAAATCGTCCGCATTGACACCCCCCCATCCCTCAGGCAACACCGTTCAAAACAAATGCAGTTTATAAAAAATCCCCATTCAGAATTGGAGGAACACGATTCTATGCTCAAAATCTTTAAATATCTCAAGCCCAAGGAATGGCTGATGGCTGCCTTTAGCCTCATCTTCATTGTCGCCCAGGTTTGGCTTGACCTTAAGCTTCCCGATTACATGTCGGAAATTACAAGGCTGTCCCAAACTCCGAACAGCGACATTAGCGACATTTGGATAAACGGCGGCTACATGCTGCTCTGCGCGCTCGGAAGTCTTGCCGCCGCCATTGTTGTGGGCTACTTTGCAGCAAAAATTGCGGCCTCCTTTTCCCAGCGGCTGCGCAGTCTCTTGTTCAATAGGGTCGAGTCCTTTTCCATGGAGGAAATCAGCTATTTTTCCACCTCCAGTCTGATTACTCGCTCCACCAACGACATTACCCAGGTTCAGATGCTTGTTGTCATGGCTCTGCAGCTGATTATTAAGGCGCCGATTACGGCGGTCTGGGCGATGACAAAGATTGCGGGCAAGGGCTTTGAATGGACTCTCGCAACAGGCATTGCTGTTTTGATTATGTCTCTGATGGTTGCCTTTATCCTAGTCTTTGCCATGCCGAAGTTTCGGAAAATGCAGGTGCTTACGGATAACATCACTCGTGTCACCCGAGAAAACCTCACCGGCCTGCGGGTTGTCCGGGCTTATAACGCCGAGGACTATCAGGAAGAAAAGTTCGAGGCTGCAAACAAGGAGCTCACCGATACCCAGATGTTTACAAATCGCGCCATGGCGGTCATAATGCCTGTAATGAACCTTCTGATGAGCGGCCTGTCTCTGGCGATTTACTGGATTGGCGCCCACCTGATTTCCTCCGCAGGCGTAATGGATAAGCTGAACGTGTTTTCCAACATGGTCGTGTTTTCCCAGTACGCCATGCAGGTGATTATGTCCTTTATGATGCTGGTGATAATTTTTATCATGCTCCCCCGCGCCAGCGTTTCGGCCAAGCGTATCAACGAGGTGTTGGACATGAAGCCTCGGATTTTGGACGGAAAAGAGACCCGGGGCAAGCCCGGCGTCCGCGGCGAGGTCGTGTTCAAAGCTGTGAGCTTCCAATACCCCGACGCGGCAGAGTCTGTCCTGGAGAACATCAGCTTCACGGCTGCCCCTGGTGAGACTGTCGCCTTTATCGGCTCCACGGGCAGCGGGAAGTCAACCCTGATTAACCTGATTCCCCGTTTTTTTGACGCCACCGAGGGAGAAGTCTTAATCGACGGGGTCAACGTGAGGGACTATCAAATGGAGACTCTATACAACAAAATCGGTTATGTGCCCCAAAAGGCCGTGCTGTTCAAGGGGACCGTTGCGTCAAACGTTGCCTATGGCGACAATGGCGGCGAAGGCTATACGCCGGACGAAGTCAAAAAAGCCGTCCAAATTGCCCAGGGCGCGGACTTTGTGGAGAAAATGGACGACAGCTATGAGGCCGCCATTGCCCAGGGCGGCACCAACATTTCCGGCGGCCAGAAGCAGCGGCTTGCCATCGCCCGGGCGGTTTGCAGAAAGCCGGAAATCTACATCTTTGACGACTCCTTCTCGGCGCTGGATTATAAGACAGACCGCATGCTGCGCTCTGCCCTGAAGCAGGAAACCACCGGAGTTACCAGCCTGATTGTCGCCCAACGTATCGGCACGATTATGGACGCCGACCAGATTATCGTCCTGGACGAGGGCAAAATCGTCGGCCACGGCACCCATAAGGAGCTGCTGCGAGACTGCACCGTCTACAAGGAAATTGCCATGTCACAGCTCAGCGAGGAGGAATTGGCGATATGAGTGAAAACAACAGAACACAAAACAGAGGCCCCATGGGAGGCCATCCGGGCATGGGTGGCGTCAATGAAAAGGCCAAGGATTTTAAGGGCACCTGGAGCAAGCTGATTCGCTACTGCAAGGGCGAGCTGCCTGTCATTATCGCGGCACTTGTGATTGCAGCCCTGGGCACAATGCTGCAAATTTTTGGCCCCGATAAGCTTAAGGACATGACAAACGAGATTACAAAGGGGCTTCCGTCGGTGATAAGCGGTGCCCCGGTGCTGGGCACCATTGATTTTGAAGCCGTATTCAAGATTGGTATGCTGCTGGCCTGCTTTTACGCTGCCTCAGGCATCTTCACCTTTGTCGAAAGCTTCATCATGGCGACCGTGACGGCGAAAATTTCCAAAAATATGCGCTCCGGTATCTCAGGGAAAATCAATCGCCTCCCCCTGAAATACTTTGACAAAGCAACCCACGGCGACGTAATTAGCCGGGTGACAAACGACGTTGACACCATCGGTCAGACCTTAAACCAGAGCCTCGACAATCTTGTGCGGGCGATTACAATGTTTGTCGGCTCCCTGATTATGATGTTCTATAACAGCTGGATTCTGGCTCTTGTTGCCATTGCCCCCACCTTCATCGGCTTTGTTTTGATGATTCTGATTATGACCAAGTCCCAAAAATACTTTACGGCCCAGCAGCAGGGTCTTGGCGATATCAACGGCCACATCGAGGAGGTCTATTCCGGCCACAACGTTGTGAAGGTCTATAACGGCGGCAAAACAGCGAAAAAGACCTTTGAGACGATTAACACCTCCCTCTATGACAGTGGCTGGAAGTCCCAGTTCATGTCCGGACTGATGATGCCCCTCATGGGCTTCATCGGAAATTTCGGCTATGTGGCCGTCTGTGTAGTGGGTGCGGCGCTTGCCGTGAAGGGTGCGATTTCCTTCGGCGTGATTGTGGCCTTTATGATCTACATCCGCCTGTTCACGCAACCCCTCTCCCAGCTGGCGCAGTCCATGCAGCAGCTCCAGAGAACTGCCGCTGCCGGTGAGCGGGTCTTTGATTTCTTCGATGAGGAGGAGCTTGATGACGAGAGCGGGAAGCCCCAAAGGCTTGAAAACATCCGCGGCGACGTGGATTTCCGCAATGTCCACTTTGGCTACGATAAGGATAAGCCCGTAATCAATAACTTCTCCGCCCATATCCGTGCCGGGCAGAAGGTCGCAATCGTCGGCCCCACCGGTGCAGGCAAGACCACCATAGTAAATCTGCTGATGCGCTTTTATGAGCTGGACAGTGGCGAGATTCGTATTGATGGCGTCCCAATTCACGAGGTCACAAGGGAGAACGTCCACGACCAGTTCTGCATGGTGCTCCAGGACACCTGGCTGTTTGAGGGAACCATCAAGGAGAACATCATCTATAGCACGCAGGGCGTGACAGACGAGGAGGTCATCGCCGCCTGCAAGTCCGTGGGTGTGCACCACTTCATCCGCACCCTGCCCCAAGGCTACGACACCCTACTCAACGACAAGGCAAATCTCTCCGCCGGTCAAAAGCAGCTGCTCACCATTGCCCGGGCGATTATCCAAAACTCTCCCCTTCTGATTCTCGACGAGGCCACAAGTTCAGTGGATACCCGCACCGAGCGGTTGGTTCAGGCGGCAATGGATCGGCTCACCGAGGGCCGCACCTCCTTTGTCATCGCCCACCGCCTGTCCACAATTAAGGACGCGGATGTAATCCTTGTCATGCGGGAAGGCGACATTGTCGAGAGCGGTAACCACGAGGAGCTGCTGGCAAAGGGTGGCTTTTACGCTGAGCTCTACAACAGCCAGTTTGAGCAGGCCTCATAACAAAAAAAGGAGTGCTAAACGGTACTGGAATGCATCGAGGAATAGCTTCTCCCTTGCTAAAATAATACGGGGTCTCCCTTTGAAAAGGGTAGACCCTACGTTATTTTATTTAATTCTTGACATATGCCGGAAATTAGGTATAATAGTTAATGACATATGCCCATAACCAAATGAAGAAAGAGAGGTGAGGCGATGCCAAGACCCCGGAAGCGGCGGCGCGTATGCTCCCATCCCCGCTGCACAAGCTTCAGGCCCTGCGAGGGCAGTGGAGAGGGAGTTTTGATGGCGCTGGACGAATATGAGACCATCCGCCTGATTGATTTCGAGGGGCTGACCCAGGAGCAGTGCGCGGTGCAAATGGAAATTGCCCGAACCACGGTACAGTCCATCTACACCAGCGCCAGAAAAAAGCTGGCGCTGTGCATCGTACAGGGGCGTCCTCTGCAAATTGGCGGCGGGGATGTGCGTTTTTGTGAGCACCACAGCGCATCCTGCGGCAACGGCTGCTGCTGTCACAGAAACTCTTAGCGTGGGATTCGCTTCAAAGACAATTCCATACTTCCCTTTGTACGGTGTTACCTTTAAAACTACTGAATCACTTTAAAAATGGAGGCAAACATATGAGAATCGCAGTAACCTATGAAAACGGAACAATCTTTCAGCACTTTGGCCACACCGAGCGTTTTAAGGTCTACGACATAGAACACGGCAAAATAACGACCATGACCTTGGTCAACACCAACGGCAG
>CAYXNK010000002.1:0-6830 GCA_964466395.1 uncultured Oscillospiraceae bacterium | reverse complement strand
CGTCAGCACAGCCAGAGCAGAAGAAATCGGGCAAGACAAGCTCCATCGTGAACACAAACGGAAGCGGCCATGGCGCCCTGGCTGACCTTCTGAGAAAGGGCCAGATAGACACCTTGATTTGCGGCGGCATCGGCGGCGGTGCAAAGAATGCCCTTGCCCAGGCGGGAATCACACTTTACGGCGGTGTGAGCGGCGACGCAGATCAGGCTGTGGACGCCTTCCTGTCCGGCAAGCTACAGTATAATCCGGATGTGGCCTGCAGCCACCACGGCGAGGACCATCATGGCGAAGGGCACACCTGTGGACAGCATGGCGAGCACCACCACGGCGAGGGGCACACCTGTGGGCAACACGGCTGCGGCGGTCACGGCGAGCAGCACTGACCAACTTTTGCGACATGGAAACCCTCCGGTTGTTTTGCTGAAACAACCGGAGGGTTTCCATATTTGCATTGGCAATCAGAGGATTTTTTCAATCTTCTTTTTTCTCTATTTTCATTCTTCTTTCGGTCTTATAGAGGTAATGATCCTCTTTTTTGGTGAGTTGGAAGCCGTTTTCGGGAATGTAGCGGTCGGCAGTTCGAGCGGCGACGGCAGACTTCATCTGTCCCTTCCAAATCAGGCAGAGAATGGTGGCGATGAGCAGTGGCAGGATAATCGCGATTGCCAGCTTCACAAGCGGGCTCATCCCCTCGTCCCCTGCATAAACCTCACTGGCAGCCATGGCCATTGGCGAGAGGACAAGGATCAAGATGAGAAGCATACTCAAAAATAGTGCTGTCTTTTTCATACTAAGCCGCCTCCTATGAAGAAAATCGCCCCAAGAATTGCCATGAGAGGCAGGGAGATTCCTGCAAACCAGGCCCAGAACTTGCCCTTATCAACCGGCAGATCACCGATGAGCTTTCCGGTCTGGCCATTCATGGCAAAGAGAAAATCTTTGCCAGACCATTTGGTGGAGAGGAGCCAAACCGGCAGGAGGGCGTATTTGACCTCACCCTGGAGCAGCTGGATGTCTGTCAGCTCCGGCTCCAGCGTGTTATAGCCCATTGCTGTGGCTGCAAAGGTGTCCACGGTGCTCTGATGAATGCGGCTGTTGGCGCGTTGGGCGCAGTTTTCGGCATCCACGTCGTATTTGTCCGCCAAAAATCCGGGGAGATAGGCCGTGGAAAAGGGCTTTAAGTCCCGATAGTCAAAGGGCTCAATTGCGTCCATATGGGCGTCAGGCATCTTTGTGGAGCCGTCGGCAGGTACCCGCTCGAAGGCGACGCTGCCCTCGCGAACAACCCGGTAGTGCTCTGTCACGGTGACCTCCTCGTCCCCGCTGGTGTAGCGGTGCTCCTTGGTTCCGCGGAAGCGCAGTTTGGCCTCAGCCTTGCCGTCAAAGAGCCAAAAGGGGACGTAAACCCCCTTAATTTCCTCAATATGGTTGCCCGAGGAGAAGGACTTGGGCAAAAACTTCTTGCCCTTATAATGCTTTTTCAGCGCCTCGGCGGCGGCTGTCTTTTCCATGCGGAAAGGAATCAGATAGTCCGGCTTCTTTCCCGCAAACTGCCCGGGCACAACAGTGGGGTTTCCGCAATAGGGGCAGGAGGTGGCGGCTGTTGTGTCGTCACAAATCAGCTCCGCTCCGCAGGAGGGACAGCGATAGGCGCGAAGGTGGGCGGCCTCCTCCTCGCTCCATTGACCGCCTGCCTTGGACAAGTCCCACTGGGGTTGGGTTCCCGCAGCAACCGCCGCCTGCTCCTTGTCGGCATAAAGCTGCTCAATCGTCGCGACCTCATAATTGGTTCCGCAGTAATCGCACTCCAACTGTCCCGAGGTGCCAACATAGTGCAAGGGGCCGGTACAGTTTAGACATTGATAGTTTGTTACCTGACTGGTCAAAAGCGCAGTCCTCCTTTTGATTGACAATCCGAAGCTGCGAGTCTCAAGGGCAGGCGCTGCCGCCCTTGAGACTCGTGCAGTGAATGGCGGGCGAAAATATGTATACCCATTTCATTGGGCGCCCATTCTCATGTTTTTTCTTTTACTTTGAGGGAAAATATGGGGCCATAAGCTTTGCCAACTTGGGGATGGTCATGGTCTGGAGATATACCTTTCCCGGGCCTGTAACCACAGTATCAAAGAGACCCTCACCGCCGAAAAGCGCATTCTTTACTCCCTTAACCATTTGTACGTCTATCTGGCAGGTCGCGTCCATAATCGCGAGGACACCGGTGTCGCAGGTGAGCCGCTCGCCGGGGACGAGATCGTATTCCTGACAGTATCCGTCAACCTCCAGGAACACCAGACCGGGGCCTGTGATCCGCTGCATGATGAAGCCCTCACCACCCACAAAGCCTGCGCCCAGCTTCTTTTGGAAGTGCACCGCCAGCTCTACGCCATAGGTAGCACAGAGGAAGGCGCTTTTTTGGCAGATGATGCTCTCCCCCGCTCCCAGCGTCCGCGCCACAATCCGCCCCGGGAAGGAGGATGAAAAGGCAATTTCCGAAGGAGCCTGCGCCGTATAGCGGGACATGAACAGACTCTCCCCTGAGAACATGCGGCCGATTGTCTTACCCAAGCCGCCCTCAGCCTTGGCTTCCGTCGTGATGGAACCCCGGGACCAGCTGCGCCCACCGGCCTCGCTGATGAGGCTCTCGCCGGGGTCCAGTTGAATAATTACGGCGGGCAGAGAGCCGCCTTCGATGCTATATCGCATACTGCACTTCTCCTTTTCTTCTCCTGTCCGGCGGCTGCGCCGGATATAATTTTGATTTCATTGAAGCTTCCGACCAGCGCTGGGGAGCGGTAGACGAGGGCTGGCCTCACCCTCATAATCCAAGCCTCTGAGAGGCGGAATCCGTCGTTTCGGCGATTGACTCCAGTCTGAATGGGTCTTTACTGTCAATCTCCCCCATAATGCGGTTTCGCTGCCTCGTTTTTTCTTGATAGGCCCATTCTATCAGAGCCTTTTGAAAAAATCCACCTATTTGAACAAGAGAATTCACTAATTTTCGAAGGCTGACCCACTGATTTTTCTGAGACAGCCTTTGTGCTGCTGCGATGGATAAAAACGAGGCCTTGTTTTTGCAAGGCCTCGTTTTTATAGTTTGCTTTCTTAGACCTCGGCCTGCTTTCTTGTTTGGTAGCCGTAGGTCTTTTCCAGCATCATGTCCTTGACCTTCATCAGGCGCACCTGGTTGGAGCGCTCGTTTTCGTCCAACTTCATGGTGATATACTTGATGTTTGTCTGCAAGTCCGGAATCATTACATATTCCAGCGCGTTGACCCGACGGCGGGTCTTTTCGATTTCGGAGGCGATTAATTGGCAGCTTTTTTCGATCTCCGCCAGCTGTAATAACTCCGGCAGAATATCGGCCAGGCTTTTGACTGCGTCGTCCAAATCGATGGAGGTAAAGCTCAGACCATAGGAATAGATGCTGCTCTCGTCAGCGTTTCTGGTTTTTATCTCGAATTTGGGCACGTGGACGCTCATGATGTTCTGCTCCCCCGCCTCCAAAAACACTTCCTGGCTGGGCACAAGCAGAGCCGTTTCCACCGCCGCGTCCTTCATCATTGCGCGCGCCAGGGCGAAGTTTGCCGCGCAGCCGCGCAGTCCCTCTTCGACCTTCTCACGCAGCTCCTTATTTTCTCGCACCAGCACAAGGAATTGACGCATCAGCTCATCGCGCTTATCCTTTAGCAGCTTGTGTCCCCGCTGGGCTGTGACTAGCTTGCGCTTGAGCCTTGTCAACTCCATGCGAGTAGGATTTATTTGTTTTCGGGCCATGGTTTTCAGCCCCCTTCTATGGCCTTAGGCCTCATAGTATTCGTTCAGATATTCGTCCTTAATGCGCTTGAGCTCACTGCGCGGCAGAATGCGCAACAGCTCCCAGCCCAGCTCCAGGGTTTCTTCAATGTCACGGTTTGTGGTGTAGCCCTGGTTCACATACCGCTCCTCAAAGGCGTCTGCAAACTTTGCGTAGAGCAGGTCAACCTCGGTCAGTGCTGCCTCGCCCAGAACCGTCATCAGTTCTTTGCAGTTTTTGCCGCGGGAATAGGCGGCAAAAAGCTGGTTCATGGTGTTTGCGTGATCCTCGCGAGTTTTGCCCTTGCCGATGCCCTTATCCTTCAGTCGGGACAGGGATGGCAAAACGTCAATGGGTGGGCGCAGCCCCTTGCGGTACAGGTCACGAGCCAGGATAATCTGCCCCTCGGTGATATAGCCTGTGAGGTCGGGAATCGGATGGGTTTTGTCGTCCTCGGGCATGGACAAAATCGGAATCATGGTAATGGAGCCTTGTTTCCCCTCCAAGCGACCGGCGCGTTCATACAGGGTCGCAAGGTCTGTATACATGTAGCCCGGGTAGCCGCGGCGTCCCGGCACTTCCTTGCGGGCTGCGGAGACCTCACGGAGGGCGTCTGCGTAGTTTGTGATATCCGTCATGATAACCAGCACGTGCATGCCTTTGTCAAAGGCCAGATATTCCGCCGCCGTCAGTCCCATCCGGGGCGTTGCGATGCGCTCAACAGCGGGGTCGTTGGCCAAATTGATAAACATGACAGCACGGTCAATCGCGCCGCTCTCTTTGAAGGAGTTAATAAAAAAGTTCGACTCCTCAAAGGTGATGCCCATTGCCACAAACACTACGGCGAAGGGTTCCTGGGTGCCGCGCACCTTGGCCTGACGGGCGATTTGGGCAGCTAATTGAGCGTGGGGCAGGCCGCTTCCGGAGAAAATCGGCAGCTTCTGTCCGCGCACCAGGGTGTTTAAGCCGTCAATGGCGGAGATGCCAGTCTGGATGAACTCCTGGGGGTAGGCGCGGGCGGTGGGGTTCATTGGCAGGCCGTTAATGTCCCGGCGAAACTCAGGTAGAATGTCCGGCCCACCGTCAATGGGTCGTCCCAGACCGTCAAAAACCCGGCTAAGCATGTCCTCGGAAACGCCAAGCTCCATGCTGCGGCCCAAAAAGCGAACCTTGGAGTCGTTCAGGTTAATACCGGCCGAGGCCTCGAACAGCTGCACTAAGGCGTTTCCACCATCAATTTCAAGCACCTTACAGCGGCGAACCTCGCCGTTTTTTAGCTCGATTTCGCCCAGCTCGTCGTAGCTGACATCGCTCACATCCTGCACCAGCATCAGCGGCCCAGCTACTTCCTGTATTGTCCTATATTCCTTCGGCATTAGGCGTCCTCCTCCTGGTGTTTTTTGATCAGTCCGTCAATTTCCTTGTCCAGCTGATTCTTGATACGGGTATATTCCTCGTTGATTCCATCGGGATTCACATATTTCATGCGGCCAATGGCCTCACGCACGGGCAGGGCAACCAGCTGATTAATGTTGATTCCCTGCTGCAGGGCTTCCGCCGCCCCGTCATAGTAATCCAGAATCATCTGCATCATCAAAAACTGCTTTGAGAGCGGGGTATAGGTATCCACCTCGTGGAAGGAGTCCTGATGGAGGAAGTCCTCTCGAATGCTGCGGGCGACCTCCAGCTTCAAACGGTCGGGGGCACTCAGGGCGTCAATGCCCACCAGCTGGACGATTTCCTCCAGCTCACTCTCGTCCTGGAGCAGGAGGAGCATTCTCGCGCGCTTGTCCATCCAGTCGCCATCGACCGCCTTGTCAAACCACTTGTCCACGTTGTCCAGGTAGAGGGAATAACTGGTCAGCCAGTTGATGGCGGGAAAATGGCGGGCGTAGGCCAACTGGGCGTCCAGCGCCCAGAACACCTTTACGATGCGCAGCGTCGCTTGGGTCACAGGCTCCGACATGTCGCCGCCGGAGGGGGAAACTGCACCGATAACGGACAGCGCACCCTCACGGGCATTTGTGCCGATGGTTTTCACCCGGCCTGCGCGCTCGTAAAACTGAGCGAGGCGGCTGGCTAGGTAGGCGGGGTAGCCCTCCTCACCGGGCATTTCCTCGAGACGCCCGCTCATCTCACGCATGGCCTCCGCCCAGCGGGAGGTGGAGTCCGCCATCAGCGCAACACTGTAGCCCATGTCACGGAAATATTCCGCGATAGTGATGCCGGTGTAAACCGAGGCCTCACGCGCCGCAACGGGCATATCTGAGGTGTTGGCAATTAGCACCGTGCGTTCCATCAGGCTCTTGCCCGTGGAGGGATCGATAAGCTCGGGGAACTCCAATAGCACGTCCGTCATCTCGTTTCCGCGCTCACCGCAGCCGATATACACAACGATTTCGGCATCCGCCCATTTTGCCAACTGGTGTTGGGTCACGGTTTTTCCGCTGCCGAAGGGGCCGGGAATCGCCGCTGTGCCGCCCTTTGCGATGGGAAACAGCACGTCGATAACCCGCTGTCCCGTGACCAGCGGCATATCCGGTGTGAGCTTTTGGGCATAGGGCCGCCCGCGACGCACCGGCCAGCGCTGCATCATCATGAGAGGTGCTTCGCCCTTGTCCGTTTCGATGACAGCCACAGTGTCGGTGACAGTAAAGTCACCGATTTCAATGGATTTCACAGTTCCGGACACAGAGGGCGGAACCATGATTTTATGCTCAATCAACTCGGTTTCCATGACGGTTCCGATGATATCACCGCCGACAACAGCGTCACCGACTGCCGCCACGGGCACGAAATTCCAGCGCTTCTCCCGGTCGAGGCTGGGAATTTCCACACCGCGCGCCAGTCTATTGCCGCTTTTCTCCTTAATGGAGGCCAGCGGGCGCTGAATTCCGTCATAAATGTTTTTCAGCAGTCCCGGGCCAAGCTCAACGCTCATGGGCAAGCCCGTGCTGTGTACAGGCGCGCCGGGGCCTAGGCCGCTGGTCTCTTCATAAACCTGAATGCTGGCCTGGTCGCCGTGCATCTCAATAAT
>CAYXNK010000001.1:4695-43281 GCA_964466395.1 uncultured Oscillospiraceae bacterium | reverse complement strand
CACTGGTTGGCATCTTTGCCATTCCGGTGCTGTTTATTTTTCCGTTTCTGTGTCCGGTCATTCTGTTCATGGCTTTCTTTCTCTATCGCCGTGAACTGAAAAGTGTCAGTATGCGTATTAAGGAAAAGCGAAGAAAGATTGAATATGAGCTGCCGCGGCTTGTGTTTACGATTGAGAAAACCTTAAAGCATAACCGCGATGTGCTGTATATGCTGGAATCTTATGCGGAAAACGCGGGTGCAGAAATGGTGCATGAGTTGGATATTACCGTGGCGGATATGAAAAGTGGCAACTATGAAGCGGCTTTAACAAGGCTGGAGAGCCGCGTTGGTTCATCCATGATGAGCGATGTGTGCCGGGGACTTTGCGGGATTCTACGCGGTGACGATACCGCTGTTTACTGGGCTTCACTGTCGCTCAAATTCAATGATATTCAGCGACAGCAGTTAAGGCTTCAGGCACAGAAGGTGCCGCGTAAAGTCAAAAGATTATCTATGTGTCTGCTTTTCTGCTTTATGTTAATTTACCTTGTAGTCATTGTTGCACAAATCATGTCCTCTCTCGGCGTTCTATTTAATTAAGGGGGTGCTGTGAAATGATTAAAAAAATACTGCGCTCCAAACGCGGCGAGGGGTACATTGATACCTGTGTTGGAATGCTGGTGTTCGTGATGATGCTTGTCGTTATCATCAACATTTTTAGCTTTGTTACGCTGAAAACCGAAATAGATGAGATTTGCGACGAATTGATTGAAACGGCAACCTATACCGGATGCTACGGAGACGACTTTTGGAGTAGAGATACCGCACTGCTTGACAAGTATTATTACTACGGCATAGATACCGAAGCGGAAAAATACTATAACAGCTCCTATCAGCGCGTTCAGCTTGGAGATACCATGACGGTGACGATTGATGTAACAACCCATCTCAAGGGATTGGGCATATTCAAAATACCCATTACCGTGTCCGTTTCAAAGTCGGGTATCTCTGAAAAGTATTGGAAGTAGGTGCAGATGATGAAATGGATTAAAAGTAAGCGCGGCGAGGGCTACATCTTTCCGTGTGTGCTGATTTTAGTGATTTGTATGATTTTCTCGGTTTTTCTGTTCTTTTATTCTGCCGCTTCAATGGTGCGCATTACAAAGGAAAACACCGAAACCGTGTTTGACAGCTATATCATGAAAAACTCAATCGAGATATATAACAGCATCAAGCAAGGCAACGATTACACCGAAGCACTTGACAGAAATGTGTATATTGATGATCTGTGCCGATTTTGCAGTCTTGAAAAAGGCGGCTATTACCTGTATGCTTATGATAATGATGGAAAGCTGAAATACAGGATAACCAGTCCAACCATCACCTTCCGTGAAGAAAATACAATGAAAATACAGCTTCGCTATACACTGTATTTGCCGATTTGGTTTAACAGCAGGATTGTTCGGTATGCTGTCATTCCCGTAACGGTCAACTCAGCATTATCTGAAAAATTTTAGGAGGTGTTTCTTTGAAGCAGTTTTTTAAAAGCAAAAAGTTCCTTGCCATTCTGTCCGGAGTGGTTGCACTGGCACTTGTAATCACAGTCGTATGCGTGGCTACTTCCCGAAAAGAAACGGTGCCAACCGACACTCCCGATACATCCGCAACCGAGAGTGAAAACGATGTGATTATTGACAATCCGGTTTCTGATACTACAAATAGTGCGGAAACTACGGTAAGCGAGATTTCAGATGACGGCAACGCACTCAAGCCGGATGAAAACACTCCCGACACTGAAGGCTCCAAAAACACCGGTGAAAAGGCACAGAGCAATGTGACTGCCGCAGAAGAAGCTGATCCTCCTGCGGATTCCAAAGCAGAAGAAAACACCGGCGGCATTCAAATCGGCGGTATCGAAAACAATGAAGAATATAGTTGCGGAGCCGCCGATCATCACTGCAAAACCGCAGAAAATCACGCGTATCTTCTGAATTTGGAGCTGGAGGGTTGTCCTTACTGCGGTTCTCATTCCTGTTTATCCTTTTATGCTGTAAACGAATGGGGATTTCCAAGATGTGATCCGACAAAGTGTCCGGAGTATAATGCACAGAAAAATCCGATTGAGTATTGCCAGACCTGCGGAAAGAAAATCGGTAGCGGACAGAACGACACCTGCACACAGTATATCAATGCTTGCGACTGCCCGTTCTGCGGAGAGCATGTGGAAAGCCGCACCTGTCACACCTGCAAATAAACACAATATTTATATCAGAGAGCTTGACTTCAATCAGTCAGGCTCTTTTTTTATTCTGATTAGGAAAGGACGATGATCTGATGAAGAAAAAATTCTTCAAGCTGTTATCCTGTCTGCTGATTGTAATGACGTTCATAGGCGTATTCAGTCAAACAGCGCTTGCTTTGGAATGGGACGGCAGCACGGCGGGCGGCGGTGGCGGCGGTTATCCTGCCGGAGCGAACGGATACGCGGTACGTACCACCGATGATAACTGCCTTGGGTATCGTTTCAGTGTGGTTACGAAAAGCGGCGGTACCAAAAACGATGCCGTCATTGATGTGTTCCGCGGCACCTCCTACGGCAATCTGGCATATGGTTCAGCCTATAAATTCAACAGCAAATACAATAAAAAGCAGCTGATTGACCGTCAGAATTGGGGCTTCGGCACTTCAAATAACAATAGTAACTGTTATAAAGAAGGCAACATGGGCTTTGCTTGGGGACTGCCGACTCCAAACGGAATGAATTCATGGCAGAACAACACGACCAACCTGAATGCTGTACTCTATAAACTTGGCATTAACGATATTGACGCACTGAAAAACGGAGACAAGGTTCTTGTCGAGCCACTTTATGATGTGCGGCTACAAAGTGTCTATCATAGCGTGACGCCAACCGAAATCGCTGTTTACGGCAAATATATCCTTGGCGCATCAAGCAATGGCGGTGGAAGCAGTACCAGTGCTTCATGGGGATTTATTGCTGCATATACCAACAAGCATTATCCCAACTCTCTTTATACGCCGGATGGTCAGGGGTTGTGGGACGGTGTCGGTGCGCTCTCTAAACAGGCGACTTTCTATACGATAATCAACACCGGTTACGGTGTCGGCATTGCGTTTACCCAAACAAAACCGGATTTTACACCGAACTTGAGTGTGAATAAATGTGAAGCGTGGCCGGGTTCAAAAAGCTCACGCAACAACCACTACGGAATCAGCTATGGTAGTTCTTTCAATGATTATGACTATGGACATGGCTATCCGATCATGGGTGATACCGTATGGTATGCCGTTAATTTTCCGGCTGAAAGTGAAAATTGCTACGTTCGTCAGACCGTATGGGTTGACGGCGGGGGTTCAACCTCTCGTAATGTCTGGAGCAACAGTAACACGTGGTATGATGTTGCGCTCTCTCCGACAACGGTGGATGCCGGGCGCAGCGGATATTATATAAAAGCCCGTGTGGACTGGATTGACGGTAACGGTAATGTTCAGAAATGGGGCGCTGAAAAGACCTTTTATATTCCCATTCGCCCGAAAATCAACCGCTATCAGGTAACGATGTACAGCATTTCCGGTGCTGTTGCCGCTTATGACGGTGATGCAGGTTCAAGCGGCTCTGTGTACTACGGTCAGCGAGTTTATCCGAAATATACCTTTACCTCGAATAATTCATGGACTTCCTATAACAATTTTGGCGGCACAATGTACGCATGGAAAAACAGCAAATGGACAGAGCTTTGGGATATGCAATCTAATAATATCGGCATCAATAAATATGGCTCCTATAATAAATACAGTTCGTTATATCCGTATACCGTGCCGGACAATAGCGCTAATACCAATGGCTCAAATCGTATTCCGGTATTATTTGCTTCGGAATGGACAGCGGATGCACCACACACCTATCAGAGCAATTGGGCAAACATTCCCATTGTCAAAGCAGACGCTGAGATTACCAATATCCGACTGATTGGTGAAAGCGGCTATTATGTTGACCCGACTGATTTGGAAGCCGGACAGCAAATTACCGTACAGTACACCTACAAGAACAATACCTCCTGCACCATCTATGTCAACGGTTATAACGATAACCGCAGTCAGATTCCCGGCATCTATGCCATTGAACCCGGAAAATCCATCAATGTAAACGGCTATTCCTTTGAAGTGCCAAATAAGCGCACTTTTTCAATTTGGGGCGGTGTATATTTGGATGGTGCTGGAATTTACAACACGGGATATGAAACCAACCGCTATAACAACACCATGTATTTAAGCTGTAAGGTCAATCATCCACTTCGTATTTATCCGATTGCTCCGAATGCGGCTTACCGTGAAGGTACATGGGTTGTATCCAGCTTTTGGGTTAAAAACGGGTATCGTGATAATTACATTCCAACAGATGAAATTACAGCACATTTCAAGGTGTGCAAGTCGGACGGAACGATTATTTCGGTAAATTCAAATCCGTATGTTGTTGTTCCCGGTAAGGATAAAAATCTTGTGTATTTCAAGTGGCAGGTTCCTTCCGGTTTAAACTACAGTAATGTAAAAATTACCGCAAGCATTATTGATGATGGCAAATTTTACAATGCGTACACGCGGACTTACAGCACCGTACCAAACATTATATCAAAAACGCCGGATACACAGTTTGAAGAAGCTACACCGTCCGAGTTTTCTGTACCGCAAACTCCGGCGACTTCATCAGGAAATGCAACATGGTGGGAATATAGATATGTAAATGGTGGATTTACAAAGGATTACTTTGCGATTGGTATTTACAATGGCGGGACTAAAACAATTACTCCGGCAACCGGAGCTACAGCTATTCAAAACGGTAGCGACTGGACAATGAAATCCGGTTACGGAATCAGCCTGAAGACTTATAATGCCCTTACAATGCTGCTCGGATATAAGCAACCCAATAGTAGTGCTTATACCGGTGTTCAATATGCATATGCCGCATTTCCGGAATTTAATTATTCAAGTCAGAACGAAAAATACCGGACACTTGGTCGATCAGGTTCCTATTGGGTGTTCCGTGAAAATGAGGACTACGGCAGGGTGCATTTTACACCGCTTTGGTATCCGGACGGCGGATATGCAGTTAAAGTTGTCAAGCGCGATTGCTGGACTCCCTCCGGTATGCTCATGTCATCTGTGGTAACCAACTCAATTACAATAAAAGATTCTGCCTACGATGATTGGTTCGTAGGACAAAAATAAAGGAGGCGCAATTTTATGGAGCCGAAAACGATTATTGCACTGTGCCTTGTGGCATTTATCATCGGTGCATTGATCTTCTTGAAAATCCGGAACAAAAAGAAATAACAGAGTTTATGGGCGGCAGAATTGCCGTCTATTTTAATTTAAGGAAAGGAGCAAACCCAATGAAAAGAGAGCTTTTTGAACAACGGTTATTTCGAATTTTTGCGCAGGCAGGCTATTCACCTGTGCGTATTCTGACCGTATCGCCGGAGGAAATGGTTGAAATCCCCGGCATAACCGTTCCGAATATCCGCGCTGTTCTCTGTGTGCAGAATAAGGTGCTGTCCGAACAGAATACCCGCCGAAAAGGACAGCTTATTAAGGAACTGCTTGCTGTGGCAGAAAGTGAGGATGTCGGCAATGAGTGAAGATAAGCGTATGGCAAAAAATTATGAGATTACGCAATCCATTCGTATCGGAGAAAAGGAAATTGTATTAGGAATGGATGAAGGCAGCGAACATCCGTATTTCTGTGCCTATTATGAGTATAACGAACTTTTCGGGCAGTATGTCGATTGTATGGTTGGCAACGATTATGCGGAAATGCTTGGTATCTATGCGCAGCGCATCAAATCCGAAAGTGAAAACTTGAAAGTCGAGAGAAATTCTGTGACAGTGCCGAAAGAAGTGATTACCGCCGAGCTGTGTTACCCGAATGATTACAAAAAAAGCATTGAAGGTAAGGTCATCGTTATCCGTCCGGAAGTGTTGCTTCCCGAATATCAGACGGCAGACCGCCAGCTTTGGCTTTGCACCGGAGGGTTCGGCTCTTATGCCAATTCACGCGGTACTGCCTGCTACTGTACAAATCTTTATTCCGGGAAGAAATGCCGTTGGAACCGTGCCGATGTTCTCGGTGAAATGAAGGTACTTCCAAATTGGGCAAAAGACAGACTTCTCATCATTTTGGCACAGCATACAGAAAAGCAAAAAAGCAGAGATTCAAAGGAGGTACGATAATGGAAATACGGAAAAATGCAGGTTACACCATCACCGATTCCGTTCATGTCGGCAATGCCGAGTTTGTTATCGGTGAGTTTCCCGGCGCTCCGGCTCCCTTTGTAACATGGGAGTGCAAGGACGGCGACAATTATTTTTGGGGACATTATCTGTCCTCCCGTCAGAACGCCGAAAGGGACTTGCTGGAACGTGCCGGATTGGAGCGCGAAAGGCTTGACAATCGCCAGAAGCAGGCTGAAAAGCAAAAAGATAAGGAGTGTGAGCGATAATGGATATTCGTGCAATGAAGCCGGAAGAACGTAATTACACTTATTTACAAAGCCAACAAATCAGTATGCAGACAGGGTTAATCGGTCATCTGAGAGCCGACATGGACACTGACGGCAATGGCTTTTTTTCATCATGGGATGACTTTCGAAAGGACTTGAAAACACAGGAATTCAAGGATGAATTTGATAAAGTTATCAATGAACTGCGTGAAAGCGGCAATATTCTCAGCAATCGAAGCACCCTGTCAAAATACTGCTATTCTCATTCCGATGCGTCCTTTGGCGTGGATTCAATAGGCTACGAACGGGAGTACGGCGTTCGTGCTGATACGGACAAATATGCCTATATGATGCGCTTGAATCCGCACAAAGGCGAATACAATCTCTACTGCTATTGCTACCGCCGTGACTGGCTTGACGGTCATCTTGAAAAAGCTGCTGAAGGTATCCGTTTTATTGACAGTCATTATAAGGATTTATTTCGTGTTGAGGACGGTGACAAAATCATCATCACTTACCCGGACGGTGAGAAAAAAACAAGAACCTGCCGATATATCGATCAATGCCATTGTGAAATCGGAGATAATCTGTACCATATCTGTCAGTTTGCCGAGATAATGGAAAAGAACAGAAATTCTTATGCACCGGAAAAGCCGATGCTGCCGGAAGTCTGTCATTCCACGCTGCCGTCCAGTGGAGAGCTGATCGTGATAAAGTTCGGGGAAAGCGGATATTTTCGCAGCGAATTTTCAACGGACGATGCCGAACAAAACCGTATGTTTGCCGATGACCGTAATAAAAAGCAAGGCATAACAAAGGCGCAGGAAGCGGCAATGCTGGCAGGGTCTCTGTACGGCTGGTTTACTCCCGCAGCCAATCCGAAAAATTATAACCGGCAGGGTCATCCGGTAAAACCCACTCAAAAAAAGGATCGGGGTGACGCACGATGAAATACAAAGTGGAAATTGTTGAGATCGGATACGGTTCTGTTCTGATTCATGCCAAAAATCAAGAGGAAGCGGATAAAATTGCACGACAGGAATATGACAAAGGAAACGTTAAATGGGATAAGCACATTGTCGGCAGCGTTATTCCTAAAGAAATCAAACGCGATTTGGAAAGATGAGGTGTGTTTATGGCTGAAAATAAGCATGTTATCTGGAGCAATTATTCTCTTGATTATAAGGATTGGCGTGACGATATGGAAACGGAATATCCCGATAAGACCGAGGATGAGCGCATTCAGTTAATGTACGACATCAACAGCAACTATCTTGATGATGAACGGACAAATTTGAGTGTGCAGCTCTCCCGTCCTATATTGGTTGTTGCAGACCTTGGACGCTGGGATGGACGGTATTTTGGATATAAGGAAATTGAATCCGGCAATATCCGTGACTGCCTTTATAGCGATACCGACTATTCCACATGGTTTGTGGATAAGCTGGGCGACCTGCGCTGTGATGCCATTCATCATGACGGCACGAATCATTATTTGTACCGCACCTATAAAGACGGTGTATCAGACGATCAGATTGACAGGCTGAAAGACAAAATCTATGAGGGCAAAGCCACCCGAAACGATATTACCCGTCTTACCAGACGACTTGGTGATGAAATTGCCAACGTATATGGCTTTGACATTCCAAACCTACGTCCGCAAAAGTCATATGAAAGATAACCCGCCGAAAACAAAATATTTTGAAGGAGGTGCTTAAATGGCGCGTAAATATGAGTTGATTACAGAACTGTATCGCGAAACGCTGGACAGCATTGTAAAATCACAAGGCACATGGCGCGATTTTCTGCGCTCCGCCTGCAATAACTATAAGCTGTCCTTTGAGGAACAGGTGCTTGTGTACGCACAGCGCCCAGACGCTACCGCCGTTCTGGAAATTGAACGCTGGAATAAGCAGTTTGGGCGTTGGGTAAACGCCGGAGCAACCGGAATTGCCGTGTTTGATAAGGAGCATACCGGCAGATCAAGATTAAAACACTATTTTGATGTCAGCGACACGCACGGCAGCCGCTTTGCCCGCCCTGTTCCTATTTGGGAAATCAAAGAAAGTTATGAACCGGAAATTATTGAAACGCTGCAAGCGTCCTTTGATGTTTCGGAAACGGTGAATAACCTTGATGCTGCGCTGATTCAGGCGGTTTCAAATGTTGTTGAGGACAATTATCACGATTATCTTGCCGAACTGATGAATATCCGGGACGGCAGCTTTTTAGAGGAGCTTGATGAGCTGAATGTCAAAAAGGAATTTACCGAGGCACTGGAATGTTCGGTTATGTATATGGTGCTGGAGCGCTGCATGGGCGGTGCCGCCGACCAGTTCGCGAAGCTGGCGGATTTTGCGCCAGTTATGAATTTCAATACTCCGGCAACCGTAACGGCGCTCGGCTGCACGGCAAGTGATATGTCAGAAATGGTGCTGCGTGAGGTTGCTCTGACCGTTCGGAATATACAAATCCGTGAAAAAAATCAAAATCGCACATTTGCAAAAGAGCCGGAAATAGATTATTCTGATGGCGTTAAGGAAACGAAATCAGACGAAAGGAGTTTTGAAGATGAGTATAAGCTACACGATGAGGGACGGGTATCGTCTGCCGAACCTGCTGCCCCCACAGGAGCCGGAGGTAACGCTTGGGAAGTACGGGCTTCTGCGCCGGACATTTCTCAAAGAGAACCGGAAAATTACCTATACGAATCTGCTGACAACGGGCAAGCTGAACGGGCATTTGATGGAAATAGAGCAGACGGCTCTCTCCCGGATGGAGCAGTTGACGCGGGAAATGGCAAAAGCCGAGGGCGTGACGGAGAGCCTGAAAGCGACCGATCAGATAAAATGGGTGGGGTTGATGAACAACATCCGTCACTCGGCGGAGGAAATCGTGATGAAGGAACTGATTTACAGTTAAAGAGTGAAGAAAATGCGGACGGTTCCGAAAAGGAACTGCCCGCATTTTTGAATGAAAAGCTCATTTTCGGTATTGTCGGCAACAAAGAAGATGATTTGAAATATAAGAAAAGTCAAATTGAGTTATTTTTTTCTGTGCACACGGACGCAGACGAGCGTGCGGAATATATTAAGTCGTCTTATCAGGACAGATACACCGAGGTTATGGTTGACGGTGTACGCGTTGGGTATAGACCGCAGGATGATGGTCTTCTGATGTGGGAAGGTTCATACCTTTCCCGTAAATCGGAAACCGTTTTTTCATGGGATTGTGTTGCCGGATTTATCTCCCAGCACATAAACAAAAAAGAATACTACATTAACACCGATATAAAAGGCTTGAAAACACAATCCGGGCAGCAAATGTCTCTGTTTGATTTTGCCGCGGATTTACCGCCTTATGAGCCAAGTGAGCAGATAACTTTATTTCCAACACCTAAGCTGTCCCAGCAAATTATTGACGAATCGCTTTGTATTGGCTCCAATGAAGAACACAGCCGCATGATTATCTGCGCCTATTTTATAAAGGATAAATCGCTTGAAGAAAACGCCGCTTTTTTGCGTAAGCATTACGGCACAAACGGTGCGGGTTTTTACTTTGATAACCGGAAAATTTCAATTTGGTATGATAATGACGGAATTCGCATTGCCGAGGGTATGAGCGCATATCGTTCTTCTGCTACGCTCCTATCATGGGAAGACGCAGCAAAGAGAATCCGTGAGCTTTTGGATATGGGACGGTATATGCCGCAAAGTGAGCTTATGCAAGCGGAAAGCTTTGAACGAAACAAGCTTGCGGAAAGCATTGCCTTGACTGCAAGAGATTTTTCCGAAGAAGCTATTGCAGCAAATTATGCCCCTATCATCCGTTTGGCGCTTTCCGCTAACGGCGGTTTCCCAGAGATTGAAAAACAGATTTCCGACCTTTTGGCTGATCCGGAAATGCGGCAAAAGATAACCGATGAATGGAGTGAGTTTGTAACCGCACACGAAGCAAATCGTGATTTGCTCCGTTTTCGGTTTTACCGCCCGAAAGAAATATTGCAAAAGCTGACAGACCTTCAGCGTGAACAGCTTACCTTTACCGCCGCCGAGGATTATGATCCAAAGCGGCGCTTCTTTATTTCCGGTGATGAGATAGACGAGGTGCTACGCTCCGGCGGTGATGATTACCGACTTTCTGTATATGCGTTCTTCCGTACTCACAGCGATAAGGCAGAACGGGAAAAGTACGTAAAAAGCTATCACGGTGAGTACAGCGGCAGCTATAACGGCAACGACAATCTAACCTATACGCGCGGAAAAGGGATTGATTTCAGTCACGGCAGTATTACGGAGCCTTATGCAAAAGAGCATATTAAATGGAATCAGGCGACAAAACGCATTGCAGAGCTTATTTCACAAGGTAAGTTTCTTTCTGACAAGGACAAAGCCACTATGCCGGATTATGAACGAGGCATTGTTGCACGGGCAATTCATGGCTTTTTCTATAATATCCCGGATGAATATCCGCGCCCATTTTCCTCTGATCCTATTGGAGATTATTGGGAGGGCGTTCAAGAAGTAAAAGCGCAGCTTCTTGATGCCGATCAGGTTGATAATATCTACAATACGATGCTGCTGCCCGTATGGGAAAGTACCAAGCCGGATGACAGAAACTATGACAGACGGAACCATGGCATAGAGGTTATACGCGCCTATTTGGACGGCACCTATTCCGTTTTTGGTCTTGGCAATACGCTTGAACCGCTGTCTGAAATCGGCGTGTCCAGTGCTACGGAAATATCTGAGGAATTACCTGCCGAAACAGAAGCATCAAGCAGCACCTCTGGGCTTGCGCAGGAGCTTTTACACTTCTATGAGGAATACGACCCCTACGGCTATAAGGATGAACTGGAAATCGGAGATAATGACGGTAATGCTCTTGATAAACTGGAGCAGGAGCTTCATAATCCTGTTCTACGGAAAAATATGCGCGATACGCTGCAAGAGTATCTCGACGACACCGATCCAGACGAGGACATAGCTGTTGATTTGCAGCTTTTCCTTGAAAAACTGGACGCTTTGGAAGATGCCGAGCCGGAAGAATTACCCGCTGAAAAGCAAAAATTCAAGGAAACAGTATCGGACATCTGGCAAAGCTATCAAGCACTTAAACAGCAGCATCCCGACGCACTTTGCCTGAACGCGGTCGGCGCGTTCTATGAATGTTATGACAAGGATGCAGGGATTGTCGCGCAGGCACTCGGACTGACGATTACACGCCGTGAAATACCGGGGCTGGCGGAAAAACAACGGATGACCGGTATTCCCGAAAATCGACTTAACACCTATATCAAAATGCTGAACGATCGTGGTTATGATGTTGCCTTGTCGTATGGCGAAATTACAGACAGGCAGACAGAATTTCACACCTCGAAAAATAAGGATGCTCCGGTAAACTCCTATCCTGTCGGCAGAATTGACTATCTTGGTTCGGGTGGAGCCGTTGGTGAAAGTAACGAATTTACGAACGCAGACGAGTTTATCGCGACGATCAAGAATCAGAATTATTACGGCGTTCCGATGTCTATTGTGGTTTATCGTGGCGCGGATGGTGAGGCAATACCGACCGATTTTGCCGCTACACTTGACCCGCCGCCGCAGGGCTTTGAAATCATTGATTCTCCGTACATTGAAAAGACCGAGGAAAAGAAACCGTCTGCTGTACTGGCACCGCTGAAGCAAAAGCGAGAGCGCGTATTGTTCCGCGCTCTTCATCCGGAAATTCCAAAGGAACAACGCCATGATTTTCATATCCGTGATAATGAGCTTGGAAACGGTACGCCGAGTGAAAAATATGCCGCCAATGTTGCGGCAATCCGTACCTTGAAGAAAATTGAAGCTAATGAACGGTTGGCAACGCCGGAGGAACAGGAGATATTATCACACTATGTCGGTTGGGGCGGTCTTGCCGATTGCTTTGACGAGCGCAATCCTCATTATCAGGAGCTGAAAAGCCTGCTTGATGAGGACGAATACACCGCAGCGAGAGAAAGTACATTGACCGCATTTTATACTTCTCCGGTGATTATCGGAGCAATGTATCAGGCACTTTCGCAGATGGGCTTTCAAAACGGCAACATTCTGGAGCCATCCTGCGGTGTCGGTAACTTTATCGGTATGAAGCCGGACGGAATGGACGGTAAAATCTATGGTGTTGAAATCGACAGCATTTCGGGCAGAATTGCCGCACAGCTTTATCAAAACAGCGATATTGCCGTAAACGGCTTTGAAAAAGTGGAAATGCCGGACAGCTTTTTTGATGTTGCCATTGGCAATGTTCCATTTGCCGACCAGCGTGTGCTTGATAAACGCTATGATAAAAATCATTGGCTGATTCACGATTACTTTTTCGGCAAGACGCTCGATAAGGTGCGACCGGGCGGTATTATCGCTTTCATCACTTCCAAAGGTACGCTCGACAAGGAAAATTCCTCCGTGCGCAAGTATCTTGCACAGCGCGCCGATTTGATTGGTGCCATCCGTTTACCGAATAACGCTTTCAAGCGCAACGCCGGAACAAAAGTCACCAGCGATATTATCTTTCTGCAAAAACGTGACCGCATGACGGATATAGAGCCGGATTGGGTGCATTTGGACATCGATGAAAACGCAATAAGGATGAACAGCTATTTTGTCCAGAATCCGGATATGGTGCTGGGCGAAATGGTCATGGAAACCTCACAGTTCGGCATGGAAAGCACCTGCAAGCCATATGAGGATTCCGACCTGTCCGAACAGCTCCGAGAAGCCATTACCAATCTCCACGCACAGATTACCGAATACGAAATCGAAGAACCGGACACAGAAGAAGATTTGTCGATTCCGGCAGATCCCGCCGTGCGAAATTTCAGCTACACTGTTTCAGACGGCAAGCTGTATTTCCGAGAAAACAGCCGTATGCACCCGGTAGGTGTTTCCGTTACCGGTGAAAACCGTATTCGCGGGATGATTACATTACGTGATTGCGTGCGCAAGCTGATTGAGTACCAGACCGAAAATTACCCGGATGATGAAATTAAAAAAGCACAAACAGAGCTGAACACGCTTTACGATGCCTTTGTCAAGAAATATGACCGCCTGTTTACCCGTGGCAACAGTCTGGCATTTTCCGAGGATTCAAGCTACTGTCTACTTTGCTCTCTTGAGGTGTTAGATGATGAAGGTAACTTTAAGCGCAAGGCAGATATGTTTTCAAAGCGTACAATTAAGCCCCATATTCCCGTCACCAGCGTTGACACTGCAAGCGAAGCACTGGCACTTTCCATTTCCGAAAAAGCGCAGGTTGATATGGAATATATGTCCTCTCTTACTGGCAAAACCGCCGTGGAACTGGAACATGAGCTTACAGGCGCAATCTTCCGTGATGTGTCCTGTCCGGTAAACCCGGAGGAAATCTCCGAAATCCAAAAAGAGCTTACGCACTATCCGCTTGTCAGTGCAGATGAATTTCTGTCCGGCAACGTTCGCCGCAAGCTGCAAATGCTTCACGCTTTGGGGCAGGTATTACCAGCCGAAGAAAAAGAGCGCTTGCAGACGAGTATTGCAGCAATGGAAGCGGTGCAGCCTGTCGACCTTACTGCCGCAGAAATCAGCGTGCGTATCGGTGCCACATGGATACCGCCCGAAATCTACCGACAGTTTATGTTCGAAACCTTTGAAACGGGTAATAACGGCAGAAGAAATATGAATATCCTGTATTCCAAATGCACCGGCGAATGGAATGTTACAAACAAAAGCTCTGATTACGGCAATATCAAGGCGGTCACAACCTATGGCACAAACCGTATCAATGCCTATCATATCTTTGAACAGACATTGAATTTAAAGGATGTACGCATTTTTGATACTAAAATTGTGGACGGCAATGAAAAACGCGAGCTGAACAAAAAAGAAACTGCCATTGCACAGGACAGGCAGGAAATCATTAAAATGAAGTTTGTGGAGTGGTTATGGAAAGATATTGACCGCCGCGAAAAGCTCTGCAAAATCTATAATGAAACCTTTAATTCGGTGCGTCCCCGTGAGTATGACGGCAGTCACATCGTTTTCAGCGGAATGAACCCCGAAATAACGCTCCGCAAGCACCAGATTGACGCGATTGCCCATGTGATGTACGGCGGTAATACGCTGCTTGCACACGAAGTCGGGGCTGGCAAAACCTACGAGATGACCGCTGCGGCAATGGAAATGAAGCGGCTGGGATTGTGCTCAAAATCGTTGATTGTCGTGCCGAATCATATCACCGGGCAATGGGCGGCAGAGTTTTTACAGCTTTACCCCTCTGCCAACATCCTTGTCACAACGAAAAAGGACTTTGAACGGCAAAACCGCCGTAAAATCTGTGCGCGAATTGCTACCGGAGAATACGATGCCGTTATTATAGGTCACAGCCAATTTGAAAAAATACCGATGTCAAAAGAGCGGCAGGAGGAAATGATACGTCGACAGATACAGGAGCTTATTTTCGGAATACAAGAAGCAAAAAAAGCCAATGCCGAGCGTTATACGGTTAAGCAGCTTGAAAAAACGAAAAAAGCATTGGAAGTGCGAATGGCAAAGCTCAATGACCAAACCCGAAAGGATGATGTCGTTACCTTCGAGGAACTCGGCATAGACCGTATTTTTATTGATGAGAGTCATTACTATAAGAACCTGTTTTTAATGACGAAAATGCGCAATGTCGGCGGTATCGCTCAGACCGAAGCACAGAAATCAAGTGACCTGTTTATGAAATGTCAATACCTTGACGAAATCACCGGCAGCAAGGGTACTATCTTTGCAACTGGAACACCGATAAGCAATTCAATGGTGGAGCTATATACCATTCAGCGGTATTTGCAGTACCGTGTCTTGCAGGAAATGGGCTTGCAGCACTTTGATGAATGGGCAGCGACCTTTGGTGAAACCGTGACCGCTATTGAAATGTCGCCGGAGGGCACAGGGTATCGAGCTAAAACGAGGTTTGCAAAATTCTACAATCTGCCGGAGCTGATGTCAGTTTTTAAGCAGGTTGCGGATATTCAGACCGCTGATATGCTTCACTTGCCCGTGCCAAAAGCGAACTTCCATGTTGAGGTTATTCCACCATCCCCATTACAGAAAGAAATGGTTGCCGCACTTGCGGAACGCGCGCAGGCGGTACGCGACAGGCTGGTTGACCCGTCTGTGGACAATATGCTGAAAATTACAAACGACGGGCGCAAGCTGGCACTGGATGTGCGGCTTATCAATCCGCTTGCTACGGATGATGGAAACAGCAAGGTTTCCGTCTGTGCAAACAATGTCTACCGGATATGGGAGCAGTCAAAGGAAAATCGCAGCGCACAGCTGGTGTTCTGTGATCTGTCAACACCAAAGGGCATTATTAACATGAATGAGCAGGACGGCGAATCTGTTATAGTGGGCTTTCAGAATGTCTATGACGATCTGCGGAAAAAGCTGATTGCAAGAGGTATTTCGGAGGAAGAAATCGCCTTTATTCATGATGCCAACACTGAAGTCAGAAAACAAGAATTGTTTGCTAAGGTGCGAAGCGGCGCGGTTCGTGTTCTGATGGGCAGCACACAGAAAATGGGTGCGGGTACAAACTGTCAGGACAGGCTGATTGCACTCCATGATTTGGATTGCCCTTGGCGACCGAGTGACCTTGCCCAGCGGCTCGGCAGAATTGTCCGGCAGGGCAACAAAAACCCGGAGGTTGAGATTTTCCGCTATGTTACCGAGGGAACCTTTGACAGCTATCTGTATCAGCTTGTAGAAAATAAACAGAAATTCATAGCACAGATTATGACCTCCAAAACACCCCTGCGTGCTGCCGAGGATATTGATGAAACGGCTCTGAATTATGCGGAAATCAAGGCGCTTGCTTCCGGTAATCCAATGATTGTTGAAAAATGTAATCTGGATATGGAGGTAGGCAAGCTGAACATGCTCAAAGCCAATCACCTTAATCAAAAGTACGCACTGGAGGAATATGTGTACCGCAAATATCCGGAGCATATCGGTTTAATGGAGGGACGCGCCAAGGGCTACGAACAGGATATAGAGCTTGTAAAACAGTACCCGAAGGTGCCTGATGTGTTCCCGACGATGGAGATTAAAGGTGTTACGCACACAGAGAAAGAAAGCGCCGGTAAAGCCATTATTGACGCCTGTACCAAAATGACAGGCTCTGATGCGGTAATGCTCGGTGCGTATCGCGGCTTTTCAATGGTGCTGGCGTATGAAAGCACAAAAAATGAGTATCGGCTCACGCTCAAGGGTACACTTTCTCATACGGTTGTGCTTGGTGCGGATATAAACGGTAACCTTACGCGTATTGACAATATGCTGGGGAGCTTTCCCGAAAAGCTATCCAATATACGTGAGGAGCTGGATAATACGAATAAGCAGCTTGAAAACGCAAGGACAGAAATGGAAGCTCCCTTTGCCAAAGAAGCAGAGCTTACCGAAAAATCAGCACGGCTGAAACAGCTCAACACCTTGCTCAATCTGGACGAAAAAGACCGTTCCGTGATTGACAGCACGCCGGAGGAAGATGTACCAGAAAAGCCTAAAAGCCGTGAATATGAAAGGTAAAGCTGTAATGCTGTCTTGCAACATTTTTCTGAACTCTGCTATCACTATTGACAATACGACCTATATGTCGTATAATATGAACACAAATATCACGGTAAGATGGGAGCGTAAAACATGGATAAAATGAAATCTCCGTATGACAAGGTAAAGCAAGCTCGGATAAAGATGGAATTAACGCAGTCACAGGTCGCAGAAAAATGTGGAATAACGCTTCGGCAATATCAACGGCTTGAAAGCGGAGAACGCAGCTTGACAGCTACCTCAGTCCATGTGGGCGTAATGATATGCGATTTACTGAAATTAGATATACATGATCTGATAGCCTGAAAGGAATGATAATATGGATTATAAATCTTTGGTTCAAATGAATGAACAGCTAAATAAATATCGTGACAAGCTTCCAAAGGCGGCACTTGAAAGCTTTGAAAAAAGCTTTGATATTGAGTATGCTCACAATTCCACTGCCATTGAGGGAAATACCCTGACACTGATCGAAACAAAGACCGTTTTAGAGGACAATGTATCAATCGGCGGCAAGAATTTGCGTGAAATCTATGAGGTAGTCAACCATAACAAAGCCTTTGCTTATGTTAAACGGTGTATTTCCGAGGGGAAGCCTTTATCTGAGGGCATTACGAAGGATATTCATGCGATTCTTATGGAAAACATCTTTACAGGCGGCGTTTACCGTAATTGTGAGGTTCGTATTACCGGTGCAAAGCACAGACCGCCTGCTCCAACTGATATGTATGTTCAGGTTAAAAGTTTTTTCGGCAATCTCTCCGATCATAACGATATAAACTCGATTGAGCTTGCCGCCTATACCCATGCAGAGTTTGTAAAAATTCACCCGTTTGAGGATGGCAACGGAAGAACCTCCAGACTGATTATGAATTATCAGCTGATGATAAACGGCTTTTTGCCTGTTTCAATTGTAAAGGAGAACCGTTTAAGTTATTTTGAAGCCTTGGAGGAATATGCTGTAAATGGAAATCTTACACCCTTTGCAGATATGATTGCGGAACTTGAAGCGGAACAACTAAGAGATTACCTTACACTATTGCCTAAAGAAAAAGATAAGGAGTCGAGATAAATGATGATTCCCGTCAGCATAAAGGAATTTGCAGAGAAAACGATCCGTGCTAATCCGAATGAGTATAAAAAAACAGAGCTGATGGCTTCTCTAAAGGAAGCATTAGCCGCAAAGCAAAACGGTGCAAAATGTCCAATATGCGGCAGTCCGATTTGGGCGGCCGGAAGTGCTGTATCCGGAAGCTATATGTGCTTTTCTTGTATGACCGGTGAAGCGGATGACAGCGAGGATTATGAAATAACCGAATAAAACACAACACAAATTTGCCGATTGGTTTTCATCTCGAAAATCAGTCGGCTTTTTCTATTTCAGAACGAAGGTGAATTTTTATGCCGTACATTGAGCCGGAGGTGGTGCAAAAAGCCAAAGAAATGGATTTGCTGACCTATCTCCAAAACTATGAGCCGCAGGAGCTGGTGCATTTCGGCGGTTCAACCTATTGCACCCGCGAGCATGATTCATTGAAGATTTCTAACGGAAAATGGTGCTGGTTTTCACATGGGATTGGTGGTAAATCCGCGCTGGATTACCTCATCAAGGTGAAAGAGAAAACCTTTATTGAAGCGGTGGAAATGATAACCGGACGGGTGGCTGAAAGGTCACCCGTATTTGTTTCTCCGAATCTAACAGAAAAGCCAAAGGAAGTGCTGCTACCGCTTGTTAACCGAAGCGCGACTAACGCTGTTAATTATTTGTCCCATCGTGGAATTGATAGTGACTTGATACAGTTTTGCATTTCCACAGGACGAATGTATGAGAGCTATCCCTATCACAATGTCGTATTCGTCGGCAAGGACAAAACCGGAAAGGTACGCTATGCGAATATGCGCGGCATCTGCTCCGACTTCAAGGGTGAAGCAACGGGCAGCGACAAGCACTATTCCTTTTCCGTTCCGGCAGAGAGCAGCGATACGCTGTATCTGTTTGAATCGGCAATCGACCTTTTGTCCTTTGCTACCGAACGAAAACTTGACGGTATGGAATGGAAAGCCGGACATTTTCTCTCTCTGGCGGGTGTGTATAAGCCAAAGAGAGAAATACGGGACAGTACCGTTCCGCTGGCTCTTACCCGTTATCTTGAAGATTATCCGAACATTGGCAGTATTCATCTTTGCCTTGATAACGATGCTGCCGGACGAAACGCGGCACAGATGATAAAAGCGGTGCTTTCGGATAAATACGATGTCCGGCTTGCATTCCCGGAACGTGGCAAGGATTACAACGATCAGCTCTGTATCAGGCTGAATAAACCCATTATAAAAACAAAAGAAAGGAATTTTGAGCGATGAAAGAATATGAAATTACAATTTCAGAAACCTTGAAAAAATCCGTAACCGTTAAAGCCGACAGCATTGAAGAAGCAAAACAGCTTGTTTCCGACAAATGGAACAACAGCGAATATATTCTTGACGCGGATGACTTTACAGAAGTGATATTTGAATGCGAAGAACCGCCTGCCGCTGTCAATATGTCTTACAGTGAAATGTGCAACCGATTTCGTCAGATTGAAAGAGCTAACGCAAACACTCATCTATCCGGCTTTATTGTTTTTACCGTAGACAGCTTTGATAAGCCATATGATGAGCATTCCCGTACCTATGGTGTTTCCAGCAACAACAAGGCGTTTCAGCCGGGCATGGGCGGCTATTCCATCTACGCTTCCTGTCTTGACGGGAGTGACTTCGGAGTGCGTCTGGAAAGCTATATGACAAACGAGCGCGGTGATGACAACGGGTGGAAGATTGAACGCTGTTATATGATGCAGGATGAACTTGACCGCGTGAAACCGCTTCTTGAAAAGGCAAAGGAGCATGAACGTTGATTTTTCTGTTCGGCTGGTATCAAAAATATTCGACACCCGGCGAACGGTATGTCATATACCAGCAAGCATCGTCTTTTGGGGACAAAAGACAGCTTGTCAGGGGTATCCCCTGAAACCCTTACTAAAATTAGAAAGTGAGGTTATCTGTATGAATAACAGAACTGTTGAAATAAAGGTACGACTGAATTACAAAGAAGCGGATGCATTAAATAAGCGCGTTAGGAAAAGTAATTTATCCCGCGAAGCCTATCTGCGTCATCTTATTGATGGAAAAATACCAAGAGAAGCGCCGCTGCCCGATTATTTCAATTTCATTCGAGAATTGCACAATGTCGGAAATAATCTGAATCAGATTGCGCAGAAGGCTCATGTGTTAAATGTCATAGATGTGAAGCGTTATGATGAAAATTGCCGCCGCATAGAAAAATTGATATGCGATGTAACCGAAGCCGTTATTGTACCTGCGAAAAGGTGGTAGATTTTTATGGCTACAACATCAATCTGGAGCGTAAAGGGCTGGCTTGGTAAAGTCGTTGTGTATGTAGAAAATCCCGATAAGACCAACAATCCGAAATTCTACAAAAAGCAAGACATGACCGACCGGGAAACGCAGGGGCTTTCCGATGTAATCAGATATGCCGTGAACGCCGATAAAACCGTACAGACCGACGATGAAAACGCCGCAGTTATGCAGGGCTTTGTTTCCGGCGTAAACTGCTATCCCGCAACCGCCCGTGATGAAATGCTTGCCGTCAAAAAACGCTTTGGAAAGAATGAGGGCGTTATGGCATATCACGGGTATCAGAGCTTTGCCGAGGGCGAGGTTACGCCGGAGCAGGCGCACGAAATCGGAGTACGGCTGGCTCATAAGCTGTGGGGCGAAAAATATCAGGTTGTCGTTGCAACGCACCTTGATAAGAAAAAACATCTGCATAATCATTTTGTAGTCAATACGGTTTCCTTTGTTGACGGTATCCGGTATTACCGCAGCGCAAAAGATTATCACGATATGCAGACCGAATCCGACGCTCTGTGCAGGGAATATAATCTGTCGGTAATCGAACACCCGGCGCGCGGTAAATCCAAGCAGTACGGCGAATGGCGAGCCGAGCAGGAACAGCGCCCCACATGGCGCGGGTTGATACGGCAGGATGTTGACGAAGCTATCCGCGCCGCTATGACTGAAACACAATTTTTCAGTCATTTGCGAAGTAAGGGTTATGACATTAAAACAGGCAAAGATATTTCCGTCCGTCCTCCGGGTAAAGAACGTTTTGTGCGTCTTGCCCGGAATTTCGGGGAGGATTATACGATTGAAATGATCCGAAAGCGAATATTGAAGCAAGCACGACCGGAAAGACCGATGCCGGAGCCGGAACGAAAAACCAAGCGATATGGCATAAAGGGTAATCTGAAAACAGCCAAGAAGATTACTGGTTTCCGTGCTTTGTATTTTCACTATTGTTTTCTGCTCGGCGTTTTTCCGAAAAATCAACTGCAAAATCGGAAACGACTCCATTTTCTATTGCGTGAGGATTTGGCGAAAATGGATGCAATCTCTGATGAAGTAAAGCTGCTCTGCAAGTATCACATTGATACCGCAGAACAGCTTTCTTTATATAAAAGCGGCTGTGAAACCCGGTTAGAGACCGTTACAGCCGACCGAAAAGCTCTGTATAAAAAGCTCAGAACAAAGGATGTACGTGCAAGTGAAGATAAAACCCAAGCAGTTAAGACGGAGATTTCCGGACTGTCAAAACAATTTTATCAGTTGCGGAAGGAGGTAGGATTGTGTGATGACATAGCAATTCGTTCCGGCATTATCAAAGAAAAAATTAAAACCGTCCGTGAGGACGAAGTGCGAAAGGAGTTTGATCGTAATGAATACATCAGGAGATGCAGCGGAACAAATCGTCCGTATGAGCCTTGAGGGTACAGAGGTTGCTTTGAAGCTTACCGGTTCGGCGGCAAAAAATATTGCAGCCGCGATTTATTCTATTTACAAGAATAAGGACAAAAGCAAGATCAAGGGCAGGCAGCGCCTTACCGCAATGCTCAAAAGCGGCAAAGAATTAAAGGTGTTTACCATTAAAGAAGATGATTTAGCGCAGTTTTCTATCGAATCCAAGCGTTACGGCGTTGTCTACTGCGCCCTGCGCGGAAAAGAACCGTCCGCTGACGGAATGGTGGATATTATGGTTCGTGCTGAGGACGCGTCCAAAATCAACCGTATTGTGGAGCGTTTTAAAATGTCTACCGTGGATGCTGTCTCTATCAAGAGCAAGGTTGAAAAGAGTATAAATGAAAAAGCGGAAGGCAAACCGGAGCCGGAACGCACCGCCTCGGATAAGAGTGATGAAGCGCTTTTAGATGATTTGCTTTCAAAGCCCGCGCAAAAAGAAAAATCCGCGCCGGAAAATCCGGCAGCGGCAAAAACGGATTTTTTTCCGGAGAGGACAGCGAAATCCGGTCTGTCCGGGAATATCTCCGGTGTTCCCGCCAAAACCGCCGCGGGGTCTTCTAAACCAGAACGCCCGTCTGTTCGTGAGGAATTGAGGGAAATTCGGGGTTCTCAGGAAAAACGCCGCGAGGAACAGCCAAAGCTTGAAAAAGGCACTTCTGAAAAAGCGCCTTCCAAAACAACGGCACCCGAACACAAAGCACCCCGCAAAAAATCCAAAAAGAATAAGGAGAGATAAGTCATGAGTAATTTTGATGATATTTTTGATCCCGGCACTTCTGCTGCATTGCCAGAGGAACCCTTTGACAAAGAAAAATGGGCGGAGAAAAAGCAGACTGAGCGCAAGTCAGTTTATGAACTTGCCGATTCTACCGCGGAAGCAATTAGCTCGGACGGCAATCGTTTCCGCGAATATCTGGATGTGCAGAGCCGCTTTGACCGCTATTCTGCGCTGAACGCTTTGCTCATCACGGCACAGATGCCCGGGGCAACCCAGCTTAAAGATTTTGATGGCTGGAAAGAAGCCGGAGCCTCCATCAAAAAACAGCAAAAAGGTATCAGCATTCTTGCCCCCGGCGAGGAATATACCCGCGAGGATAATACAATCGGAACATCCTACAATGTCAAAAAGGTGTTTGATGTTAGTCAGACCACGGATAAAGCAAAGGTGCGTCCGAACGTTCAGCATGACGAACGCACCATGATTGCCGCGCTAATCAGCGGACACCGCGGCGATATATCTGTTGTGGACGATCTGGCAGGTCGTGCGTCCGGAGCGTTCTTTGAACCGGAAAGCGGAAAAATCTATGTCCGTCGTGGGCTTGAATTCCAAGACCTTTTCCGCGCCTTGAGTATTGAACTTTCTCACATGGAGCTGGCTGCTGTGAGCGACAGTTATTCTCGTGAGAATATGGGCTTTACTGCCTACTGTTCCTCCTATATCGTCTGCAAGAAAAATAGCATTGATGTTTCCGGCTATGATTTTTCCGTGCTTCCTGACAATCTGCGTGAGGGCGACGCACAAAGCATCCGCGCCGTGCTGACCGATATCCGCGATACAGCGGAAACCATTTCCGGGCGCATTGCAAAATCGCTGGAGCAAAGCCGTGATACGAAATCAAAAGAACAGGAGCGCTGATTATGGAGAAAATGGAAAAACGCATTCTGGAGCTTGACCGCTATGAGCAGGGCGTTGTAATCAACGCCCTCAATGAAATGCGAAATGATTTAATTGAGGAAGAACGTCCCACGGACATTGTGGACGAAGTACTGTTAAAAACGATTGATGCCCCGACTAAAAAAGTAAAGTGTAAATGCGTTGAAGCACGATAATCCAAAAGCAACAATCCTTTTCTGTGTATGCGGATTACTTCCGGTGGTATGGCTGGGGCTGCTTATCGCCCCAGCTATCTCCGGAGGATTACCCGAAATTCTTGAAAACCTGTCAGCGGTCATGAGCCATCCGTTACAGATAAAGATATGTGAGGACAGCCTGAAAACTGTCCTCATTTTTTTATGTGCTTACGGCTTTGGAATCGGCATTTATTTCGCAACCAAGCGAAATTATCGCCGTAGAGAAGAACACGGCTCGGCAAAATGGGGCGCGCCGGGTACGGTAAACAAGAAATATGCAGACAAGGATAAATTTCAAAACAAGCTACTCACGCAACACGTTTCCATTGGACTTGACGGACAACGACACCGCCGCAATCTAAATGTGCTGGTAGTTGGCGGCTCCGGTTCTGGTAAAACAAGGTTTTATGCGAAACCGAACATTATGAACGCCAATACCAGTTTTATTATTTTGGACTGTAAGGGTGAAATTCTGCGTTCTGTCGGAAATCTGCTTAAAGATGATTACGAAATCAGGATACTTGACCTTATCAACATGGAGCGCTCTCATTGCTATAATCCGTTTGTCTATCTCCGTGACGATAACGACATTCAGCGCCTTGTGACGAACCTGTTCAAAAATACCACCCCGAAAGGTTCACAAAGTCAAGATCCGTTCTGGGATCAGGCGGCAAGTATGCTTCTTCTTGCGCTTGTGTTTTACCTTCATTATGAAGCGCCGGAAGATGAGCAGAATTTTCCGATGGTCATGGAAATGATACGCGCCGGTGAGGTGCACGAAGAAGATGATACCTACCAATCGCCTCTGGATGAATTGTTTGAACGGCTGGAAATGCGGAATCCGGAGCATATCGCTTTGAAGTATTACCGAGCATATCATTCCGGCAGTGGCAAAACCTTGAAATCCATTCAGATTACCCTTGTGTCCCGTCTGGAGAAATTCAATCTGTCCTCTCTTGCCGGAATCACACAAACGGATGAAATGAACTTGTCAAGCATTGGAGAAAAGAAAACAGCCGTATTTGCACTTATTCCGGACAATGACAGCAGCTTTAACTTTATTGTCGGTATGCTTTACACCCAGCTTTTTCAACAGCTTTATTATCAGGCGGATGTAATACACGGCGGCAGACTGCCCGTTCATGTGCATTTTGTAATGGACGAATTCGCGAATGTCGCGTTGCCTGATGAATTTGACAAGCTGCTTTCCACTATGCGAAGCCGTGAGATTTCGGTCAGTATTATCATCCAAAATCTGGCGCAGTTAAAGGCTTTGTTTGAAAAGCAATGGGAAAGCATTGTCGGCAACTGCGATGAATTTCTCTATCTCGGTGGAAATGAGCAAAGTACCCACAAATATGTTTCGGAATTGCTCGGTAAAGAAACAATCGACACCAATACCTATGGACGGAGCGACGGTATGCGCGGCAACTTTTCTACCAACTGGCAGATTTCCGGGCGTGAGCTTCTTACATCGGACGAGGTGCGTATGCTGGATAACCGCTATTCCATTTTGTTCATTCGCGGTGAGCGTCCGGTTATGGATGATAAATACGATATTCTCAAGCACCCGAATGTCGCACTCACCGCAGACGGCAGCGCCAAGCCGTATATTCACGGCGGTACGGAAAACGCTGTGGCTACCGTTACTCTTGCCGGGATAACTGCGAACACACCGCATGAAGAACCAAAAACAGAAGCCGAATATGAACTTTATTCCGATGAGGAAATTGAAGCACTCATTTCAAAAAAATAAGGAGGAACCCCTATGAAACACATTAAGAAAGAAACGCACAAGCTTCCGATGAGCTGTAAGACAAGAAAAGCATTCTCGGTTTATACGGCTATCATTCTTTGCCTTACACTGATGTCGGCACTGTCAATGACTGCATTCGCCGCTGGCAATGATCCACTGGCGGTGGTAAACAATCTGTCCGATTTTATTTTCGGACTAATTCGCGCGGTTGGCATGATTTTGCTCGGCTTCGGTATCGTGCAAATCGGTCTTTCGCTTAAATCTCACGATCCGTCGCAGAGAGCCAATGGATTTTTAACGCTGGCGGGTGGTGTTGTCATTACCTTTGCCAAAGAAATTTTAAACCTGATTACGGGCTAAATAAAGATTGCGAAAATGCGGCAGGGCAAAAATGTCCGGCCGCATTTTTCGCTGAAAGGAGGAAACTGAATGTCGGATAACTGGGTTGCTCAAAACCTGCAAAACGCACTCGATACTTGGAACGGAAAGCTGTCGGAAATATGGCAGCTCATTACCCAATCACCCGAAAATTTCAAGGGCGGCACGATATGGAATGTCATTGTTGATATTCACGGTGCAGTACGAGCAATCGGGCTGGCTCTGTTAGTACTGTTCTTTGTAATCGGCGTGATGAAAACTTGTGGCTCGTTTGCAGAAGTTAAAAAGCCGGAACATGCCTTAAAGTTGTTTATACGATTTGCTCTTGCAAAAGGCGTTGTCACCTACGGACTGGAGTTGATGATGGCACTGTTCAATATCGTGCAAGGCTTAATCTCTACCATTATGAACGCCGCAGGATTTGGCTCGTCTCAACAAACGGTGCTCCCGCAAAGCATTATTGATTCCATTGAAAGCTGCGGGTTCTTTGAGAGTATCCCATTGTGGGCAGTAACGCTGATCGGCGGCTTGTTCATCACGGTACTGTCGTTCATTATGATTATGAGCGTGTACGGACGATTCTTCCGGCTCTATCTCTATACCGCGATTGCGCCAGTTCCGCTATCAACTTTTGCCGGTGAACCGTCACAGAATGTCGGCAAGAGCTTTATAAAATCCTATGCAGCGGTCTGTTTGGAGGGTGCTATTATCGTTTTGGCTTGCATTATCTTTTCTTTATTTGCATCATCCCCACCGGCAGTCGATACCAGTGCAGCAGCGGTTACTCAGGTATGGGCATACATTGGTGAACTAATCTTTAATATGCTTGTTCTTGTAGGCGCTGTTAAAATGGCTGACCGGGTGGTACGCGAAATGATGGGCTTATAAGCCAAATAAAAACTGAAAGGAATTACGATTATGAGTTATAAAAATCCAATCCGCAGCGACGATCCGCAGGCACTTCAAAAGCTGAACGATGAGTTGCAGATGTGCGAAAAATCACAGCAGTATATGAAAGCGGTCAACGCCTATTACCGGAAAAACGGTACTTGTCACGGTTACCCCGACATGCCGGATGACCGTGCGGAAAGATTGGACAGTAAGGTTTCAAACGGCTATTCGTGGCAAAAAGCGCCGTTTTTTGATTATGAGTTGACCGGAAACAGTGCGGAAATCCGCAGATTGAAAGGGAGAATTAAGGAGCTGACAATCAATCAGGAAGTCGGCTTTGTCGGTTGGAAATTTAATGGCGGTGAGGTTATTGCCAATGATGAACTATGCCGTCTTCAGGTGCTTTTTGATGAGAAACCGGACGAACAGAAACGCGCAGCACTTAAATCAAACGGCTTTCGTTGGGCACCGTCCGAGGGCGCATGGCAAAGGCAACTCAATGACAACGCAATTTACGCTGCCGGTAGACTTGATTTCATTAAACCAGAGAACGGTCAGACACCGCGACAGCTACAGCCGAAAGCACCCGTCAAGGATTCCCCGGAAAGGTGAGGTGTTTGCGTATGAGTAAAATTCTCTGCGGCGATGCGCTGGAGAAGCTACGGCTTTTGCCGTCCGACAGCGTTCAGCTCTGCGTCACCAGCCCGCCGTATTACGGACTGCGCGATTACGGTGTGAACGGACAGATGGGCAACGAGGAATCTCCAGCAGAATACATTGAAAATCTCACGGCGGTATTTAACGAGGTGAAACGCGTTTTAGCACCGGACGGAACGCTGTGGCTCAATATTGCCGACAGCTATGCCGGAAGCAGTAAAGGCGCGTGGAAGCGTCCATTATCCGAGCGTCCGAATCACAAACAGCTTTATTGCTGTGTGCCGGAGGACGCAAGTTTGAAAATGCCGAAGCTCTGGGATGGTATCAAGGCAAAGGATATGATCGGTGTTCCGTGGATGCTGGCTTTTGCTCTGCGTGAAAACGGCTGGTATCTGCGCTCGGATATTATCTGGCAAAAGTCGAATTGCTTGCCGGAGCCGGTGAAAGACCGTCCGACAAAATCTTATGAGCATTTGTTTCTGTTGTCAAAATCGCCGCAGTATTACTACAACGGCGGAGCGATTGCGGAGCCGTTGGCGGAAAGCACGGTTGAACGAAATAAAAGAGCCGTTAGCACACGTGGTAAATATGCGCACGGATTGCCGGACGGCAAGAATCAGGCGATATTTAAGCCTCGCACCCATACAAACAGTGACAATATGCGCAATAAGCGGGATGTGTGGAGTATCAGCACCAATTTCTACCGTTCCCGCGGTCACTTTGCCATATTTCCGGAGCAGCTTGTGGAACCGTGTATTTTAGCCGGCTGTCCGAATGGCGGCGTTGTACTTGATCCGTTTTTCGGGTCCGGTACGACAGGCGCGGTTGCCAAGCGGCTCGGCAGAGAGTATATCGGCATTGATCTGAATCCCGATTTCTGCGCAATGGCGCAGAAGCGAATCGACAATATCAACGAAGGAGGTATTCATATTGGAGGTTAAGATAAACCGCGAAATTCGAAACTACACGGAAAGTATGTTTTTCGGTCTTTCGCTCCGTCAGTTTTTATTTGCCGTTCTTGCCTGCGGCGTTGCGGTACTTTTGTATTTTGTGCTACGCCCGTACTGCGGCATTGAAACGCTGTCTTGGGTGTGTATGCTTGGCGCAGCTCCATTTGCCGCGCTCGGTTTTATTAAGTATAACGGCATGACGGCGGAAAAATTTGTATGGGCGTGGTTCAAGTCGGAATTCCTGATGCCGAAAAAAATGGTATTCCGCAGCACCAACACCTATTACGAAGCAATGAAAGATACCATTAAAAAACACGAAAAGGAGGTTTCAGACCGCTATGATTAAAACCTTACGCAATCTATTCAAACAGGACAAAGAGCAATTTATCATTCCCAAAGGCGTACAGGATTGTATTCCCGCCTATGGCATATCGCAGGACGGCATTGTGCGCCTTACCAGGTTCCCGAAAAACGGGACACATAAATTTTCAAAGACCTTTAAATTCACCGATATAAATTATGCCGTTGCCAGCGAGGAAGATAAGGAAACAATGTTCTTGCAATACTCGGAGTTGCTTAATTCCTTTGATTCCGGAGCAACAACGAAAATCACCATCAACAATCGTAAGATGAACCAATCGGAGCTTGAAAAAACGATACTTATTCCGATGCAGGGCGACGCTCTGGACGAATACCGGACGGAATACAATCAAATGCTGCTTGGCAAAGCGGTGGGCGATGATGCCGTGATACAGGAAAAATATATTACGGTAAGTGTCAACAAGAAAAATATAACCGAAGCGCGCAATTATTTCTCCCGTATCGGTGCGGAGCTGGCAAGCCATTTACTACGGCTCGGCTCTCATTTTGACGAACTGGATGCCACCGAAAAGCTGCGTATCTTCCATGACTTCTTCCGTACAGGCGAAGAATCGCAATACCGTTTTGAATTGAAGGACGCAGCGCGGAACGGTCAAGATTTCAAGGATTTTGTTTGCCCCGACACCTTCGAATTTGAGCGAGATCATTTCCGTATGGGAGAACGCTTTGGACGCGTTCTTTTTTTACGCGATTATGCGTCTTTTATCAAGGATGACATGGTGGATGAGTTTACAAGTCTGAACCGCAATATGATGATGTCGATTGACATTGTCCCGGTTCCAACGGATGAAGCGGTGCGCGAGGTGGAAAGCCGTTTGCTCGGAACGGAAACAAATATCACCAACTGGCAGCGCAAGCAGAATCAAAATAACAACTTTTCTGCGGTCATTCCCTATGATATGGAATTGCAACGCAAGGAAAGCAAGGAATTTCTGGATGACCTCACCACACGCGATCAGCGTATGATGTTCTCGGTTATGACACTGGTTCATACGGCGGACAGTCTGGAGCAGCTTAACAGCGACACCGAAGCGTTGCTTACCATTGCAAGGTCGCATATGTGCAGCCTTGCCATTCTCAAATGGCAGCAGCTTGACGGTCTGAATACCGTGTTGCCATATGGTACACGCCGCATTGACAGTCTGCGAACCCTTACAACCGAGAGCTTAGCGGTATTTATCCCATTCAAGGTGCAAAACATCATGGACAAGAACGGCATCTATGTCGGCGAGAACGCCATCTCGCATAATTTGTTGATGTGCAACAAGGAAAACCTGATGAATCCTAATGCATTTTTGCTCGGTGTTCCGGGTTCCGGCAAATCTTTTGCCGCGAAAATGCTGATTATCTTTCTCGCACTGGCTACAAAGGATGACATTATGGTATGTGATCCAGAGGGTGAATATGGTGAACTCATCCGTGCGCTCGGCGGGGAGGTTATCCGCATTGCAGCCGGAAGCCGCGACCATATTAACGCAATGGATATGGTGGACGATTACGGTGATGGCGGCGATCCGGTTATTGACAAGAGCGAATTTATAATGTCGCTTATAGGCGAACTGGATAAATCCCTTGTTGGCCCGAAAGAACACTCCATCATTGACCGCTGTACCAAAGAAGTGTACGCGGAAAGCGCAAGAAGCGGCAAGATTCCGACGCTCATTACACTACGCAAAAAATTACTTGAACAGCCAGAGGAAGAAGCACGCGCGTTGGCTCTGTCTCTCGAACTGTTTACCAGCGGTTCGCTTGATGCATTTGCTCACCCAACCAATGTGAATGTGAAAAGCCGTATGGTGGTTTATGACATTTTCGATCTTGGTAAGCAGCTTAAAACAATGGGACTTCTGACCATCACCGATGCCATGATAAACCGTGTGACCGAAAACTGGAAGAAAGGCAAAAGAACGCATATCTTTGTCGATGAGTTCCATGTTGTATTCGAAAACGAGTATTCCGGCGAGTTTTTCAACTCTGCATGGCGTCGTTTCAGAAAGCGCAATGCCTTTGCCACGGCAATTACACAGAATGTGGAATATTTGCTTGATTCGGTGCTGGCTTCTTCTATGCTTTCCAACTCCGAGTTTGTCATGATGCTTAATCAGGCGGCTTCCGACCGTGAAAAGCTGGCGCAGCTTCTGAATATTTCGCCGGAGCAGATGAGCTATATTACCGGTGCAAAAGCGGGTTGCGGACTGCTCAAATATGGCTCGTCCCTTGTTCCGTTCGCCAATCAGTTTCCCAAAAATACAAAGCTGTATAAGCTAATGTCCACCAAGCCAAATGAAAAGTTTTTCTAAATCGAAAGCATAATTACGAATAAAAATTGTCCGAGGATATTCCGGAGAAGGTCTTTCCTTCCCCGGTTATCTTTTGGGCGGAAAGGAGGTCTGTATGCCGGACATTAAAAAACGTGAATCTCACAAAGGAACAATCAAAATTGTAGATAAGTCCGCCATTGCTTCCGAGCGTATGCGCGACACCTTTATTCGCACCAAAGAAAAGGCGGAGAATGGTTATTATCAGGACAGCTCCCACGATACACCGGAGGAATATGCTTCCGATCAGGCAACCGACAAGGCTGAATCCGCAGCAAGATATACGATATCTGCGGCAAATCGGTTTGGAAAAAATGCAACAAGAAAAACAATCCGTAGTATCAAAGAGCATCGGGCAAAAAAGGCGGCGCAAAACCCGACTTCTACGGAATTATCCATACAGCCGAATCCTGCCTGTTCCACCGGCGCTCCATACACGCGCTCTGCCACATCCGCACCAAAGCAGTTAGCAGAGAAATCCGGGCAAGCGGTCAAAACGACCAATAAGACCATAAAGCAGACGGCAAAAGGAACAATCAAGACCACGCAAAAATCCGTAAAAACGGCGGTCAGAACCGAAAAAGCCGCTATTAAAACGACACAGCAAACTGCAAAGGCGGCGGAGAAAACCGCAAAAGCATCGGTGAAAGCGGCACAAAAGGCGGCGCAGGCTGCCCGCGCTGCGGCAAAAGCAACTGTCGCGACCGTGAAAGCCGCCGTGAAAGCGACCATTGCGGCGGTCAAAGCAATCGTCGCCGGGACAAAGGCATTGATTGCCGCTATTGCTGCCGGAGGTTGGGTTGCCGTGGTAGTTATTATTGTGATATGTCTGATAGCCCTTATTGTAGGCTCTTGTTTCGGTATTTTCTTCTCAAATGAAGCAACACCGGGCGGAACACCGATGACGCAGGTTGTCGCACAGCTGAATACCGAATACTACGATAAGATTGAGCAGATAAAAGCCGGAAACAACTACGATGATGTTGAAGTTATTTCCAGCGACGGCGTTCAGGCGGTCAAGTGGAATGAGGTATTAGCTGTCTATGCTGTCAAGGTTACGACAGACGGGAACGGCACAGATGTCGTTACGATTACCGATGATAAAATTGCTATTCTGCGGCAGGTGCTATGGGATATGAACAATATCACTCATTCCTCAAAAACGGTTTCCAAAGAAGTTGATGTAACAGAAACAGGCGCGGACGGCAAGGAAACGATTGTTAAAAAGACAGTTTCTGAAAAAATACTGACGATAAATCTGACACATAAAAGCTATTCCGAAATGATAAGCGCTTACAGCTTTAATGCTGATCAGACAGAGCAACTGCAACTCTTGATGAGCCACGAATACACGTCCATGTGGGCTGAACTTCTCGGTGGTTATTCTGCTGGAACGGATGAAATTATCCTCTCTGGAGCTGATTGGAAACCGACTGATATTTTCTCTTGGGCGCTGCCAGAAAGCTTTTCTATTTCTTCACAGTTCGGCTATCGCTCCGATCCGTTTACGGGTGAAACAAAATTCCACGGTGGTCTTGATATTGCGGCTCCCGCGGGTACGCCGATTCTTGCGGCAGCGGACGGAACAGTCGAGGTTGCCAATGCAACGGATAACTGGGGTTACGGCTACGGGTATCATGTAAAAATACGGCATAACGACACTTACCAAACATTGTACGCGCATTGTTCGTCTATTGCAGTTGTAAACGGTCAAGAGGTCAAAAAAGGACAGGTTATTGCCTATGTGGGTACAACCGGAAATTCAACCGGAAATCATCTGCATTTTGAGGTTTACAAAGATGGAGAACGATCTAATCCTTTAAATTATTTTAAATAACCAGATAGGCTCTGGTGAACATGGACATCAGAGCCTATAAAATTAAAATATATTTTCAAAACATCTTAAATAATTATTCTTCAAATCAATTCAAGTCGTCGCAAACTAACACTATTAGAATTATACCAACTCTGTGTGAAACTGTATAGTGCCAATTTTTTACGATATACTAATACTAAAAGAGTTGAATTAACTCTCAATGTGTTTAGGAGGTGTGATTTATGGCAGACAAACGTATCGGACGCAGAATTCAGGCTTGCAGGGAAAAAAGAGGTTATACTCAGGATCAATTTTCAGAGATGATTGGTGTTACACCAAACTTTTTATCTGCTATCGAACGCGGCGTAAAATATCCGAGTATGGAAAATCTCATTAAGATTATTGAAACGCTGGATATTTCGTCAGATGAGATTTTTATTGATGTAATCAAATCTGGATATAAGATAAGGGCATCGAAAATTGCTGATGAAATGGACAACTTATCAGCTGAAGAACGATCTCGCATCTTTGCTGTTTTGGAGACACTTGTTAAAGAAGCAAAAAAGTAAAACTCATTTTAATTGAATATATGTACGAAAATCTGCAATATAAGAAATTGCAGATTTTTTATTTTTCTCCCACACTTCTACAACATTCGACACAACAGTGTAGTATACTATATCTATAAGAGTTGGTATAACACATATAGAATTACAAAAAAGGAAGTGATGAGCATGAATAATAAAACTTGCTGTTTCTTGGGAGATTAATCAAAGAACCGACTATTTAGAAATGAAAACGGTAATCGATGCAAAATACTTAAAGAACATTTGTATAATGAAATTCTTCGCATGATAACTCAGAATAATGTGACTTATTTTATTACGGGTATGGATCAGGGAATTCAAATTTATGGTGCAGAGATTGTACAAGAACTGAAAAAACAATGGTTTCAGATTACATTAGAATGTGCAATACCATATGAAGAACAAGCCGCAAATTGGAATGAGCCAATGCGTAACCGCTATTTTAAGATTATTAGACATTGCGATAGGGAAACACTTCTTCAAACACATTATTCGTCCGATAGCTTAAAAAAGCGCAGCAAATACATGGTCGACAATTCTGATTTTGCCATTGCTGTGTGGGACGATATAGCTTCTGACACAGGCAACGTTGTAAAATATGCCAAAGAAAAAAGTAAAGCAGTTGTAATTATCAATCCAAATGAAATATGAAGGAGAAGAGCAAAATGAAACTTATTACAGAAAGAAAAATTGATGAGCTGGGACGTATTGTCCTTCCCTCAGAAATCCGGAGCAAGTTGGGTATTACCTCAAAAAGTACAATTGGAATCTTTGAAGACAATGGCAATATTGTGCTAAAAAAGACTGAACCAAGCTGTAAGCTGTGCGGATCTACGAATCAAGTCAACGAAAATTTCTCTCTCTGTGCAGAGTGCATTGCAAAGGTAAAACAAAGCTAAAACATATACCGAGGAGAGCTTATTTTTTCAGATAAGCTCTTTTTTCTATGACTTTCGGATTTATATTTATTTAAAATGGTATTTGTTTAATTTATTTCAATATACGGAAAGCCGTCTGTGTTCAAAAACACAGGCGGCTTTTTTAACCATATAGTTTTTTACTTTGTGATAGCGCAAAACTTATCGCTACAATATAAAAGTCATTAATTTTGATATCAGTATAGCATTATTTTGTCGAAAAATCAATGATATGCTACAGAATTCAAAAAAAGTTTAACTATAATTGTGTGTTGTCGGAGGAAAAACGCTACAAAAGGCAAGCGATTCCAGTCAAAAATGCGGTCACTATTCCGTACCAATACTCTGACAATATACAAATTAATGAAAAGGAGTGTTATTGTTATGCCAAAACGAGGCGAAAACATTTGGAAACGAAAAGACGGTCGTTGGGAAGCCAGGTTTGCAACAGGTAAAATGGAAAATGGGAAAACGAGCTATGGATATGTTTATGCAAAGAGCTATGCGGAGGTAAAAGCAAAGCGAGAGTACAAAGTTGATGAATTAAGAAAAGCGTCTATGATTTCGTCTTCTCATAATATTCGGTTTGATTATTTGCTTGACAACTTTTTAAAGCGTCAGCGCTACCGTGTGAAAGAATCCTCCTATGCGCATTATCATGAAATGATTGAAACACATATTAAGCCGTTCTTTGGACAAAGAATTATTGATCAGTTGGACAATTCATTTATTGATCAATTTGTAGATGAAAAATTAAATCATGGACGCCTTGATGGAAAAGGCGGATTATCTACAAAAACGGTAAAAGATATGACGGTATTATTGAAGCATATTTTACGTTATGCTGTTGAGATGAAATATTTTCCCGAAGGTACTTTGTCAGTTAGTATTCCCAAATCTGAAAAACCAAACATTGAAATCCTAACTATAGTGGAGCAACAAAAGCTTGAAGTTATCACAAAAAATGCAGAGAGCAATTACTTGTTCGGTATTTATATATGCCTATACACCGGATTGCGCATTGGTGAGATTTGTGCATTGCGTTGGTGTGACGTAAATTTTGAAAAGAGTACTCTTTCGGTTTGCCACACAATTCAGAGAGTAAAAAATACCGATAAAAATGCAAAATCCAAAACAAAAATTTTGATCGACCGTCCTAAAACAGACTCGTCTATAAGAACAATTCCGCTACCTGCATTTATTATGCGTGAACTTTTAAATCATAAGGAGGTTAGTGCATCGCAATTTGATTATATCCTTACCGGAAATTATAAATATATCGAACCACGAAATTATTACCAAAGATATAAGACGGTTATAAAGCAGTGTGGTATTGCGGATTACACCTTTCATGCGTTGCGACATACTTTTGCGACCAGAGCTGTTGAATGCGGCTTTGACATTAAATCACTTTCTGAGATACTTGGTCATTCGGATGTGAAAATAACACTTGAGAGGTATGTTCATCCTTCTATTGATTTAAAGAGAGGCTATATGGAACAATTAGTTGCATTCTGTTAACAGTCAAATTTATGGTCATATAATAAAGAAATGCGCTCTATTAGGGCGTTTAAAAGGTAACTACCGTATAGTAAAAAACTATATGGTTTTTTACTGCTTGTCATAATTATTGTACCCAAAAATATTGAAATCATGATGACAGGCAGAGAAACGGAGAAATTAAATGGTCATATTGAGTGAAAATGAAAAAATCAATATGTGCAAGACTCTTGCAAAGCATCTTCCGAAGCTTAGAGAACTACTAGGACTTTCACAAAAAGAGTTTGCAGAACGCTGCGGGATATCCGCGCCTCGGATTTCAGTGATTGAAAACGGACATCATACAATGTCTTGGGTACAGTTCTGCTCAATATTGTTTGTGTGTGTTGTAAATATGAGGACAAAAGAATATTTTTTTGCCAATGCGCTTCTTGATGCACGACTATTGCAATTTCTTCAGCAAAAAGATGAGAATATTATGCCGGACGTTAATCTTTCGGTAGATCGAGATATGTTGTATTTGTACGCAAAAAACTTTAATGACGCAGCATATAATGCAAGATCTAACGCAGTTGTTCCTCAGTACAATCCGCAGGTACAACTGGAACGAATAAAAATTTTGGACAAGACATCAAAAGACATTTTGTTTGAATATTTTCCAGACGAAGATTTATTCCTAATATCCTATATAAAACATGGAGAAACATTGATTAGAAACGAATACGCAAATTATTTTAATGAAGACATATACAAGCAATCAGTTCATCCGGATTCGTGCGCCATTTATAAACAAACAATCCAAGAAGCAACAAAAATTGTGCGCCATTCCTCTTTTGAGTATTTATCAAATATTGCGTTAAAAGATTATGCGTGGCATCGCTTGGTTTATAGCAGTGTTTGTGATGATACTGGAAAGATAATAAGTGTTGTGGGAAGATCGGAAAATGTTGATGCAGAAATCCGGCAGCGAAATACAGCCATGTTTATGGCTACAACCGATCTTCTGACAGGATTATTCAATAAGGCTGCGTTTTTATCCAAGGTTGCTGAAAAATTGAACAATACAAAAAAACTGTCACGGGTTATGTTAATGATTGACCTTGATAATTTTAAAAGTATTAATGATAACTACGGACATTTGATTGGTGACAGAATCCTTTCAGAAACAGCAAAAATACTTGGTCAAGTATGGAATTCAGAGGATATTATCGGAAGATTTGGCGGCGATGAGTTTGTTGTGTATACAGAATCGATCGACAAGTCAGAGCTGGAGAAAAAAATAATTCAGGTTAAAAGAGCTTTATTGGAAATAGAATCAGGTCTATATAAAATCACATGCAGTGTAGGAGCCTACACTACCGACTTCTCTGAAAGTGTATCAGAAATGCTTGAAAAAGCAGATGCAGATATGTACAAAGTAAAAAGGAGCGGCAGAAACGGATACAATATAAGTAACCGTTTAAGCGAGTGATGACATGGAAAAGAATAGCGGGCTTTACGGCAAGAAAATTCTTGTGGTAGATGATGTTAGTATCAATCGGAAAATAGTTAGAAATGTAATAACAGCGAGAGGTGGATCGGTTGTATGCGCTAAAAATGGAGCTGATGCTCTGAACCTATTTGAACAATCCTATTCTGGCGAATTTTCTGTAATATTAATGGATATCCGTATGCCTAAAATGGATGGATACGAAACCACCATTGCTATTCGTTCATCAAAACACTCAGACTCAGCAAGGATTCCGATCATTGCACTATCTTCCGAGAGACCAGAGGAAGTAGGTGATCTTTGCCTAAAATCTGGCATGAATCTGCATATGGAAAAACCGTTTTCTCCCGAAAAGTTAATTAGCGAGATAATTAAGTTAAGCAGCAAATGAATTTCGAGAAACTGTCGCCAATATGCAAGAGCATGAGTGACAGTTCCTCTTTTTTTAACGCTCCATTGTAAATTCCATATCAAATTGAAATAATCAAATATGGAGTAAAAATGAAGCCATATCTATTTACAAACGGCGAAAAAGGTGGTATAATGTAAAAGTATAAATATATTTGGAGGTGCTGAAAGTGGCAATACGATGTCGTCTATCCGTTCTGATGGGAGAAAAGCGCTATAACATTCAGGACGTGTACGAAAAAACAGGGCTTTCAAGAGGTACTATATCAAATTTGTATCACGATAAGATGCAGCGCATCGATTATGAAACTTTAAATAAGCTTTGTGAACTATTTGAGTGTTCTGTCGGTGATATTATTGAACATTATTCAGAATGAGTCCGTTTTATGGGACATGATGTTTGTTAAAATATAATGTAGGAGGTGATTGTCAATGTGGTGCAAGAACTGCAACAGAGAAACGAATAGCGATATTTGCGAACAATGCGGTAATGAGACGGAAGAAGATATTCCGTATGAAATATATTGGTGCGATGAATGCAAAGCACCTGTCATAAAAGCAGTCAATTCTATTGATAAAGATATTTGTCCTAAGTGCCATAAAAACACCATATATCTTTCGGCTGATTTGCGTCCTGTTTTTCCAGAAGAAAGACTTTTGTTTGAAATTTTGATTGGCAAGCCCCTTGCCTACATAAACAACAGTGTTTGGGCATCCAATAATAGAT
>CAYXNK010000001.1:0-4595 GCA_964466395.1 uncultured Oscillospiraceae bacterium | reverse complement strand
ATTGGCAAGCCCCTTGCCTACATAAACAACAGTGTTTGGGCATCCAATAATAGATATTATGTTGATGGTAAGCCAACTGTCATAAGCACCGCTTTTTATAAAAAGTTCTCACCGGATAAGATTAGAGAACAGTTGGAATATTATAAAGCGCAAAACAATTATGATTGTTTCAACAAACACATTGAAATGTTTGTCTCTGTTAATCAAGGCAGATTAGATTACTTAAAGGATGAAGCGTACAACTTTATTCTTACTTCTTCAAAGAGTTACCCTCGTGAAAGCATTGTACTTTCATTTTCTGGCGGTAAGGATTCAACCGTTACGGCTGATCTTGCAGTAAAATCATTGTCCGATCCAAGCTTGGTGCATATCTTTGGCAACACTACATTGGAATTTCCTTATACAATTGAGTATGCGACGCGTTTTCGTAAAGATAATCCCAAGGCGATTTTTAAGGTTGCCAAGAACAAGGAACAGGAATTCTATCATGTGTGTTCCGATATTGGCCCACCTGCAAGAATGTTAAGATGGTGCTGTTTTATGTTTAAAACAGGCCCAATTTCTCGTGTAATAAATAGTTTGTATCATGATAAGAACATTCTCACTTATTATGGCATACGAAAATGTGAATCGGTAAGCCGCAGTAAATACAATCGAATTGAAGATAATGCCGAAACAATAAAAATCCGGCAGCAAAAAGTTGCTTCTCCAATTTTTTTCTGGAAGGATATTGATATTTGGCTGTATATTCTTGGAGAAAAAGTTGATTTTAATGATGCTTACCGATTGGGATATGATCGTGTCGGATGTTGGTGCTGCCCCAATAATAATGCAAGAGCAGAATTTTTATCAAAGATTTACATGCCGGAGCAATATAAAAAGTGGCATGACTTCCTCGTTGGCTTTGCAAAAAAAATAGGCAAACCCGATCCGGAAGAATATATTGACTCAGGAAAATGGAAAGCAAGGCAAGGCGGAAACGGTGTAGAAGCTGCGAGCGACGTCAAAATCAGATTTACAAACTGTACAACAGAAGATCATGCAAAAGTTTATCAGCTTAAAAAGCCGGTGGATGATTGCTTTATTGGTCTGTTTACTCCATTCGGTAAGATTGCCCCTGAGCTTGGACGCAAAATGATTAATGAGGTTATTGTAGTTGATATAAAAACAAATGTGCCGATTTTATCTATACAGCCATTCTCACAGGATGGGTACGATTATGCTGTCAAGGTTAAAACCATGAATGTTGCAAAACATGAAGATTTGCAGCGCATGGTTGGCTATCAGGTCAGGAAATTCAATGCTTGCCGTAAGTGCTTAAAGTGCGAATCACTGTGCAAATTTGGAGCAATTTCTATCATCGGTGACAAGTACTATATCAATGACCAAAAGTGCAGACGGTGTAAGATGTGCGTTACAGCAAAATACCTTGATGGTGGTTGCTTAATGGATCGTTATTTGAAAACAAAAGAATGATTCGGAAATTATATGCATAATTACATTACCGCATACTTAAATACAGGAGGACAGATTGATGAAGATTGATTGGAGAAAAGTGTTAAAGACAAGCGGCTTTTTGCTGGCTACCACAGGTGCTGTAGTTGCTGCAATCTGTTCAGCCAGTAAAAACAACAATAACTTTGAAAACTGGATCGAGACAGCGTCAGATGACGATCTTTCAGATAGATACGAAGAAAAAAGGCAGAAATGGATGAAGGATGGTTATGGTGGTAATGGTGAAAAACCCCCTGAAATGAAACAAATTAACAACGAAATAAGCAGACGAGCAGCCGAAAAATGGGAAAAAGATCCTCGTCGCAATATAGATCCAAACTTCCGCTGGACTGATGCAAACCGTTGGGATAAAGATTGATACTTATTAATGGTATAATTCCTTTATGCAATAAGTAATTTGATTGTTAAGACGTTCTAAAAGATGTTCATGTTACACATTACGACATATTAGTCCATATATACAGATTTGCGGGAAAAATTATTAGCATGATTTTTCTAATAGAACAAGACGAAATGAAAATATATAGAGGAGAAAAATTATGAAATTTAGAGCGCATGATACGTTTTTTATAAGAAAAGGCTGGCTAAATAAAGGAATGCGAAATGTTAATGCGGATCATGCCGTTTTTATGGGAGCTAACGGAAACCCAATGGACATTTTGGGCATTGGTGCGAACATGGTTAAAGCCCTCAGATATTGGTTGCAGGCTGTTAAGTTGACAACAGAACCGGCTGCCGGTCGTAAAGAACAGACGTTTACTCCTTTCGGAGATATTGTATTTCAAAATGATCCGTACATTGAAGAAATGGGAACACTTTGGCTTCTCCATTATCAGCTTGCAAGCAATCAAGAAGATGCTACCGCTTGGTATTACTTCTTTAATGAGTTCAAAATGAACGAATTTACAAAAGATGATTTTGTCAAACAACTGAACAATTACATTCTCATAAACGGAGAGGAAGTATCTGAGCGCTCTTTGGAAGATGATTATAATTGTATCATAAATACCTATGTCCCACGTATTAAATCAAATCCGGAAAAGGTTCAGCCGGAGAGCAATATCGACTGCCCTCTTGGAGAGCTTGGTTTAATAGATATCAGCAATAAAAAAGAAAAGCTATATAAAAAATCAGCACCGAAAAAAGATACCCTCCATCCGTTAGTGGTTCTGGCAGTTATTTTAGATCAGGCAAGCGGTGAGGATGAAATTAAAATTTCATCCATACAAAATGATCCTTGCAATGCCGGAAAGATTTTTAATCTTGATATTATTACTCTAACGTCTTTGCTTTATAAAATAGAGCTGATGGGATACATAAAGGTTGTTCGAACCGCTGGCTTAGATGTTGTCCGTATTGTAAACCACATTGATTTTTTAGAGTGCGTACAAGAGTATTATCGAGCAATCAATAATTAGTACAAGACAGGAGAATGTAACCATGCTAAAGGACAAAATAGAAGTTTCAAAGGGTTTCCAAACTTCTGTTAACATAGCGTATGATATACATAACGAGAATAAAGTCGCTGCATTTATTCCTACCATGTCATCGCTTGATATATTTGAAGATGTGTTATTAAGTACTGCACCAAATTCTACTGATCGTGCGAGAATACTTATTGGTGCTTATGGCAGAGGAAAATCCCATATTATATTGGTTTTGCTTTCGCTGCTCTTTCAAAAGGATAAAAAGCAGTTTGGAAGATTACTTGAGAAAATGAAAGTAAATAACCACAAACTGTACGAATATATAAATGAATATTTGGATAGCTCAAGAAGGCTGCTTCCCATTATTATTAGCGGAAGCAGCACCAGCCTTACGCAGTCATTTCTTCTTGCCCTGCAACAGGCTTTGAGCCAAAATGGTCTTACAGATATTATGCCTGAAACCCACTTTAAGGCTTCCTTAAGCACGATAGAAAGTTGGAAAACAGATTATCCGGAGACCTACAAAAGATTTCTTGATTCTCTTAGTGAGCCAATAGATGATTTTGTGTTGGCTTTAAAAGAATATAATGTTCAAGCCTACGAGAAGTTTATTGAACTATATCCGGCATTAACCTCCGGAAGCACATTTAATCCTTTCCTTGGCTTTGATGTTGTAGAGCTGTATGAAAAGGTAGTAGATAAACTAAAGGATAAAGGCTACGACGGAGTTTACATTATTTATGATGAGTTCAGCAAATATCTTGAATCGAGTATCGCTAATGCAACGATTAGCGATATAAAGCTGTTGCAGGATTTTGCGGAAAAATGCGTACGCAGTGAGAACAAGCAAATGCACCTTATGCTCATCTGTCATAAGGACATCGCTAATTATATAGACAATAACCTTCCCAAAGAAAAAGTAGACGGTTGGAGGGGCGTTTCCGGGCGCTTCAAGCACATTAATCTTCATAATAACTTTTCTCAGATGTATGAAATTATCTCAGAGGTTATTATCAAGAAACAGCCAACATGGAATACCTTTTTACAGGAGCACAAGCCCAAATTTGATGATTTAGAAAAAAGATATACAACCAACGGACTTTTGGAAAAAAATGATGTTGCAGGCGTAAATGCCGCAATCGTTGGCTGTTATCCGCTACATCCGATTTCAACCTTTATTCTTCCGCGACTGTCTGAAAAGGTGGCCCAGAATGAGCGTACACTGTTTACGTTTCTTTCTTCAGAAGAAAAGTTCTCGCTCTCCGCATTTTTAGATAATGCAGAGGGTGATTTTCCCATGCTTACACCTGATTATCTCTACGACTATTTTGAGCCGTTGTTCCGTAAAGAACCATATACAAGTGACATTCACAAGATGTATAAGCTGACCTCAAATATATTGCAAAAGGTTTTGCCGGAAAGCATTGGCGCAAAAATTGTAAAGGCAATATCATTAATTTATATTGTTGAGCAATTTGAGAAATTGCCTCCTATCTATGACGTGATTGTGGATGCATTCAGAGATTCTGTTAATGACACAAAAGAAATCAGCAAGGCACTTGAAGATTTGATTAATAAAGACTGCATTGTATATCTCAAACGCAGCAATAATTATTTGAAATTGAAAGAAAGTAGCGGGATAGATATTCCGGG